>NZ_JAPNMC010000001.1:0-525196 GCF_026627565.1 Enterobacter cloacae complex sp. 2022EL-00788 | reverse complement strand
TACGTAATGACATGGTATCTCTCGCATCCCAGGGCATAAGCGACTCCATAAACGGGTTCTTATGCCTTAGTTGTAAGTGTCTACCATGTCCCCGAACAAGTGTTCACTATGTCCCCGGACCGTACACTCCCACGGGGAGAGGGAGAAGGGTGTTAAGCATAGCCGCCACCCGGCAAGGGTTTAAAATCGAGAATCAACCGCCGCAGCCAGCTTCTCCAGCAGCAGCTCGCTGTCTTCCCAGCTCAGGCACGGGTCGGTAATCGACTGGCCGTACACCATCTGCTGACCGGCCACGATCTTCTGGGTGCCTTCCTTGATAAAGCTCTCCGCCATAATCCCCGCAATGGCGGTCGAGCCGCTGCGGATCTGCTGGCAGATCTCATCGCAGACGTCCAGCTGGCGGCGGTGCTGTTTCTGGCAGTTGCCGTGGCTGAAATCCACTACCAGGTGCTCCGGCAGGTCAAATTCAGCCAGCGTTTCGCAGGCGGCGGCGATATCCTGCGCGTGGTAATTCGGTTTTTTACCCCCGCGCATGATGATGTGCCCGTACGGGTTGCCGCTGGTCTGGTAGATGGTCATCTGACCGTTTTTGTCCGGCGAGAGGAACATATGGCTGGCGCGCGCCGCGCGGATCGCATCAACCGCGATACGGGTGTTGCCGTCGGTACCGTTCTTGAAGCCCACCGGGCAGGAGAGAGCCGATGCCATTTCACGGTGGATCTGGCTTTCGGTCGTGCGGGCGCCAATCGCGCCCCAGCTGATGAGGTCGGCGATAAACTGCCCGGTCACCATATCCAGAAATTCGGTGGCGGTCGGCACGCCCAGCTCGTTGACCTGCAGCAGCAGCCTGCGCGCCAGGGCAATCCCGTGGTTCACCCGATAGCTGCCGTTAAGATCGGGATCGGAAATTAACCCTTTCCAGCCCACGACGGTTCGCGGTTTTTCAAAGTAGGTGCGCATTACGATCTCAAGGCGATCCTGATACTTCTCACGCAGCGCCTGAAGGCGTTTGGCATAATCGACTGCCGCATCCAGATCGTGAATGGAGCAGGGGCCAATCACGACCAGGAGACGCTTGTCTTCACCATTGAGGATTTTTTCGATACGGCGACGGGAGGCCGTCACGTGCTCCGCAACCTCTGCGGAGACGGGGTGCAGCCGGGCCAGTTCAGCCGGTGTGACCAGGCTATCAATGCGCGCAGTGCGCAGTTCGTCGGTTTTGTTCATGGAATGTCTCAGAAATTTTTTGCTTCATCGGCAGACTACCGGGAAGTGATGGGCATCACCTTAAACCAATCCCTGCTGATTTCAAGTTCGGGGCGCGCCGCCCCGGGAATAAGCAGCATAATAACTGAAACTGGATTAATGTACTAGCATATTAGTACATGCGGCGATTCAGGCCCATAATATCGAGGATCTTGGTGGCAATTTCTTCTACCGAATAGTTGGTGCTGTTCAGCCACGGGATCTGATTTTTCCGGTACAGCGCTTCCACTTCGGAGACCTCCATTCGACACTGGCGCATCGACGCGTAGCGGCTGTTCTCCCGGCGCTCCTCGCGGATCGCCGCCAGCCGTTCCGGGTTGATGGTCAGGCCAAACAGCTTGTGCTGGAGCGGCTTGAGCGCGGCGGGCAGCACCAGGTTGTCCATGTCATCGGCAATAAAGGGGTAGTTAGCGGCGCGAATGCCAAACTGCATCGCCAGGTAGAGGCTGGTAGGCGTTTTACCGCAGCGCGACACGCCGAGCAAAATGACCTGCGCCTGATCCAGATTACGCAGCGAGATCCCGTCGTCGTGCGCCAGGGTGTAGTCAATGGCGGCAATCCGGGCATCGTACTTGGTCAGGTTTCCGGGGTTCAGCCCGTGGGTACGGTGGGCAATTGGCGTCGGGTCGAGCTTCAGCTCGCTTTGCAGCGGCGCAACCAGCGCCTGCACGATATCCTGACAGAAGCCTTCGCTTTGCAGAATGATGTTGCGGATCTCGGGAATCACGATGGAGTAGAACACCAGCGGGCGAACGCCGGTCTGCTGGTAAATGGCGTCAATCTGGTCCTTCACCGCCCTGGCCCGGCTCTCGTTTTCCACAAACGGCAGCGTGATGCTGTTTATCGACACCGGGAATTGCGACATCACCGCGTGTCCCAGCACCTCGGCGGTGATCGCCGTCCCATCAGAAATATAAAAAACGTGGCGATCGACAGCATTATCCATTTTATCCACCCTGAATAGCGTACGTAATTGCCTGAAAGCATAAATTAAAAAAGTTAATTGCACAGCAAAGAACTTATCCGAATTTAAAATGAAATGGTGTTTTTGATTTTCCTGAAAAGTGGATTTCATTTCCTGAATAGCGGCTTTATTTCTATGGTTTTTGGCGGAATCTATAGGAATCATCGGGTTAGCGAGTGCAGGGAAAGTGTCCGAAAAGTTGAAAATTTAAATTGCTTACACGATTCACCGTTTTTTTAGCGGAAATAATTATGCCAGTATAAATACGTAGTCAGGTGTTTCTTACTCCGATCAAATATCACAAAAGGATTGTTTCGATGTCCAACAATGGCTCGTCACCGCTGGTGCTTTGGTATAACCAACTCGGCATGAATGATGTAGACAGAGTTGGGGGCAAAAATGCCTCCCTGGGTGAAATGATTACAAATCTGTCTGGTATGGGTGTCTCCGTACCTAACGGGTTTGCCACAACCGCCGACGCGTTTAACCTGTTTTTAGACCAGAGCGGTGTAAACCAGCGCATTTACGACCTGCTGGATAAAACGGATATTGATGACGTAACCGAGCTTGCCAAAGCCGGTGCGCAAATCCGCCAGTGGATTATCGACACACCTTTCCAGCCGGAACTGGAAAAAGCCATTCACGACGCGTACAACCAGCTCTCCGCTGACGATGCGCAGGCCTCCTTTGCCGTGCGCTCTTCCGCCACCGCGGAGGATATGCCGGATGCCTCATTCGCCGGGCAGCAGGAAACGTTCCTCAACGTCCAGGGCTATGATGCGGTGCTGGTGGCGGTGAAGCACGTCTTTGCCTCGCTGTTTAACGACCGCGCCATCTCCTATCGCGTGCATCAGGGCTATGACCATCGCGGCGTTGCGCTCTCTGCCGGCGTTCAGCGCATGGTGCGCTCCGACGTGGGCTCCTCCGGCGTGATGTTCTCCATCGATACGGAATCCGGCTTCGACCAGGTGGTGTTTATCACCTCCGCGTGGGGCCTGGGCGAGATGGTGGTGCAGGGGGCCGTGAACCCTGACGAATTTTACGTGCATAAACCGACGCTGGCGGCCAATCGTCCGGCGGTGGTGCGCCGTACCATGGGCTCGAAAAAAATCCGCATGATCTATGCCCCTACCCAGGAGCATGGCAAGCAGGTGAAAATTGAAGATGTGCCGCAGGAGCAGCGCGATCGCTTCTCCCTGACCGACGCCGAAGTAGAAGAACTGGCGAAGCAGGCGGTGCAGATTGAAAAACACTACGGCCGTCCGATGGACATCGAGTGGGCGAAAGACGGTAACACCGGCAAGCTGTTTATCGTGCAGGCGCGCCCGGAAACCGTCCGTTCACGCGGTCAGGTAATGGAGCGCTACACGCTTCATTCGCAGGGTAAAATCGTGGCCGAAGGTCGCGCTATCGGACATCGCATTGGTGCCGGTCCGGTGAAGGTGATCCACGACATCAGCGAAATGAACCGTATCCAGCCCGGCGACGTGCTGGTCACCGACATGACCGACCCGGACTGGGAACCGATCATGAAGAAGGCGGCCGCTATCGTTACCAACCGCGGTGGCCGTACCTGCCACGCGGCTATCATCGCCCGCGAGCTGGGGATCCCGGCGGTGGTCGGCTGTGGTGATGCCACCGAACGCATGAAGGATGACCAGAAGGTTACGGTGTCCTGCGCGGAGGGCGATACCGGCTACGTGTACGCCGATATTCTCGACTTCAGCGTGAAAAGCTCAAGCGTGGACACCATGCCGGATCTGCCGCTGAAGATCATGATGAACGTGGGTAACCCGGACCGCGCGTTTGACTTTGCCTGCCTGCCGAACGAAGGCGTAGGCCTGGCGCGTCTGGAATTTATCATCAACCGCATGATCGGGGTGCACCCGCGCGCGCTGCTGGAGTTCGACGACCAGGACGCGAAGCTGCAAAACGAAATCCGCGAGATGATGAAGGGCTACGACTCGCCGAAAGAGTTTTATGTCGGTCGCCTGACGGAAGGGATCGCCACCCTCGGCGCGGCCTTCTATCCGAAACGCGTGATCGTGCGTCTGTCGGACTTTAAGTCCAACGAATACGCTAACCTGGTGGGCGGCGAGCGCTACGAGCCGGAAGAAGAGAACCCGATGCTCGGCTTCCGCGGGGCAGGCCGTTACGTGTCGGAAAGCTTCCGCGACTGCTTCGCGCTGGAGTGCGAGGCGGTGAAGCGCGTGCGCAACGACATGGGGCTGACCAACGTGGAGATCATGGTCCCGTTCGTGCGTACCGTGGAACAGGCGAAAGCGGTGGTGGACGAGCTGGCGCGTCAGGGGCTGAAGCGCGGCGAGAACGGGCTGAAGATCATCATGATGTGTGAAATTCCGTCTAACGCCCTGCTGGCCGAGCAGTTCCTGGAGCACTTCGACGGCTTCTCCATTGGCTCGAACGACATGACGCAACTGGCGCTCGGCCTGGACCGCGACTCCGGCGTGGTCTCTGAGCTGTTCGACGAGCGTAACGAGGCGGTGAAGGCGCTGCTCTCCATGGCGATTCGCGCGGCGAAGAAGCAGGGTAAATACGTGGGCATCTGCGGTCAGGGCCCATCCGACCATGAGGACTTTGCGGCCTGGCTGATGGAAGAGGGGATCGATAGCCTCTCCCTGAACCCGGACACCGTGGTGCAGACCTGGCTGAGCCTGGCAGAGCTGAACAAGTAAGGCCTTCTTAACCTGAATAAGGCGAGGATATATGTCCTCGCCTTTTTTATTTTCCTGCGAATATGCTCACCATCACAAATAATACAAAAAACCAAATATCATAATTTATCTGTTAATTTAGACAATTGTTAGCGAGCAATGCGTTGCTAATACTTGAGCCTTACCGCGTACCGCCTTCGGGACGATATGCAACTGGTTGAAATACGTTTTAACCTGATAAAAAGGCAAATAACAATGACAATCTCCTCTGTACTGCGTACCAAAGATAAAATAGGTTATGGCTTAGGTGATATGGCCAGCGCGCTGGTCTGGCAAACGGCAACGTTATTTCTCGCTTATTTCTATACGGACGTATTCGGTTTACCGGCGGCCATTATGGGCACCATGTTTTTAGTGGTGCGCGTGGTCGATGCCTTTGTTGATCCCTGTATTGGCGCGCTGGTGGATCGGACGCAGACCCGCCACGGCCGTTTTCGCCCCTGGCTGCTGTGGTTTGCCATTCCGTTTGGCGTAAGCTGCCTTATTACCTTCTATGTGCCGGATGCCGGGGATACGGCAAAAATTGTCTACGCCTGCGTAACGTACGCCATCCTGAGCCTAATCTACTCCGCGATTAACGTGCCCTATTGCGCTATGCCCGGCGCGCTGACGCTCGACCCGCGCGAGCGCCATTCGCTGCAATCCTGGCGCTTTGGCCTGTCGTTTATCGGCGGGCTGATTGTGACGGTTATCGCGCTGCCGCTGGTCTCTTTATTAGGTCAGGGCAACGTGCAGAAAGGCTATTTCTATGCCATGAGCCTGATGGGGCTGCTGGGCATTGTTTTATTCTTCTGCTGCTTCTTTATGACCCGGGAGCGTTACTCGCCGCGTAATGATACCTCCGGCTCGATGCTGACGGATTTAAAACTGCTGGCCGGTAACAGCCAGTGGCGAATTGTTTTTGTATTTAATATTTTACTGTTAACCGCCGTCGTGACGCGCGGCTCCGCCACGATGTATTACGTTAACTATGTTCTGCTGCGCCCGGAGCTGGTCTTTGCCTTTATTGTTTCCGGCATGGTGGCCTCCCTAAGCGGGGCATTATTATCGGAGCGCCTGCTGGGGAAATTTGATCGCGTTCGCGCCTACCAGTGGACCATTATTTCCTTCGTTATTTTTGGCGCACTGATTTTCTTCATTCCCCCTTCTCAGGTGTGGCTGATATTCGGACTGAATATTGTCTTTAGCTTTATTCAGAACCTGACCACGCCGCTGCAATGGACCATGTTCTCAGACGTGGTGGATTACGAAGAGCATCGTAGCGGCCGCCGTCTGGACGGGCTGGTCTTTTCTACCGCACTGTTTGCCATCAAGTTTGGCCTGGCGCTGGGCGGTGCCGTGGTCGGCTGGGTGCTCGGCATGGTGGACTACGCGCCGGGGCAGGCAAACCAGGCGCCCCACGTGCTCGCCACCATCAACGCGCTGTTCACCCTGATCCCCTGCGCGCTGTTCCTCTGCATGGTGGCGCTCCTTGCCGTCTACAAACTCAACAGCAGGCTGGTGGATTCCATTGCCCGTGAGCTGGCCAGCAGGCGCGACATTCGAAACGATGCAGGGCAGCCCAGCCCGGCAACCCAATCCGCACTACAGGAGTAAACCATGACTGTGATCTACAAGGACGCGGGACGTCCCGTACACGAGCGCGTCGCCGATTTACTGGCGCGCATGACGCCGGAAGAGAAATTTGCCCAGATGCACGCGTACTGGCTGATCCTTGACGAAAGCGGCAACCACCGCGAGCGCAGCGACTTAAGCGACGAGTTTGCAGGCGTAAGCGAACAGGCTTCGCTTGGCGAAAGGCTGAAGCTGGGCGTGGGTCAGATCACCCGTCCGCTCGGGACGCACATTGTGGATGCGAAAACCGGCGTGCGTGCCGCCAATCGCCTGCAGCGAATGATGATGGAAGAGACGCGGCTCGGCATTCCGGCGCTGTTTCACGAGGAGTGCCTGGTGGGGCTGCTGTGCAAAGGGGCGACGCTGTTTCCGTCCTCGCTGAACTACGGTTCAACATGGGATCCGGCGCTGGTGCAGTGCGCGGCGGAGCAGATTGGCAAAGAGGCCCGTTCCGTCGGCTGTCAGCAGGGGCTGGCCCCGGTGCTGGACGTCTCCCGCGACGTGCGCTGGGGGCGCACGGAGGAGACCTTCGGTGAAGATCCGTGGCTGGTCGGCGTAATGGCCACGGCGTACGTAAAAGGCCTGCAGGGCGATAAGCGCGATCTGCTCGCGACCCTGAAACACTACGTCGGCCACTCCTTCAGCGAAGGGGCGCGCAACCACGCGCCGGTCCATCTCGGCTTTAGCGAACTCAATGATACCTTCCTGCTGCCGTTTGAAATGGCGGTTAAGCTGGCAAACGCCGGTTCGGTGATGCCTGCCTATCACGATATTGATAATCAGCCCGGGCACAGCGACCACTTCCTGCTGACTACCGTGCTGCGCGAACGGTGGGGCTTCGACGGCATTATCGTGGCGGACTACGGCGGAGTGAGCCTGCTGCACCAGCACCACGGCATTTCTCACGATCCGGCGGAATCGGCGGCGCTGGCCTTCAACGCCGGGCTGGATGTGGAACTGCCGAAGGATGACTGCGCGCGCCATCTGGCGGAGGCGCTAGAGCGCGGGCTGATCTCAATGGATAAGGTGGACGAGATTGTGGCGCGGGTGCTGGGTGAAAAATTCCGCCTCGGGCTGTTTGAAAACCCGTACGCCGATGAAGACGGTATCGATTTGCAGAACGAGGCGACCCGACGGGTGGCGCGTGACGTTGCCACCGCATCAATAACGCTGCTGGAAAATAACGGCATTTTGCCGCTCAGCGGAAAACCGCGGGTAGCGGTGGTGGGGCCAACGGCAGACGATCCGCTGGCGCTGCTGAGCGGCTACAGCTTCCCGGTTCACCTGATCATCAGCGATATGGTTGAAGAGACCTCACAGGTAACGACGCCGCGCGCGGCGCTGGAGCAGTATCTTGGCGCATCGCAGGTTCGTTACGCGAAAGGGTGTCACATTATCGAAAAACGGATGGCGGGGGCGCCGGTATTTCCGGGCGACAGCGGCGGTAAACCGATGCAGCAATCGCCGGTTTCCCGACGCACGGACCTGATCCCCGAGGCCGTAAGCGCGGCAAAAGAGAGTGACGTGGTGATAGCCTGCGTCGGCGATCTCGCCGGGCTATTCCAGAGCGGCACCGTGGGGGAAGGCTCGGATACGGATTCGCTAAACCTCCCGGGCGTGCAGCAGCTGCTGCTTGACGCGCTGGTGGCAACCGGCAAACCGGTGATCGTCGTCATGACCGGCGGACGTCCCTATAACCTCCAGGGGCTGGAGGATAAGGTAGCCGCGCTGATGATGGCCTGGGCGCCGGGGCAGGAAGGGGGATGGGCGATTGCCGATGTGCTGACCGGGCGCGCCGAACCGCAGGGCAGGCTGGTGGTGAGCGTACCGAAAAGCGCCGGCGCGATGCCGTATTACTACAACCACAAGCTCAAAAGCGGCGGCACGCCGTTTGCGTTCCATTTCGGCGCGCGCTACCCGTTTGGCTTCGGCCTCGGCTGGACGCGGTTCCGCTGGGGAGCGGCGCGCCTGGCGGAAAGCCGCGTCCCCGTTGGCGCAGAGGTGACGCTAAGCGTGGATATCACCAATACCGGCGAGCGCAGCGGCAGCGAAGTGGTGCAGGTGTATGTGCGCGATAAGGTCGCCACGCAGGTTCGCCCGCTTCAGGAGCTTAAGGCCTTCCAGCGCGTCACGCTTTCACCGGGAGAAACCGCCACGCTGACGTTTACCCTGCCCGTAGAGATGTTCAACTTCACGCGCCGTGACGGGAAGCGAATCGTCGAGCCCGGGGAGTTTGAGCTACAGGTTGGCGCATCCTCAGCGGATATTCGCGAGGTGGTGACGGTGCAGGTGACCGGGGAGACGCGGGAGCTGGCGGACGAGTGGCAGATGCTCAGCCGCTGCGATATCACGCGCGCCTGAACGTAAAAAGGATAAAAAAAAGCCCATCGTGGGAGATGGGCAAAGACTACACACAGCAATTCGTTGTTTCACTCAGGGGATTTCCATGCTTATAAATCAAGGTGTTGATTTATAACCGTGTCCTAATAGTAGGCATGGCAACTTTTTGAGTCGATCGGATTCGTCTCAATAGTTAAAGAGAGGTAAAGATTTCTTGAGGATAACGGCGCTATCAGGCGCGAAAAGGCGGGTCTGACCAGTGCGCAGAGATTAAATAGTTTAGCGTCGTTTAAGTATTATGGCGAAGTGTGTAGGCCGGGTGGCACAATACCGCCCGGCAAAACCCTTACTGCGCGTTCTTGTCTTCCAGCTCTTCAAGTTCGCTTAAGATGACGTCCGGATCGGTTCCCGGCGGCGGCACCTCATGCACCCAGGCGGAGAAGAGTCGCCACGTCACCGCGAGCAGAACCGGGCCGATGAACAGGCCAATCATGCCGAAGGCAATTAACCCCCCGATAACCCCGGACAGGATCAGGATCAGCGGCAGGTCGGCCCCCATGCGGATGAGAAGCGGACGGATGACGTTATCCATGGTGCCCACCACGCAGCTCCAGACCAGCAGCACCGTGCCCCACGTGGTGTCACCCGTCCAGTAAAGCCAGATGATGCTGGGGACCAGCACCAGCAGCGGGCCAAGCTGCGCGAGGCAGGTCATCAGCATGATGACGGTGAAAAGCGTGGCGTACGGCACGCCGGAAATCGCCAGACCGATACCGCCCAGCACCGCCTGCACCAGCGCCGTCACCACCACGCCCAGCGCAACCGCGCGCACGGCCTGCGCGGCCAGCAGCACCGCCGCGTCGCCGCGTTTACCCGCCAGTCGGGTGGCGAAATGACGCACGCCCAGCGCAACCTGCTCGCCGCGCCAGTAGAGCAGGGCGCTAAAGACCAGCATCAGCGCACAGTGCATCATAAAGCGGCCAACGTGGGCGGCCTGACCCACAAACCAGGTGGTGGTCGTGCCGATGTACGGACGCACTTTCGCCATCAGGGCGCTGCCGCCCATCTCGAGCAGGCCGTGCCAGCCGCTGTACAGCTTCGCGCCCACCACAGGAATGCTGTTCAGCCACGCGAGATCGGGCAGCGTCATGTCCCCGCTGGTGACCGCGCGAATGACCGGGCCGCTGGTATCAACCAGGCTGTTCACCAGCAGCGCAACGGGAATGATAAACAGCAGGAACAGCAGCAGCGTCATCACCAGCACGGCGAGGCCGCGACGACCAAACAGCAGCTTCTGCAAACGTAAGAGTAAAGGCCAGGTGGCGACGACCACGGTAGCGGCCCATGCAAAGCCGAGCACGAAAGGCCGAACAATCCACAGACACGCAATAATCATGAGGGCCAGGAACAGCACCGACAGTAAAATTTGCGCAACATCCCTGGGCTGGCGAAGGTTGACCATAAATAAAACTTTCCTTAAAAGAACGCCAGCCTGGCTGGCGGGAACGTAAACCGCATCTCTTTAATCATTAATGATCTCAGCGATTTTTGACAGGCGAATTCTGCCTGTAATTCTGCTGAGCGTATAAGAAAAAAATGTGATAAAAAGTTGTGATACAACGCAAACGATTCCCACCACTCTAATTAGGGTCGACAGTAATGATCCCACAGATTTCTCAGGCACCTGGCGTCGTTCAGCTGGTGCTTAATTTTTTGCAGGCACTGGAGCAACAGGGTTTTACAGGTGATACCGCCACCAGCTACGCCGACAGGCTGACGATGGCGACCGATAACAGTATCTACCAGCTTCTTCCCGATGCCGTCGTTTTCCCGCGCTCTACCGCCGATGTGGCGCTCATCGCCCGCCTGGCGTCCCAGGAGCGCTTCGCGACTCTGGTCTTTACCCCTCGCGGCGGCGGTACGGGCACCAATGGGCAGGCGCTGAATCAGGGCATCATCATCGATATGTCCCGCTATATGAACCGCATCATTGAGATCAACCCTGAAGAGGGGTGGGTGCGCGTGGAGGCGGGGGTAATCAAAGATCGGCTGAATCAGTTCTTAAAACCGTATGGCTATTTTTTTGCCCCGGAGCTGTCCACCAGTAACCGCGCGACGATTGGCGGGATGATCAATACCGATGCCTCCGGGCAGGGCTCGCTGGTCTACGGTAAAACCTCCGATCACGTCATGGGCGTGCGGGCGGTGCTGCTGGGGGGCGATATTCTCGACACCCGGCCGATGCCGGTCGAGCTGGCCGAAACGCTGGCAAACGAGAGCACCACCAGCGGGCGCATTTATCGCACCGTGCTGGAGCGCTGCCGCGATAATCGCGAGCTGATCCTCGAAAAATTCCCTAAGCTCAACCGCTTCCTGACGGGCTACGACCTGCGTCACGTCTTTAATGACGACCTCAGCCAGTTCGATCTCACCCGCGTGCTGACCGGTTCAGAAGGCACGCTGGCCTTTATCACCGAAGCGCGGCTGGACATCACCCCGTTGCCGAAGGTGCGCCGCCTGGTAAACGTCAAATACAACTCCTTTGACTCGGCCCTGCGCAACGCGCCGTTTATGGTGGAGGCGCGGGCGCTGTCGGTGGAAACCGTCGATTCAAAAGTGCTGAATCTGGCGCGGGAAGATATCGTCTGGCATTCGGTGAGCGAACTGATTACCGACGTGCCGGATAAAGAGATGCTTGGCCTGAACATCGTCGAATTTGCCGGCGATGACGCAGAGCTCATCGAGAGCCAGGTAAATACCCTCTGCCAGCGTCTGGACGAGCTGATTGCTCAGGGCGAAGGCGGCGTCATTGGCTGGCAGCTGTGTAACGATCTCTCCGGCATTGAGCGTATCTACGCGATGCGTAAAAAGGCGGTGGGGCTGCTCGGCAACGCCAAAGGCGCGGCCAAGCCGATTCCGTTTGCGGAAGATACCTGCGTGCCGCCGGAGCACCTTGCGGATTACATCGTGGAGTTCCGGGCCCTGCTCGACGGCCATGGCCTGAGCTACGGCATGTTCGGACACGTTGACGCCGGCGTGCTGCACGTACGCCCGGCGCTGGACATGTGCGATCCGCAGCAGGAGATCCTGATGAAGGAGATCTCCGACGAGGTGGTTGCCCTCACCGCAAAATACGGCGGTTTGTTGTGGGGCGAGCACGGCAAGGGATTCCGCGCCGAGTACAGCCCGGCGTTCTTTGGCGAGCAGCTCTACGCCGAGCTGCGCAAGGTTAAAGCCGCGTTCGACCCGGATAACCGCCTCAATCCGGGTAAGATTTGCCCGCCGGAGGGCCTTGATGCGCCCATGCTGCAGGTAGACGCCGTTAAGCGCGGTACCTATGACCGCCAGATCCCGATTGCGGTCCGCTCCTCCTGGCGCGGCGCAATGGAGTGTAACGGCAACGGGCTGTGCTTCAACTTCGATGTGAAAAGCCCGATGTGTCCGTCAATGAAAATCACCAGCAACCGTATCCACTCCCCGAAAGGGCGTGCGACGCTGGTGCGCGAATGGCTGCGCCTGCTGGCCGATCGCGGCATCGATCCGCTCAGGCTGGAGCAGGAGCTGCCGGAAAAACGCGCCAGCCTGCGCGGGCTTATCGAACGCACCCGCAACAGCTGGCATGCGAATAAAGGCGAATACGATTTCTCGCACGAAGTGAAAGAGGCGATGTCCGGCTGCCTGGCGTGCAAGGCTTGCTCGACACAGTGTCCGATTAAAATTGACGTGCCGGAGTTCCGTTCGCGCTTCCTCCAGCTGTACCACACGCGCTATCTGCGCCCGATGCGCGATCATCTGGTGGCGACGGTGGAGAGCTACGCGCCGATAATGGCGCGCGCGCCGAAGACCTTTAATTTCTTTATCAATCAGCCGCTGGTGCGCAGGGTCTCTGAAAAACATATCGGCATGGTGGATCTGCCGCTGCTGTCAACGCCATCGTTGCAGCGTCGGCTGGTGGGACACCGCTCGGCGAACATGACCCTGGAACAGCTGGAAGCGTTAAGCCCGGAGCAGAAGGCGAAGGTAGTGCTGGTGGTGCAGGATCCGTTTACCAGCTATTACGACGCGCAGGTGGTGGCCGATTTCGTCCGCCTGGCCGAAAAAATCGGCTATCAGCCGGTCGTGCTGCCGTTCTCACCGAACGGCAAGGCGCAGCACATTAAGGGCTTCCTGACCCGCTTTGCGAAGACCGCGCGCAAGACCTCTGACTTCCTGAACCGCGTGGCGCAGCTCGGCATGCCGATGGTTGGGGTCGATCCGGCGCTGGTGCTCTGTTACCGGGATGAGTACAGGCAGACGCTCGGCGACAGGCGCGGTGATTTTCACGTCCTGCTGGTGCACGAATGGCTGCCTGGGGTGCTGGAACAAACGGCGCCTCAGGAAGCCAGCGGTGAACCCTGGTATCTGTTTGGGCACTGTACCGAAGTTACCGCGCTGCCGACGGCGCCTGCCCAGTGGGCGTCCATCTTTGCCCGCTTTGGCGCGAAGCTGGAAAGCGTCAGCGTGGGCTGCTGCGGTATGGCCGGAACCTACGGGCATGAAGTGAAAAACCACGCCAGCTCGCTCGGTATTTATGAGCTGTCCTGGCATCAGGCGATGCAGCGCCTGCCGCGCAACCGCTGTCTGGCGACGGGGTATTCCTGCCGCAGTCAGGTCAAACGCGTGGAGGGTAACGGCGTACGCCATCCGTTGCAGGCTTTACTGGAGATAATGGGATGATCTGGAAACGTGCGGTCACGCTGGAAGCCTTAAACGCCATGGGCGCGGAGAACATGGTCGGTTTGCTGGACATCCGCTTCACGCGCATTGGCGACGACGAGCTGGAAGCGACGATGCCGGTAGACAGCCGAACCCATCAACCGTTTGGCCTGTTGCACGGCGGCGCGTCCGTCGTGCTGGCCGAAACGCTGGGGTCGGTCGCGGGCTATCTGTGTACGGAAGGGGAGCAGAAGGTGGTAGGTCTGGAGGTTAATGCCAACCATATCCGCTCCGTTCGCAGCGGGCGCGTACGCGGCGTCTGCCGCGCGCTGCACGCCGGAAGCCGTCATCAGGTGTGGCAGATTGATATTCTGGATGAGCAGGAGCGGCTGTGCTGTTCGTCCAGGCTAACGACGGCAGTTGTGTAAAGTTTCCAGATGTCTTGCTTTTGGTCAAAAATTAGCCACCTGGTTGTGATATACTGGTTGCGTTTTATACATAAGCGAGGACATCATGGATACTGAAATAACCCCAACACGGCTGGCAATTGAATATTTACGTCGCGATAACAGCAACCTGTCTCCGGCACAGTACCTGAAAAAGCTGAAACAGCTTGAGCTGGAGTTTACGGACCTGCTGGCGCTCTCTTCAAACGAGCTGAAAGAAGAGATCTACTTTGCCTGGCGGTTGGGCGTTCACGTCCATTAAGCACTGAAGAAAAGGCCGCGAAGCGGCCTTTTTTGTCTCTGCCATTCAGTATCTGGCGGGAAGTTTGTTGATTTTAATGAGCCTGCCTTCTTCCATTTCGATGTATCCGCCCGTTTTCAGGTCGGCCAGAATGCGCATCACGCCGCTTCGGGACAGCTGGGTTTTATCTCTGATATACCTCTCTGCCGGCACGCTGCGCCGGTAGCTGTCGTCTTCCTCCATCAGCTTCATCAGCTGCTGGCGAATCATCTCGTAGGCCGTGGGCGCGCCTTTCGGCATAACGTTGTGGTAGAGGCGGTTATAGACGAACATCAGCTGGTTAGAGAGCAGCCCCCATAGCGCGTTCTCTTTGATGATTTCAGCCACCCGCTCGGTTGTGAGCACGCCGATCAGGCAGGGCGTCACCGTGCGAAGATAATCGTTGAAATAGACGTCAGTCAGGTTTGCGAGGCCAAAAAGGGCGGGGCTGCGGGCCGTCGACAGCATCATATTGTCGCTTCTTCTGTATACCGCGACTGTTCCCTCAAGGATCAAATAACACATGCTCTGGCCGTTGACCTGGAGATCGAACTGCTCGCCGGGCCCGGATTTGTGCAGGGTGCAGTGCGGCCGTAAGTGAGAAATGAGCTCCTCTGCATAGGGAGATCCGCGATGCGATGGCTTATCAGACAACATAGCGTAAACCTGGAAAAAGACTGAACTCTCTATAGTGTCGCTCTTCTTTTACGCCTTCACCAGATATAAATAGCGCGTCAGTACCTGCGGGGTAAGTGATGGATCGCTACCAGCACGCCACGCTCCATGGTGATGTATTTTCCCGTCCGCAGCTCCGCCAGGATCCGCATAATGCCGCTGCGCGACAGGTAGGTCCGGCTTTTGATATAGGCCGCAGCGGTAATACTCTGTCTTATTGCCTCCGGCTCCTGCATCAGCTCGACGAGCTGAAAGCGGATAATGTCGTAGGCCGACATCTGCGATATCTGGGCGCAATGCTCATAGACGCGCGATGCGGTATAGATCAGCAGGTTCGAGAAAGGCTCCCACAAATTTTGCTGCGCCACCACGCTGTTAAAGCGCTCCAGCGAAACGCTGGCCACTTCGGACGTTTCCAGCGCCCGGACGTACAGGTGTTCTGAAGAAAACTGGCTGCTTACGCCGAGAATAAATGGCGCTGATTCAGAATTTAACACGATGCCGTCACCGCGACGGTGCAGCGCAACGCTGCCGTGTAACAGCAAAAAGCACAGGCGGATCTCGCCGGAGTAATAATGAATAACGTCCCCTTTAGCCATAATGCGTCGTTCCGCATGGAGAAATACGCTGTCGATGATTTTTTCAATGTGCTTAACAGGTTTAGCGCCAGCCACCGTCGATATTTCCTTGACCGACTCAGGCGCGATTCGGGTGTTCATAAGAGACCTCACTCACTGGTGCGATCATTTTTTGATCGGTATAGAGAATTATCTTAAAAAACAGTAAGTCAGGGAACGTTTTCAGCGGGTCTAATTATAGACTCGGCCGTATTCCAGAATTAATTTATTGAATTATAAAATCTTTTAACTCAAGTCTAAAAGTAGACCGGGGAAAAGAATCTTACGTTATTTCTGCATGAATGTGTTTTGTTTTTGTTAAACGGAGGTCTACAGCTAGACCTTAAAATTGATTGTGCGCCGAAATAGAGTTGTATAAATTTTAACTCATCGACGGGCATTATGTTTTTTGCCTGAATATAAGTGGTCAATAAAAGCGACACAGGACAGAGCACTATGAATAAAAATTTGATGATGGCAATGTTTGCGGCAGGTTCTTTACTGAGCATGACCAACGTTTTCGCCGCGGCCGGCACCGTTAATTTCAACGGTAATATTCTGGATTCCGCCTGCGACGTCGATGTGGCATCGCAGAATCAGGTAGTGGTATTGGGCGATTATAATAAAACGGAATTCTCGGCAGCGGGTGCCAGAACGGCGGCGACACAGTTCAATATTATTTTGAAAAACTGCCCGGTGACGGTCAACAGTGCAAAAGTACGTTTTGACGGTACGCCGGATCTAACCAATTCCAGCCTGCTGGCGGTGGATACCTCCCTGGCGGGCGCGGCAACAGGGGTGGCGATTAACCTGATGACGGCAGACAAAGCCGACCTGCCGTTACACGGCAGCAACGGCTATACCTACGCGCTCAGCAGCACGGCTGACAATACGCTGAACTTTTACGCTCAGTACGTTTCAACGGCGTCAGCGGTAACGGCTGGCCCCGCAAATTCTGTGGCTAATTTCTCCGTCGTCTATAACTGATTTTTCCTGACGGAAGCCTTGGGGGGCCGGTCTGTTCGGCCCCTTCGTTATTGAGGAATAAAATGCATTTTCTGAGTAAAACTGTCGTTGCCTGCGTGTTTCTTTCTGTCGGTATCTCAGAGGTAAATGCTGGCGTGATAATTGGAGGGACGCGTGTCGTTTATGATGGCAATAAAAAGGAATCTTCTGTTAGCGTCACTAACCCGGACTCATCGCCTTATTTAATTCAGTCGTGGGTGGAATCGCAAAATGGGAGCGCTGAGAAAACGCCTTTTATTATTACGCCACCGCTGTATCGCCTTGATAAAGGGCAGCAGAACGTGGAGCGTATCGTATTAGCGGGTTCAGTTGCTCATGATAAAGAGTCACTTTACTGGCTAAACATTAAATCTATTCCTGCTGCGTCGCGAAAAAATAACGCGCTGCAATTAGCGGTGAAAACACGCATTAAGCTCATTTACCGTCCAGCTGCGCTGAAAGGTGTCATTCCAGATGAGCTCGCAGATAATTTAACCTGGCGGCGTAGCGGGAGTCAGATTCAGGTAATTAACCCGACGAAGGTAGTCATGAATTTCAATGAAATCAGCATCAATGGTAAAAAGCTTGAGGACGTAACCTATGTGCTTCCAGGGGCTAGCGCGCGATTTGATTTGCCGAAAGGCATTACCGGTGAAACGGTAACCTTCAAAATTATAAACGATTACGGTGGTGTCGGAAAGGCACATAACGCCAGCCTTTCAAAGGCGCTGTGACAGAACACCTATATTTCGTCCGGATGGAGCAACGTGGTGAATAAGCTTAATAAGCAGGCAGTTTTATTTAAACTGGCGGCCCTTGCTTGTTTAATCGCTACTGCGCTCGCTTCAGCTGCTTATGCAAATGAATATTTTAACCCGGAGTTGATTGTGCTTGATAATCCAGGCATGAAGGGGGCTGACCTCTCTGCGTTTGAGTCCGGCTCCCAGTTGCCCGGCACGTATCGGGTTGATGTTCTTATCGGCGGGCAGATTGTCGATACGCGTGAGATCAAATTCGACGCGGTAAAAAATGCAGAAGGCGAGACGACTTTGCAGCCCTGCCTGAGCGTGGCACAGCTCAACAGCTGGGGAATTAGAACCGGACTATTTCCCGATCTGGCTTCGGGGGGGGAATGTGCGAAGCTATCGGCGATCCCTCAGGCTTCCACCGAGCTCGTTTTCAGTGCACAGCAACTGGCGATCGGTATTCCACAGGCGGCGCTGTCAGCGCAGGCACGCGGATACGTGCCGCCAGAAATGTGGGATGAAGGGATCGCCGCTGCGCTGCTTAACTACAGCCTAAGCGGCTCGAATAACTGGGGACATGGCAGCAACGCTAACAGCCTGTACGCCAACCTGCGTTCCGGGATTAACGTCGGTTCATGGCGGATCCGCAACTATGCCACCTGGATCCGCGATAGCAACGGAAACCGAAAATGGGACAATGTCTACGTCTACGCTCAGCGGGCGATCGTTCCACTAAAAGCGCAGCTCACAACCGGGGACGGTGCCTCTCAGGCGGACGTGTATGACAGTATTCCCTTTCGCGGCGTGCAGCTTGCCTCTGACGACGACATGATGCCGGACTCATTGAAAGGCTATGCCCCAGTGGTGCGCGGTATTGCGCGTACCAATGCACAGGTGATCATTCACCAGAATGGCTATCAGATTTACCAGAGCGACGTGGCTCCCGGGGCCTTCGAAATTACTGACATCTATCCAACTGGAAGTGCGGGCGATCTCGATGTCACCGTGAAAGAAAGTGACGGCAGCGAGCAGCGCTTCAGCGTGGCCTTTGCTTCATTGCCGGTACTACAGCGAGAGGGGCGCTTCAAGTTTGCTATAACCGGAGGCCAGTACCGCTCCTCTGACAACGATGCAGATCAAACCCTGTTCAGCCAGTTGACCGGGATCTACGGCTTGCCGTTTGGCCTGACCCTGTACGGCGGTCTCCAGGAAGCGAGTAAATATCATTCTCTGGCTGCCGGTATGGGTAAAAACCTGGGCGACTTTGGTGCCTTCTCAACGGATGTAACCCAGGCGTGGTCAACATCACAGAACATGCAGAGAAACAGCGGGCAGTCCTGGCGTATTCGCTACAGCAAGAACTTTGTCGGGACGGGAACCCATTTCGCCATTGCTGGCTACCGCTATTCAACCAGCGGCTACTACGGCATGCAGGAAGTCCTGGATAACTATAGTGACAATAGCGCATTACAGAATCGCCGTCGCAACCGCGCTGAGCTGACGATGAGCCAGAATATTGGTCAGAACCTGGGGGCGCTTACGCTTAGCGCTGTACGTGAAGATTACTGGAATTCAGATAAAACCATTGCGTCTTACGGCGCCGGGTATAACAACGCCTGGCAGAGCGTGAACTACGGAATCACCTATACCTTTAGTAAAAATGGCAGTACCGACAGCTACAGCCGTACAACCCGCTACGGCAAAGATCGGCAGATTGCATTGAACGTAAGCATTCCATTAGAGGCTTTCCTGCCGCGCACGTGGGTTAACTACAGCATAAACGCCAGCAAGAACAACGGCACTACGCACAGCGTTGGACTGAACGGCACTGCGCTTGAGAACAACGCTCTCAGCTGGAACGTGCAGCAAGGCCATGGAACCGATGCCGTGGGCTATACCGGTAACGCCAGCGTTGATTTCAAAGGCACCTATGGTGAGGCCTATGCTGGCTACGGTTATGACAAGGGTAGCGATCGTCTGAACTATGGATTACAGGGTGGATTAATTGCCCACGCCGACGGGGTTACCTTCTCGCAACCGCTGGGTGAGACCAGTGTGCTGGTGAAAGCACCCGGGGCGGTAGGGGTGAGTATCCAGAATCAGAGCGGGGCAAAAACCGACTGGCGTGGGTACACAGCAGTGAGCAACCTGACGCCGTACCGTAAGAACGACGTGGCGCTGAGAACCGATACGCTCCCGGATGACGTGGAGCTGGAGCTGACCAATAAGACAGTGATACCGACCCGTGGTGCGGTGGTAAGAGCGGATTATGTAGCAAAAGTGGGTATGCGGGTGTTGATGACGCTTCATCACCGCGGTGGAGAGCCTGTACCGTTTGGCGCTATCGCGACTGCCGCAAATAGCGAGAGCAGTTTTATCGTAGGGGATAAAGGCCAGGTTTATTTGACTGGATTGAGCCCAAACGGAACGTTGTTGGTGAAATGGGGTAATGAAGATTCAGAGCAATGTCGGGTCAACTACAGAATCAATGAAAAAGATAAATTTACCGCTATTTCTGTCGTTGCTTTTAATTGTAGTTGAGGACGAATAATGTGTTATCAAAATAAACATAGGCTGCGTTGGCGATTTATTCCTTCATTCTTATGGTTATGTTCTGTGCCTGTTGAAGCAGACTGTAACTATCAGGGAGAGGGATTTGAACCAGCGCAACCGTTTAACATACAGCAGCCCGCGGTATACGTTCAACGTGACGCGCCAGCAGGAACCGTGATAAGTAGTTTTATTACCAATGGGACGGGTGATATCGATTATTGTACAGGCACGGGGACGATAACGTATGAGATGATTAAGTTTAGTAATCCTTCGACAATACCTAACTATTATAATACGAATGTCCCCGGCGTTGGGATCGGCTTGAGGTTTACGTCTGCAGGTTGGTATTTTTCAAAAATCAGACAGTATTCAGTATCATCACCGACAGTCACGGTTGTTGCTCCGCTGGAAGTCACTTTAATAAAGACGGGCGAAATCACCTCAGGCGCGATCGGTTCTGGATTACTGGCAAAGGCATATGGAGATGATGGAATTCAATCGTTAACGGTCAACTTTACAGGTAATCATGTGACTCAACTAGCGTGTTCAATCAAAACGCCTGATTTAAGTTTTCCTTTAGGCGATATTTCAGCAGCGAGTTTTGGAAGTACGGTAGGTACAGTTCCATCTGGCGCGCAAAATACGCAGAATTTAGGCCTTGATTGCGACACCAACGCTAATATCAACGTCATGTTACAGGGCACGCAAAACCCTGACGCAGGTGCCAGAAGCGTATTAGCCTTGACTGGACAGGGGAATGTGGATGTGGCGAAAGGTGTCGGCGTGCAATTATTATACAATGGGGCCCCGCTAGAGTTAAACAGCCGAATTGTTCTGAAACGATCTGCTGGTGGTCAGGAAACCTTTCCTGTAACCGCACGTTATTATCAGACTCAGCCTACTGTTACTACCGGTAAAGCTAACGCATCAGCAACCCTTGATTTAACGTACCAGTAATGGATAAAGCGATGAATATACTGCGCACGGTTGCGCACGCCGCCGTCTTAATCAGCTGTAGCGTATTTGCAGGGGAGAGCGTTAACGTCAGCGTTACCGGAAATATCGTTGCCTCCCCGTGTATCTTTAATGAAGGAAATAACAGTCTGGATATTAATCTGGGCAATATTCAGGCAACCAACCTGGCGATGCCGGGCTCGGCCTCGGATCCGGTGCCGTTCAGCCTCCGCTTCACCCGGTGCCCGTCGGGAACGCGCGGCGTGACGGTCTCGTTTACCGGCACCCCCGATCCCATGGCGGGCGCGGAGTACTTCAGGAACAGCGGTTCGGCCACCGGCGTGGCGATTGCCATGCGTGACGCCGAAACCGGTACGCTGAAGGGAACAGGCTCCGCTATGAGCCAAACCGTTGCTGCAGACGGAACCGCGACCTTGCCCATGCAGGCCTCGGTGGTATCCGTGGCCGGTGGCGTCACGCCGGGAAGCATCAGTGCAGTGGTTGTCATGACGATGCAGTACAACTGAGCGCCGGTAAATAGCCTTCATAAAAGACGTGGGTATCAACGATGTTAACGATTCTGATTCAGGAAACCGATCTGTTTTTCCAGGCGGGGCTACGGTATTTTTTCGAAGATTTTTTTGCGCATAACTTTCATCATCGTATCCGCTTTACCCTCGACCTGACCCATGACAACGTCAGCCAGGCCGATATCATCGTCCTTTCATTATGCCAGGGTGAGACGCTGACCTGTTTTCCAGAGCTGCTGTCCCGGCAAAAGGGGATTGTGATTGGGATGGTCGACGATGAGCTGCGATTTACCGCGTTGCCCTCCTGCTTTCAGGACATCATTTTCATCCCCCGCCGGGCATCGCTCGATCGTATTTGTGGCGCTCTTTTTATCGCCTGGTTCAGGACGCAGTTACCGGACTACGCCTGGAGTAAAAAATCCTGCTTTGAGTGCAGGCATAAGGATTTATCCCGGCAGCAGATTCGTATTATGGTGAGTTTTTACCGGGGGCTTTCGGTTGTGCAAACCGCAAGCGCGCTAAAGATGAGCGACAAAACGGTCTTTACCCACAAATATATGATGATGCAGAAGTTTAACCTGCGAAGTGATTACGAGTTGGTAGTCCTGCTGCGACGGATGATGGAGAAAAAGAGCCGTCCGAACCTGCTTCGTGATTATCTGGAAAATAATCGGGCCTGATGGGGGGCAGAATCGTCTACGCTTTTGCTGAGCTAAGCGGCTATGAAGTGTGGTCAGAACAAGAGGCTCGCTGTGCGAGCCTTCAGGATGTGGTATCAGTAACAAAGCGGGATAATTACAGATCGTCCATGGTATAGCCGACAACGATTTCCAGCGTCTTACGGATCACGTCCGCCTTGACGACATCATCGGTAGTTTCCAGCGTCTGGATCAGCCAGAGGATGATCGCCTTGTTGGTCAGATGACCTTCGGATGCGAGAACACAACGTACCGCAGTTGAAAAAATGGCAGATTCTTCAGCAAAGCGATCGCCGGCGTGGCGGAAATACTCCGACAACGCGCTATCTAGAAAGGCGGAATGGTATTCGGGTTGAAGCTGAATATTTTGTCTCATTTGTTCTCACCGTAGCTGTGAAGTAGTAGTCAATGTATCTTTTTGGAATCGGACGGTTTTCCATTACCAAATAAGGGCACTACATTGTCTTGTTTAGACTGGAGAGTTCCCTCTCTCTCTCTGTTCGTCCTTGCGCGGTTCTGCGACCTTTAAAAGCGACCGTGTCTGAGCTGATTTCAGCTATTACCGTCGCCAGCGTCTCCCGCCGCCGGGGATCCGGTTCATATGCCTGCATGTCACGCAGCCGCTTAATCAACCCACCGGACGTCACGGATCCTCCCTCCTTCAGAAGTGAAAGAACGGCTTCTCCAATAAGCAGGTCGATAAGTTTGTCTGCGTCTCCACTGTTCATAACATTAACGTTCGAACAGCAGACCGAGCAGCATGTGATAATGTTGTTCCTCTTCCGGGCCATCGGCCTTTTCGAGTCGGCTCAAAAGTTTGGTGCAGAGCGATTTGCGGTTGAGATTCCGCCCGTCGCTAAGAATTTCAACAACAACCTGACCCAACGTTTCCTGCTGGGTTGGCAGCGCGGCTTTTTCGAAGTACTGCGCAATGGCTGCTGCTGAGTCTGCGACGTAACCATTCTGGTGCATGTTTCGCTCCTGTAAAAATCTGTAATCAGTAACGTTACATTTAAGGTATACATAATTTTCAAATCTGTACATTTAAAATGTACAATTTTTTAAACATTTTATAATATATTTTATAATATTATTATTTATCAGGGTGTTACTGATGAGTAATTTTAAGCGTCCACCCGAGAATATATTGTACAATCCGAAGCGGGGACCTGGAGTTGTACAAACTGCCAAATGTTACCTGGGTGCTGTTTAAATCATTGAGATGTAAATTATTTGTTGGGCAATAAATATGCTATAACAGAGCGCTATCCACGAGCTTCGTGGTCACCCCCTCTACCTTCAGGATTAGCATGCTAACGACCATCATTTACCGCAGCCATATCTGCGAGGACGTTCCAGTGAAAGCGCTGGAGGACATGGTAGCTGCTGCAAATTGTAGAAATCGCCAGTTCGATGTGACGGGGATTTTGCTGTTTAACGGCACCCACTTTTTCCAGTTACTGGAAGGGCCCGCTGAAAACGTCAGGGAAATCTATCAGCTCATCTGCCAGGATCCGCGACACCACAACGTGGTCGAGCTGCTGAGCGATCACGGCCCCTTACGACGGTTTGGCAACGCCGGTATGGAGCTTTTTGACCTTCGTCAGTACGACACGGACGAAGTGCTGCAACAGGTGCTTGATAAAGGCACGACAAAGTATCAGCTGACCTACAGCGACCGTGCCCTGCAGTTTTTCCGCACGTTCGTTGAGGCGACTGAAAAAGCGAACTATTTTGAGCTGCCTCCGGCAGACTCCTGGGATTTTGTCAGCGAAGAGACGGCGCTGTCGTCCCAGCCCGCGGTCGTGCCAAAGGGGGCGGAGTGTAGCTTCGCGTTTCAGCCTATCGTCGATCCCTTTATGCAGCAGGTGGTGTCCTGGGAAGCGCTGATCCGCACGCCCGACGGTGATTCCCCTGAAGCGTACTTTGCTAACCAGTCGAGCGAGGCGCTGTACGACTCGGATCTGAAAAGCAAGCAGGTGGCGCTGTCGATGGCCAGCGCGCTGGGCTTGCAGGATCAAACGCTGTGCATCAACCTGCTGCCGATGACGCTGGTGAACGTTCCCGGAGCCGTGGATTTTTTACTTACGGCAATCGAGGCGAACGGATTTGTGCCGGAGCAGATTGTGGTTGAATTTACCGAGCGTGAGGCGATCTCGCGTTTCGAAGAGTTTACCAGTGCGGTCCGACAGCTCAAAAGCGCCGGCATCAGCGTGGCCATCGATCACTTTGGGGCCGGATTTGCCGGGCTACAGCTGCTTGCCGAGTTCCAGCCGGACAGAATTAAGATTAATCGTGATTTAATCGCCAACGTGCACAAGAGCGGCCCGCGTCAGGCCATCGTGCAGGCGATAATCAAGTGCTGCGCCTCGCTGGAGATCCAGTTCTGTGCCGTAGGCGTCGAGCTGGCGGAAGAGTGGATGTGGCTGGAGTCTGCCGGGATTTCTCAGTTCCAGGGACACCTGTTTGCCAGCCCGCGCCTTGGCGGTATTCCGGCGATTGCGTGGCCTGAGAAAAAGTTCGATTTTTAAAAACTTGTACTGAACCCGCAAGAGTTACCTGTACGTACGGCAAAATTTATACAACAATATATTAACGAGTGAATGGCTCATTGAGCCATTCACTTGCTCAGAACGAGGAGTTAGTTATACAAATGGTTTGTACAATCTGATAAGGTTGGTTAGGTTAGGTATGGAAGTATTGAGCGTGAGGGAGTTAATGGCCTATTACAGTATCGGCGAAGTGGCCGAACGATGCGGTATCAACCCCGTTACGCTGCGTGCCTGGCAGCGCCGTTATGGATTGTTGAAGCCGCAGCGCAGCGAAGGGGGTCATCGTCAGTTTGACGATGAGGATATCCTGCGTATCGAAGAGATCAAACGCCTGATGAAAACGGGCATTTCGGTCGGCAAAGTAAAAGCCCTTCTTGAAAATAAAGAAGTGATGACGCAGGGGAACTGGGCATCCTTCCAGGAAGAGATGTTGACCGTTCTGCGCTATGCCAGCCCGGCAAAGCTGCGCGCCAAAATCGGCGAGTTCCGCCGCGATCATGCGATGGACGCCCTGATCGATAACATCATTACCCCGGTACGACAGCGAATGAACCAGGATCAGAATACGGTGCGCCATATGGCGAGCCTGCTCGACGGCGTCCTGATCGAGTTTGCCGTCACAAGCCTGCTGGACGCGCGAAAAAAAGCCGGTAAAGACGCGCTGCTGGTAGGGTGGGAATGCGACGACCGTACGCACCTGTGGCTGGAAGCGGCGCGTCTTGCCGGTAAAGGCTGGCACATTGACGTACTGGCTGAACCGATTGATTCTCCGCGCCCGGAACTCTTCCCGGGGCAAAAAATATTCGTCTGGACAGGTAAAGCGCCGACACCTCGCCAGCAGGAACAGCTCGACCACTGGCGTGAACAGGGCTTTGCGGTATCGTTCCACCACTAAATTAAGGGGGTCCGTCAGGGCCTTTTTTGTTTAAGCATTTCCTTCTTCAGTCCTGAACAATATCTATCTCAAAAATAGGTATTTTCAATGCATTTTTTCTTTTTGCCTGCCACGCCACGATCTTTCTGATGAAATGCATTATTTATCAATGCATTGAACAAATATAACCATCCCATTCGCATCCCGTCACAGGGTCTATGCTTAATGAAAGTAGCCAAAAAGGGCGGTTTAGCCCAAAGCCCCTGCTCGCAGGGGGTTGAAGTGATAATCGTTATCACTAACATGGTGTTATGCCCTGGTGGCTTATCAGATGAGGTGGACCTATGGAACTGCATTCAGAAACCTTCAATCCGGCCGATTTCGCCTGGCGTGGCTTAACGCTCACGCCTGCGGCAGCGGCCCACATACACGAGCTGGTGGGGAGAAACCCCGATATCCTCGGCGTGCGCCTGGGCGTTAAGCAGACCGGCTGCGCGGGCTTTGGCTACGTGCTGGACACCGTTACCGAGCCCGAAAAAGACGATCTGGTCTTTGAAACCGACGGAGCAAAACTGTACGTCGCGCTTCAGGCCATGCCGTTTATCGACGGAACTGAAGTCGATTACGTTCGGGAAGGTTTAAACCAGTTATTCAAATTTCATAACCCGAAAGCCCAGAACGAATGCGGCTGCGGCGAAAGCTTTGGGGTATAGGCGGTACTATGTCTCGTAATACTGAAGCAACGAGTGATGTAAACACCTGGAGCGGCGGACACCTCAACTATAAAGAGGGTTTCTTCACGCAGCTGCAAACCGACGAGCTGGCGAAAGGCATTAATGAAGACGTCGTGCGCGCCATCTCGGCCAAGCGTAACGAGCCGGAGTGGATGCTGGAATTTCGCCTCAGCGCCTTCCGCGCCTGGCTGGAGATGGACGAACCACACTGGCTTAAGGCGCACTATGACAAGCTGAACTATCAGGATTACAGCTATTACTCCGCGCCATCCTGCGGCAGCTGTGATGACACCTGCGCGTCGCAGCCCGGTGCGGTGCAGCAAACGGGCGCGGATAACAGCTTCCTGAGCAAAGAGGTGGAAGAGGCGTTTAACCAGCTCGGCGTGCCCGTGCGTGAGGGTAAAGAGGTGGCGGTGGACGCCATCTTCGACTCCGTATCGGTGGCAACGACCTACCGTGAAAAGCTGGCGGAGCAGGGGATCATTTTCTGCTCCTTCGGCGAAGCCATTCACGACCACCCGGAGCTGGTGAAAAAGTATATCGGCACCGTGGTACCGAGTAACGACAACTTCTTTGCGGCGCTCAACGCGGCGGTAGCCTCAGACGGCACCTTTATCTACGTGCCGAAAGGGGTGCGCTGCCCGATGGAGCTATCGACCTATTTCCGCATCAACGCGGAAAAAACCGGCCAGTTTGAACGCACCATTCTGGTGGCGGACGAAGGCAGCTACGTCAGCTACATTGAAGGCTGTTCCGCGCCGGTACGCGACAGCTACCAGCTGCACGCGGCGGTGGTGGAAGTCATCATCCATAAAGACGCGGAAGTGAAATACTCCACGGTGCAGAACTGGTTCCCGGGCGACGGGAATACCGGCGGGATCCTGAACTTCGTCACCAAGCGCGCGCTGTGCGAAGGCGAAAACAGCAAGATGTCCTGGACGCAGTCAGAAACCGGCTCCGCCATTACCTGGAAATACCCGAGCTGCATTCTGCGCGGGGATAACTCCATCGGTGAGTTTTACTCCGTGGCCCTGACCAGCGGACATCAGCAGGCCGATACCGGCACCAAGATGATCCACATCGGTAAAAACACCAAATCGACCATCATCTCCAAAGGTATCTCCGCCGGGCACAGCCAGAACAGCTACCGCGGGCTGGTGAAAATCATGCCGACGGCCACCAACGCGCGTAACTTCACCCAGTGCGACTCGATGCTGATTGGTGCCGACTGCGGGGCGCATACCTTCCCGTACGTCGAGTGCCGCAACAACAGCGCCCAGCTTGAGCACGAGGCCACCACGTCGCGCATCGGTGAAGACCAGCTTTTCTACTGCCTGCAGCGCGGGATTAGTGAAGAAGATGCGATTTCAATGATTGTTAACGGCTTCTGTAAGGACGTGTTCTCTGAACTGCCGCTGGAATTTGCCGTTGAAGCCCAGAAACTCCTCGCCATTAGTCTTGAACACAGCGTCGGTTAAGGAAAGCACATGTTAAGCATTAAAGATTTACAGGTTAGCGTGGAAGACAAAGCCATCCTGCGTGGCCTCAATTTTGACGTTAAGCCGGGTGAAGTTCACGCCATTATGGGGCCAAACGGCTCCGGGAAAAGCACGCTTTCAGCGACGCTGGCGGGACGCGAAGATTATGAAGTCACCCACGGCTCCGTTGAGTTTAACGGTAAAGATCTGCTGGAGATGTCGCCGGAGGAGCGAGCCGGTGAGGGGATTTTCATGGCCTTCCAGTATCCGGTAGAAATTCCGGGCGTCAGTAACCAGTTCTTCCTGCAAACCGCGCTGAACGCGGTGCGCAAGTATCGCGGGCTGGAGGCGCTGGATCGCTTTGATTTCCAGGACCTGATGGAAGAGAAGATCGGGCTGCTGAAAATGCCGGAAGATTTGCTGACCCGCTCGGTGAACGTGGGCTTCTCCGGCGGTGAGAAAAAGCGCAACGATATACTCCAGATGGCGGTGCTTGAGCCGGAGCTGTGCATTCTCGACGAGACGGACTCCGGTCTGGATATCGATGCCCTGAAGATCGTCGCTGACGGGGTGAATTCCCTGCGCGACGGCAAACGGTCATTCATTATCGTCACCCACTATCAGCGCATTCTGGATTACATCAAGCCCGACTACGTCCACGTGCTTTACCAGGGGCGCATTGTGAAATCCGGCGACTTTACGCTGGTTAAACAACTGGAGGAGCAGGGTTATGGCTGGCTTACCGAACAGCAGTAATGCACTCCAGCAGTGGCACCGGCTGTTTGAAGCGCAGGGCGAATCGCGTTCTGAACAGGCTCAGCACCATCTTCAGCAGATGCTGCGTCTCGGCCTGCCTACGCGCAAGCATGAAAACTGGAAATATACTCCGCTGGACGGCCTGCTGAACGGCGAGTTTGTTACGCGTCTGGCGCAGGTTAGCCCTGACAGGCGCGACGCGCTGGCGCTAAGCGTGGATGCCGTGCGTCTGGTGTTTGTCGACGGCCAGTTCCGGGCCGAGCTGAGCGATAGCGTGCAGGACAGCGGGTTCGATATCGAGATTAACGACGAGCGCCAGAGCCTGAGCGCCCCGGTTCAGCCTGAGGTCTTCCTGCACCTGACCGAGAGCCTGTCCAGGAGCGTGACGCATATTCGGGTGAAGCGTAACCAGCGCCCGGCGAAGCCGCTGCTGCTGATGCACATCACGCAGGGCGTTGAGGGTGACGAGATCAACACCGCCCACTATCGCCATCATCTTGAGCTGGCAGAAGGGGCGGAGGCGACGGTAATCGAGCATTACGTTAGCCTTAACGATACTCGCCACTTCACCGGCTCGCGCCTGACGATGAACGTGGCCGCCAATGCGCAGCTTCACCATATCAAGCTGGCGTTTGAGAATCCCCTCAGCCACCACTTTGCCCACAACGATGTGCTGCTTGGCCAGGATGCCGCGGCGTACAGCCACAGCTTCCTGCTCGGCGGGGCGGTGTTGCGCCACAATACCAGCACCCGGCTGAACGGAGAAAACACCACGCTGCGCATTAACAGCCTGGCGATGCCGGTCAAATCGGAAGTGTGCGACACGCGTACCTGGCTTGAGCACAACAAAGGCTACTGCAACAGCCGCCAGCTGCACAAAACCATCGTCAGCGACAAAGGGCGTGCGGTGTTTAACGGTTTGATCAACGTGGCGCAGCACGCCATCAAAACCGACGGGCAGATGACCAACAATAACCTTCTGCTGGGGCGTCTGGCGGAAGTCGACACTAAGCCGCAGCTGGAGATCTACGCCGACGACGTGAAGTGCAGCCATGGCGCGACGGTCGGGCGCATTGACGATGAGCAGATGTTCTACCTGCGCTCGCGCGGGATAGACCAGCAGGCGGCGCAAAAGATGATTATTTACGCCTTTGCGGCCGAGCTGACGGAAGCGCTGCCCGATGGCGCACTTAAACAGCAGGTGCTGGCCCGTATCGGCCAGCGTCTGCCTGGAGGCGAAGCATGACGTTCCCCGTAGAGAAGATCCGGGCAGATTTTCCGGTGCTCACCCGTGAGGTAAACGGCCTGCCGCTGGCCTATCTCGACAGCGCGGCCAGCGCGCAAAAACCGAACCAGGTGGTGGATGCGGAAGCGGAATTTTACCGCCACGGTTATGCGGCGGTGCACCGCGGTATTCACACCCTGAGCGCCGAAGCGACGCAGCGCATGGAAAACGTGCGTACGCAGGCGGCGGCCTTCCTCAACGCGCGTTCGCCGGAAGAGCTGGTGTTCGTGCGCGGGACCACCGAAGGGATCAACCTGGTGGCCAACAGCTGGGGCACCGCGCAGGTGCGTGCGGGTGACAACATCATCATCACCCAGATGGAGCACCACGCCAACATCGTGCCGTGGCAGATGCTCTGTGAGCGCGTGGGTGCCCAGCTGCGGACGATCCCGCTGAACGAAGACGGCACGCTGCAGCTGGAGCAGCTGGATGCACTGCTGGACGACAGGACGCGGCTGGTGGCCGTAACCCACGTTTCAAACGTGCTGGGGACGGAAAACCCGGTGGCGCAGATCGTCGATAAGGCCCATCAGGCTGGCGCGAAGGTGCTGATTGACGGGGCGCAGGCGGTTATGCACCATGCGGTAGACGTTCAGGCGCTGGACTGTGACTTCTACGTCTTCTCGGGACACAAGCTCTATGGCCCGACGGGCATCGGGGTGCTGTACGTAAAAGAGGACATTCTCCAGGCCATGCCGCCGTGGGAAGGGGGCGGATCCATGATTGCCACCGTCAGCCTGACGGAAGGCACAACCTACGCCCGCGCGCCGTGGCGCTTTGAGGCGGGTACGCCAAACACGGGCGGGATTGTCGGGCTGGGAGCGGCCCTTAGCTACGTCTCTGAAGCGGGGCTGGAGGCTATTCAGGAGTACGAGCGGCAGCTGATGCAGTACGCCCTGCACGAGCTTGCCGGCGTCCCGGATTTAACCTTATACGGCCCGGCAGACCGTCTTGGCGTAATAGCGTTTAACCTCGGGAAGCATCACGCCTACGATGTGGGCAGTTTCCTCGATAATTACGGCGTCGCCGTGCGCACAGGGCACCACTGCGCAATGCCGCTGATGGCCTTTTATCAGGTGCCCGCGATGTGCCGCGCGTCGCTGGTGATGTACAACACAATGGAAGAGGTCGACAGGCTGGTGGCGGGACTAAAACGTATTCACCAGCTGCTTGGCTAACGGAGAGGCGAGAGATGGCAGAATTGCCGGACAGAGATAAATTGCTGCGCAACTTTGGGCGTTGCGCAAACTGGGAAGAAAAATACCTTTATATCATCGAACTGGGCCAGCGCCTGCCGCCGCTCGGCGAAGAGGCGCATAACCCGGACAACATCATTCAGGGCTGCCAGAGCCAGGTGTGGATCCTGATGCGGCAGAATGACGACGGGGCGATAGAATTTCAGGGCGACAGCGACGCAGCCATCGTAAAGGGGCTGATTGCCGTCGTTTTTATTCTTTATCACCAGATGTCGGCGCAGGATATTGTCGCCTTTGACGTCCGCCCGTGGTTTGAAAAAATGGCCTTAACCCAGCACCTCACTCCGTCCCGCTCCCAGGGGCTGGAAGCGATGATCCGCGCTATCCGCGCCAAAGCCGCAATCCTTAGCTAAACTTACAGAACAGCATTCATTCTGTTTCGCGGGGTGGTTTCCACCTCGCTGGTTTTTCAGCTTTCTGGCGTTCTGCCAGTGAATAAGGAATCTCAGCATGAAGCGCGCGTCTCTAATAACTCTATTACTCCTCGGTTCGCTCGGTGCGCTTAATTCAGCCCGGGCGGTCGATTATCCTTTGCCGCCTGCGGGCAGCCGCCTGATTGGGCAAAATCAGACGTACACCATTCAGGAAGGGGACAATAAGCTCCAGGCGATCGCCCGCCGGTTTAATACCGCGGCGCAGCTTATCCTTGAAGCGAATAATACCATTGCGCCGGTAAACCCTGCGCCAGGTACGGCGATCACCATCCCGTCCCAGATGCTGCTCCCGGACACCGAGCGAGAAGGCATCGTGGTGAACCTGGCGGAGCTGCGTCTTTACTTCTACCCGCCGGGTGAAAATATCGTGCAGGTCTATCCGCTGGGTATTGGTCAGCTTGGGCTGGAAACGCCGGTCAGCACCACTCGCGTGAGTCAGAAAATCCCTAACCCAACGTGGACGCCCACAGCGGGCATCAGAGCACGCTCGCTGGCGCAGGGCATTAAACTGCCGCCTGTGGTACCCGCAGGACCAAATAACCCGCTGGGGCGCTATGCGCTGCGTTTAGGCATCGGGAATGGGGAATATCTCATTCACGGTACCAGCGCGCCGGACAGCGTAGGGCTGCGCGTTAGCTCTGGCTGTATGCGAATGAACGCGCCGGATATTAAAGCGCTGTTTGAAAATGTGCGCGTCGGAACGCGGGTACAGATTATCAATGAGCCGGTTAAATTCTCCGTAGAGCCGGACGGTAAACGCTATATCGAAGTGCACAGGCCGCTGGCGCAGGTCGAAGGGGAAAACCCTCAGACGGCATCGTTCACGCACTCTGCGGCGTTCACCGCGTTTGCAGGGGAGGCGGGCAGCGATAAAACGCTTATTGATAAGGCGCTGTCGCGCAGGGCAGGTATCCCGGTAGCCGTATCAGCGGGCAATGCGCCAACTTCAGGCAGTGCGGTCCTGTCGGTGCAGAACAGTCGGGTATCAGCGGCGGTTGCGGAAGGCGAAGGTGAGAAGGTAACGCAGTAGGCGGTTTGACGCAGACAAAAAAAATGGCGCACAATGTGCGCCATTTTATTAACAGGTACTATTACTTACGGTATTTAGTAGCCTGGTTGTCCAGACGCTGGTTAGCGCGAGCTGCGTCGTCTTTAGCAGCCTGAACGTCGGAACGCATTGCGTTCACGTCGTTGCTCAGCTGGTCAACTTTAGCGTTCAGAGTCTGAACGTCAGAAGACAGCTGATCGATTTTAGCGTTGCTGGAGCAACCTGCCAGCAGAGTAGAACCCAGGATTACCGCGCCCAGTACCAGTTTAGTACGATTCATTATTAATACCCTCTAGATTGAGTTAATCTCCATGTAGCGTTACAAGTATTACACAAACTTTTTTGGGTTGAGAATATTTTTTTGATGGGATTACGCCTATTTTTGATCGTTCGCTCAAAGAAGCAACGAAATCGGCAGTTTTGACGAAAAAGCTATGTTAAAAAAGGCATTTTTCATCGGATTCATCTTAGATAAATCGCGATTAAATAGAGAAACCCGATTTGCTTTTTGAATAGTTCTGGTTAAAGGCGGGAATAAAAAAAGCGTCCCGCAGGACGCTTTTTAACAAAAATATAATTTGTTCGGGAAATATTACAGCACGTGAACAGATGCGGTGTTAGTTGTGCCGGACGGAACCAGAGCACCAGAAACCATTACCACAACGTCGCCTTTCTGTGCCAGACCGCGGTCAACCAGCTCCAGAGCCACTTCTTTACCCAGACGATAGAAATCATCGGTAGAGGCAATTTCTTTCACCAGGTGTGGGATCACGCCTTTGCTCAGCACCAGCTGACGCGCGGTGGTTTCGTTGGTGGTCAGCGCCAGAATGGTCGCGTCCGGGAAGTATTTACGCACCGCGCGCGCAGATTTACCACCCTGCGTCGCAACCACAATCAGTGGCGCTTCCAGTTTCTCAGCGGTTTCTACCGCGCCACGGCACACGGCTTCGGTGATGCGCAGTTTACGGCTGTCGTTGTTGTAATCCAGGCGGCTCTTCATCACGCGGTCGGTACGCTCACAGATGGTCGCCATGATGCTGACCGCTTCCAGAGGATATTTACCTTTAGCAGACTCGCCAGAAAGCATTACCGCATCGGTGCCGTCGAGGATGGCGTTAGCCACGTCGCCAGCTTCTGCGCGGGTAGGGCGTGGGTTTTTGATCATGGAGTCCAGCATCTGCGTGGCGGTGATAACCACCTTACGCGCGCGAACACACTTCTCGATCATCATCTTCTGCGCGAAGATCACTTCTTCAACCGGGATTTCAACGCCCAGGTCGCCACGCGCAACCATGATACCGTCAGACGCTTCGAGGATTTCGTCGAAGTTGTTCAGGCCTTCCTGGTTTTCGATTTTGGAGATGATCTGGATCTTCTCGCCGCCGTGCGCTTTCAGGTGCTCGCGGATTTCAACCACGTCAGAACGCTTACGGATAAAGGACGCCGCAACGAAGTCAACGCCCTGTTCGCAACCAAAGATCAGGTCTTGCTTGTCTTTTTCAGCCAGCGCCGGCAGCGCAATGGAAACGCCCGGCAAGTTAACGCCTTTGTTTTCGCCCAGGTCGCCGTTGTTCAGCACTTTACAGATAACCTTGTTACCTTCGATGGCGGTGACTTCCATGCCGATCAGGCCGTCATCCACCAGAACGGTGTTGCCGACAGACAGATCGCTGGTAAAGCCTTCATAGGTTACTGCAACGATTTTGTTGTTACCTACCACGGACTTGTCGGTGGTGAAGGTGAAGGTCTGGCCCGCTTTCAGCGAAACGTCGTTACCGCCTTCCAGCTTAATGGTACGGATTTCAGGACCTTTGGTGTCGAGCAGGATCGCGGCTTTTTTACCGGTTTTGCTCATGACGTTGCGCAAGTTCTGGATACGCTGACCGTGTTCAGCATAGTCACCGTGGGAGAAGTTCAGACGCATCACGTTCATGCCGGCATCCAGCATTTTGCTCAGCATCTCTTCGGATTCGGTTTTCGGGCCGATAGTACAAACAATTTTCGTCTTTTTCATGACAGTCTTAGTCTTTAAGTTGGGAAGGATATGGAAATCTCGCTCCGGGGGCGCACCGCCGCGGAGTCAAACCTGTGTTGCGAAAGAGTCTATGACACGCACTAAGAATAGGTGACATCACATGAGCGTGCAGAAGAAAGTGTGCCTGAGTGCCAGCCCAACGAAGGAGAGGAGAAGTTGTACGTTGTTTTTTGTATTCCAAGCGCTGAAACCATTCACCAGGGATTTGGCGCGCATTATACGCTGATTCACAGCAAAAAGGAAAATGGAAACGGTGTTTCAAAAACAATCTGTGCAGATTCACATAAGTTTGTTATCAAGGCGTTAAGGCATAATGTCATCTTATGACGGCAGGCGGTACGCCCGCCGTATTTTGCTCACTTTTCCAGCGCCTGCTGGAGGTCCGCGATCAGATCGTTTGCATCTTCAATTCCCACCGACAGGCGGATGAGCTGCGGCACAATGCCGTTCGCAAGCCGTTGCGCGAGGGGAATGGAGGCGTGGGTCATGCTGTAGGGCTGGCTCACCAGGCTCTCCACGCCACCCAGGCTTTCTGCCAGGGTAAAAAGCCTCAGGCTGCGGATCGCGTCTGTTGCGCGTTGCGCATCTCCCTTTATTACTACCGAGATCATGCCGCCCGGTAGCGCCATCTGGCGGCGGGCAAGCGCGTGCTGCGGGTGTGACGCCAGCCCGGGATAGAACACGCTTTCAACCTGCGGATGCTGCTCCAGCCATTGCGCAATCGCCAGCGCGTTGGCGCTGTGCTTTTCCATACGCAGGGAAAGGGTGCGGATCCCCCGCAGTGTCAGGAAGCTGCTGAACGGATCCAGAACACCGCCAACCGCGTTTTGCAGATAGCCGAGGTGCTCCGCCAGCTCCTTATCGGCCCCGACCACCGCCAGCCCGGCGACCACGTCTGAATGGCCGTTGAGATATTTGGTGGCAGAGTGCACCACGATGTCAAAACCCGATGCCAGGGGGCGATGAATGACCGGGGAGGCGAAGGTATTATCCGCCACGCTGATGACGTTATGGCGCCGGGCGACGTCCGCGATGGCCGCCAGATCGGCCAGCTTCAGCAGCGGGTTGGTGGGCGTTTCTACCCAGATCATCCGGGTGTCCGGGCGAATGGCGGCCTCAAGACCAGCTAAATCGTCCGGCTTAACCCAGCTCACCTGTAGCCCGGCGCTGCGCTTGCGGACGTTTTCAATCAGGCGATACGTACCGCCATACACGTCATCAATGGCGACAATATGGCTGTCTTTGTCCAGCAGCTCCAGCACGGTGGAGATGGCCGCCAGGCCGGAGGCAAACGCGTATCCGCGCGTGCCGCCTTCCAGTTCGGCGATGGCGGTTTCCAGCGCATGGCGGGTCGGGTTGCCGCTGCGCGAGTATTCATAGCCGGTGTGCTCACCCGGCGACGGTTGCGCAAACGTCGAGGTGGCGTAAATCGGCGGCATGACGGCGCCGTGCCGATCGCGATACTCGCCGCTGTGTACGCTGAGGGTTGCCAGATTTTTCATCGTTTGTTCCTTTATTTTTGCAGACGGTTGCGCCACGCGGTGAGAACGTCGCTGCGCGTAATCAGACCCAGAAAGCGGTCCTGGTCATAGATAATGGCGACCAGGCCACGGTCAAAAATGGCGTGCAGCGCGCTCTCCGGCGCCTGCTTATCCAGAGACTCGACCTGCCGGGTCATGGCAGCCGTCACGGGGAGGGAGAAGCGTTCCCCGTCTCCGCCGATGTGCCGGAGCAGGTCCCATTCGTCAACGATGCCGATGACCTTATCGTTATCGAGCACCGGCAGCTGCGAGATGTCGTACAGGCGCATGCGGGCCAGCACGGTGGAAAGGGTGTCATCCGGCGCGGCGGTGACCGTCGCGCCTTCATCATGCCGCAGGGCGATATAGTCGGAGAGATCGCCTGCCCGGGGGCGCGAGATAAGTCCCTGCTGGCGCATCCAGTCGTCGTTGAACATCTTTGAGAGATATTTATTGCCGCTGTCGCACGCGAAGGTGACCACGCGTTTCGGCGTGGTTTGTGCCTGACAGTATTTCAGCGCCGCCGCCAGCAGCGTGCCGCTGGAGGAGCCCGCCAGGATCCCCTCCGTTTTCAGTAGCTCACGCGCGGTGGCGAACGCTTCGCGATCGGTAATGCGCCAGGCGCGCTCCACCCCTTCGATATGCGCCAGCGGGGGGATAAAGTCCTCGCCAATCCCTTCAACCAGCCACGACCCGGCATCGTGATAGCGCCCGGTCTCGACCTGGTCCGCCAGCACCGACCCGGCCGGATCGGCAAGCACAAATTCCGTGTGCGGCGAGTGTTCAGCGAACCACGCCTGCAGGCCGCCCAGCGTACCGCCGGATCCAACGCCGACGACGATGGCGTCGATTTGCCCGTCAAGCTGTGCAAAGAGTTCAGGAGCGGTAGTGGTGCGGTGCGCCAGCGGGTTGGCCTCGTTATTGAACTGGTCAATATAAAACGCGCCAGGCACCTCGTTCGCCAGGCGCCGGGCGTAATCCTGGTAATAGGCCGGATGTCCCTTGTTCACATCAGAGCGGGTCAGCACAACCTGCGCGCCCAGCGCCCGCAGGTGGAAAATCTTCTCGCGGCTCATTTTGTCCGGCACGACCAGCATCAGCGCGTAGCCTTTCTGCGCGGCAATCAGCGCCAGCCCCAGCCCGGTATTCCCCGCCGTGGCTTCGATAATGGTGCCACCGGGCTGAAGCCGCCCCGTACGCTCGGCTTCGTTAATCATCGACAGCGCGACGCGGTCTTTGATCGAGCCGCCGGGGTTCTGGTTTTCCAGCTTGAGGAACAGCGAGCAGGGGCCGGTATCAAGCTTGTGCAGCTGCATAACCGGCGTGCGGCCAATCATTTCGGTGACGGAGTGGTAGATCGTCATGGTTATTTCCTGTCAGGAGGTCATGACCGGATGATAGGACCATGAAATTTGCTCAATAAAGAACGTTTCACCAGGTTTTAGAACGGAAAGGAATATTCATCATGTTTTCAGACGCAAGGACAGCGAGACGTAAAGTTGTCTGGATGTGGGGATGGCTATACGCGCTAAAAGTGCTGAAAAAATAGACGATTTTATCGGATGCCGCCGGACTGCTATGCGTCTGGCAGATAACCATTTCTGATATTCATCTAAGCGTTTCCCGCCAGCCGCTCTGCTGCTTATTTCCTGACGTTATATGAAATTCCTTTTTGGTCATTTAAAAACTGATAACGGCTGTTTACTATCGTTTGGACATCCATACTGCTAAACCGCTATATGCGTAACGGATAACCCATAAGAATGATCGTACTCAGCAATATTTCGAAGGTTTTTGATAACGGAAAGGCGTCGCTCACCGCCGTTGATAACGTCAATCTGACGATAGAGCAGGGACAGATTTATGGAATTATCGGCTACAGCGGGGCCGGAAAAAGCACGCTGATCCGCCTGCTGAACGGGCTGGAAAAGCCGAGCGCCGGAAGCGTCTCCATCAACGGACAGGATATCTCCGCCGCAAAAGGGGAAGCGCTGCGTCAGGCACGCCTGAAAATCAGCATGGTGTTCCAGCACTTTAACCTGCTCTGGTCGCGCACGGTGCGGGAAAACATCGCCTTTTCAATGCAAATTGCCGGCGTGCCAAAAGCGCAAATTCAGGCCCGCGTCGCCGAGCTGGTGGAGCTGGTCGGCCTGAAGGGGCGCGAGAATGCCTACCCGTCGCAGCTGAGCGGCGGGCAAAAACAGCGCGTTGGGATTGCCCGCGCGCTGGCCAACCATCCGGACGTGCTGCTGTGTGACGAAGCGACCTCCGCGCTGGATCCGCAGACTACCGATCAGATCCTCGATCTGCTTCTGGACATTAACCGCCGTTTTAACCTGACCATCGTGCTGATCACCCACGAGATGCACGTGGTGCGCAAAATCTGCGATCGCGTGGCGGTGATGGAGAACGGCAGGGTGGTGGAAGAGGGAGACGTGCTGAGCGTATTTACGCATCCGCAGCAGCCGATCACCCGTCAGTTCGTCCGTCAGGTAAGCCAGTACGCCGAAGACGAAACCTTTAATACGGAGCTGGCAACCGGGCTGGAAGGCACGGTCATCAGGCTGACCTTTACGGGACACAGCACGCACAGGCCGATCGTGGGTGAGCTGACCCTGCGCTACGGCCTGCCGTTTAACATCCTGCACGGGAAAATGACGCAAACCGCCCACGGCGTTTTCGGGCAGCTCTGGGTGCACGTGGCGGCATCCGATGAACAACTGAACAATATCCTCGCCGACCTGAAGCAAAGCGATATTGAAGGCGAGGTAATTAAGCATGGCTGAACATCTTTTTCCGCACCTGAAGTGGGATCAGCTGTGGGCTGCAACGCAGGAGACGCTCTACATGACCGCGCTTTCGGGCGTGGCGACGTTTATTCTGGGGATCGCGCTTGGTCTGGCGCTGTTTTTAACCGCCCGCGGCGGGTTGTTCCACAACCGCACGGTCTACAGCGTGATTTCGATAGTGGTGAACGTGTTTCGTTCTATCCCGTTCATCATACTCATCGTCCTGCTGATCCCGTTCACCAAGACCATCGTGGGCACCATTCTTGGCGCCAACGCCGCGCTGCCCGCCCTGATTGTTGGTGCCGCGCCGTTTTACGCCCGCCTGGTCGAGATTGCCCTGCGTGAAGTGGATAAAGGGGTTATTGAAGCCACGCGCTCGATGGGCGCACGGCTGAGCACGCTCGTGTTTCGGGTTTTACTGCCGGAATCCTCACCCGCCCTGGTGTCAGGGATGACGGTGACGCTGATTGCGCTGGTGAGCTACAGCGCAATGGCAGGGGTAATTGGTGCCGGCGGCTTGGGAAATCTGGCATATCTGGAAGGATTCCAGCGCAACCATGGTGACGTCACGCTGGTGGCAACGGTGACCATTTTAATCATCGTTTTCATTATCCAGTTCTGCGGCGATGTCATCACATCACTGTTAGATAAACGCTAATAAATACACACAGGAACCATCATCATGAAAAAAACGCTGACGCTGATCGCCGCAGCCACCCTGAGCGCCCTGAGCTTCGCCTCCTGGGCTGACACCCTGACCGTGGGCGCCTCCAACACGCCGCACGCCGAAATTCTGGAGCAGGCGAAGCCGATCCTGGCGAAGCAGGGTATCGATCTGGAGATTAAACCGTTTCAGGACTACATTCTGCCTAACACCGCGCTGGCCGGGCGCGACATCGACGCTAACTACTTCCAGCACGTTCCTTATCTGAACAGCGTGCTGAAAGATCACTCGGGCGATAAGGAGTATGATTTCGTGAGTGCGGGCGCTATCCACATCGAGCCAATCGGCATTTATTCCAAAAAATACAAATCGCTGAAGGATCTGCCGGAGGGCGGCAAAATCATCATGCGTGACGCGGTTTCCGAGGAAGGCCGTATTCTGTCTATCTTCGAAAAAGAGGGCGTGATCAAGCTCAAGCCAGGCATTGATAAAGTGACCGCGCGGATCAGCGATATCGTTGAGAACCCGAAAAAGCTGCAGTTTACCCCTAACGTTGAAGCCTCCCTGCTGCCGCAGATGTACAACAACGACGAAGGTGCGGCGGTGGTGATCAACGCCAACTACGCCATCGATGCAGGCCTGGATCCGGTACACGACCCGATTGCGGTTGAAAGCGGTGAAAACAACCCGTACGCCAACATCATTACCGTCCATCGCGGAGACGAGAAGAAGAAAGATATCGTCGCGCTGGTGAACGTGCTGCACTCCAAAGAGATCCAGGACTGGATCCGCACCAAATACAAAGGCGCAGTGATCCCGGTAAATAACTAATCACCTGATTTTTAAGATGAAGCCCGGCGGGAAATACGCCGGGCTTCTTTTTTGTATCCAGCCGACGAATCATTTAAGCTGACGCTTTAGGGCAACGGAGTGATGACAATGGGCAATGTGACTAAAGACGAAGCGCTGTATCAGGAGATGTGCCGGGTGGTAGGCAAGGTCGTTCTCGAAATGCGTGATTTAGGCCAGGAGCCGAAGCATATTGTCATTGCGGGCGTATTGCGTACCGCGCTGGCGAACCAGCGCGTTAAGCGCAGCGAGCTGACAACCAAAGCGATGGAAACGGTGGTAAAAGCGCTGTCCGGCCACGACGTCAGCGCGTCGTGAGTTACTCAGATCCCGCATATCAACAGCCATTATTGTTATTTCCCCTTCATGGCTAACGCGTGCTTAACTGAGTTCCGGTTAAGCGAGAAGGGTGATGACGATGAAAAAGTGGATAAGCACGTTACGGCGGTTTTTTGCGGCCCGACCAGCGAGTGCGGAGAACAGCGCGCAACGTGTTCTTGAGTCAGTATTGCCCGTCGCCAGCCTGTACGGCGTGGACGTAGCCAACATTGACCCGGAGTGGTTCAATGATAAAACGTCACGCTGAACTGCGCCGGACGCGCGAAACGTACTGGAATGAGCTGTGCGTGATGCGTGTAAAGCAGGGATGAGCGGAAAAATACGCGGGTAAATCCTCGGTAAACCGCAGCCGTTTTGCTACCACTATCTCCTCTCAACGATGGAGATAATAATGAAACGGACAGTATTAACCCCGGCACTTTCTGCCACCGCTTTACTGATTGCCATGCAGGCGGCACACGCCGGGCCACAGGCGCACGTTGTCTGCGCTTACTCCCACACCCTCGGCGACGATGCCATTATGATGTACGGCATGCCCAACGAGGCCATGCTGCACGACTTCTTTGGCAACGAGCAGGCGGATGCTTACGCCAGCCGTGAATCGCTGCGCGCGCATGAAAAGACCACCTGCGATAATAAAGCAGACGGCTCGGCCTACTGGGTCCCTTCGCTGAAGCTGCCTGACGGAACGGTGGTTAAACCCGCCTATCAAAAAACCTATTATCAGGCATCGAACGTTGACGCCTGGCCGCTGCACCCTTTCCCGGCGGGGCTGTCGCTGCTGGCAGGCGACCATCATGGTACCGCGCCGAACCCACATATCACCTTCCTGTGCGCCAACGGCAGGGGCTACACCACCAAAACGGGTGAGGTTTGCGGCCTGCGCAAGGCGAACGATGCCGTGCAGTTTAATATCGGCATTCAGTTCCCGAACTGCTGGGACGGGGTAAACCTGAAGCCCGCCCACGGCCTGGCCAACGCCACCTACGATACCAGAGGGCAGTGCCCGTCCGCGTTCCCGGTGAAAATCCCGACCGTTAACATGAACGTTGCGTACGTGCTACCGACGATCGACTCTCTGGATACCAGCAAAGTGCAGCTCTCCCTCGATCCAATCATGCACGGAGACGAGCGCGAAGAGCGGTGGGGAAGCCTGTATACGGCTCATGCTGACTTTATGAACGGCTGGACCGAAGATGCCGCGCGCTTTATGACCGACCTGTGCATGAACCGCGGGATGGATTGCGGCACCACCGTTCCGTATGGTTATTCGAAACCGAAGGCCAACGTCTGGCTCAGCAGCCTGGAGCCAGCGCTTTCCCAGCCGGATCCGCAGGTTCTGCTGGTGCAGGATAACTGGAAGAACGGCGGTCGCACGCGCAACAGCGAAACGCTGTCGCTGGTGAAGTTCCGCATTCCTCCGCTGCCTGCCGGTCAGGATCCCTCGCAGTTTAAATACCGCGTGCGTATCTACGGCGGGAAAGTGGAAACTAACGGCGCTGACCAAATCTTCTTCTATCCGGCGAGCAACGACTGGGATCCGGCCAGCGTGAGCTGGCATTCGCGACCGTCCTGTAACTACCGTTCGGATGCGATACTTTACCTGAACCACTCCCGGGAATACCGGATGGTGGATGTCGATAAAGCGGTGCGCAAGGCGCTGGCAGAAGGCAAAACCGAGATCTCATGGTACATCGGCGGCGATCGTCAGGGAAACCACTATCAGTTTGACGCGGCATCCTCCCCACAGGGCCCGATCCTCATGCTGACCGGTTTTAGCAGAACGCCGGAGATCTGATAACGTCCGCGTTTTTTTGTTCTCATCAGCGTTAACTGGTAATGTCGACAGCCTGAATGACTGCGCCCGTTAACGCTATGAGCTTAGAAAAGATGATAAAGCGCAGCATCGCTGCATGGGTGGCGGTCTGCCTGATAAGCGGCGTGCTGCTGTATGCGGAACAGATACGTCGCCAGTACTGGGAGCGCGATCGCGAGTTTACGGCACGCTATTCTGCGATCGGCGCGGTGCTGACGCAAAACGAATCGGTGCTTCCGCTTCTGAGCGGCGATGAAGATATCACCGCGTTACGCAAAAAGTTTCCTTCTGTCCTGGCCCTGGAAAAAACCGCGGGGCGTGCGCTGGACGCCCCGCGCGTGGAGCCGTTTAGCGGGGTGCGGTACTGGTTATACAATCCCTGGCGGCAGATACGCGTGCTGGTCGACCTAAGCGCGCTGATTCCCGCGCGCCATAGCTTTGCGCAGCTGCATCTTAACGTCACGAACGGCGATGGTCCGCCATCCTCCGGCGCTTTCTGGCGCTGGCAGCGCGCTTTCCCGCAGCATACCCAGCCCTTCGTTCTTACAGCCGAGGCAGAGCCTGACTGGTTCAGCGTTTCCCTGCTGCCTTACCTGCTGCTCTTTCTGACGTGGGGGGTAGCGATTGCGGGCGTGGGAAGCGTGCTCTGGCAGCGCAAACAGCGGCAGCAGGCCGAGCAGCGCGCCCGCTATTATCAGCATGCCAGGCTTAACACGCTGGGGGAGATCACCGCGGGCATCGTCCATGAAATTAACCAGCCGCTTACCGCCGTGCAAACCTGGATCCAGGGGGCGCAGCGACAGCTCGAGGCTAATCCGCAGGCCGTGCCGCAGGCGCTTGCGGCCGCGCTGCTGCAAACGCAGCGCATCAGCGCCCTGCTGACGCGCTTTCGCGAGCATGTGGTACAGGAGAAGGTGACCCTGCGCGAAACCGATCTGGTGCAGTGCTGGCAGCAGGTTGAGAGCCTGCTGGAGCACGAGCGCAAATCGAACCGTATCGCGGTCATCCACGCGTTTGCAGCGGACGCCACGACCGTGCTGGCAGACAGGCTCTGGCTGGAGCAGATACTGCACAACCTGCTCAGCAACGCGATTCAGGCTCAGCAGGAGAGCACGCACGGCTGGGTGCGGATCGACAGCCAGAAAAACGAGAAGGGCATTCTGGTCACGCTTACCGACGGCGGGCCGGGATTTAGCCCGGAGGCCCTGCAAAACGCCTTTATGCCCTTCTTTAGCGGACGCCCCGGCGGAACGGGGCTGGGGATGACGTTAACGGAAACGCTAATAACCCGCATGAACGGCTCGATCGCGCTGGGCAACGCCCCGCAGGGCGGGGCGCAGATCCGGCTGCAGCTGGCAGAAGGTAAGGAGACAAAGCATGGATAAGGTGGTCTGGCTCATTGATGACGATGAGTCCATCAGGGAATCATTGACGTTTTTACTCTCAGGAATGGGCTGGCAGGTTAAGGCATTCGAGAGCGTCGATGCCTTTACGCTGGCGCACGGCGGCGAAACGGCGCTTGTCGGCTGTCTGCTGCTGGATATGCGCATGCCGGGCAAGGGCGGGCTTGCCTGGCTGGAAGAGGGTGAATGGCCCTGGCCGCTGCTGCCGGTCGTTATCATGACCGGGCACGGAACGGTCGACGCCTGCCGTCGCGCGTTTCGCAACGGCGTGTTTGAGTTCTTCACCAAACCCCTGGACGCCGACAGGCTTATCGAAACGGTTGGCATGGCTTTCGAAGAGAGCCTGCGGCGATCTGCCGCCTGGCAGGATATCTCGCGGATTAAAGCGCGATTTGAACAGCTAACCGCGCGGGAGCACGAGGTGCTGAGCGTGCTGATGGAAGGATGCAGCAACAAAGAGGCGGCTGCGCGTCTTAACCTCTCCCCGAGGACCGTGGAAGCGCACCGCGCGGCGGCGTTTGCCAAGCTTGGCGTCAGCAGCCTGGTTCAGGCGAGCCGGGAATATGACAAATTGCAATCCGTATAACTACCAGGTGGAGTGCGTAATCAACCGAATTACGCGTAGACGCGCGCTTCAGTAATCTCGGGTTGTCTCCCAACACTCGAGGAAGTGCAATGAAAAAAGTATTGATGGTGGCGGCACTGGTCGCGGGTAGCGTAAGCCTGGCTGCACGGGCGGATGCGCTGAATCAGAAAAGCCTCTCTCTGGCACAGGCTAACGCGCTGGCAACGTCCGCCGTTCAGGCCTGTATGGCAAAGCACTATCAGGTTACGGTGACCGTGGTTGACCGCGCAGGGGTTGTTAAGGCAGTGCAGCGCACGGATAACGCTGGCCCACATACGGTAAAAGCCAGCGAAATGAAGGCCTATACCGCGCTGAGTACGAAAAACGCGTCAGGTAAGGTAATGGAAGCTGCACAGACTAACGCGGGCGCGCAGAATATGCGTGATGTTCCCGGCTTCCTGCTGCTGGCGGGTGGTTTACCGATAAAAGAGGGCGATGAGGTGATTGGGGCGATTGGCATCGGCGGCGCGCCGGGCGGTCATCTTGATGAAGCCTGTGCCCAGGCGGCCATTGACGGGGCCGGACAGTAATTCATAAAAAAAGCACCGGCATGGCCGGTGCTCTGTATTCAGATCTTGCAGGCATCGCCGCAGTCGTCATCGGCGACGATCGCCTGGGCTTTTTTATCCGCGTCGTCAAGACGTTCCGCGTTACGCTCTTCTGCTTCATCCAGCCCGTTAAAGACTAAGTTATCGAGATCAATTTCCATGTGGCACCTGCGTTTTCAGTTTTTGATACCGGCAGAGTATAAGCCAAAAAAACCGGGCAGTGCACCTCGCAGCACATAAGGATAATCCCTGCCATACTCAGAGCTTTATTGCTGAGGAAAGCTGATGATTACACTCTGTAAAACCTGCGGTACCGCTTACGATGAACAGCCCATTAACTGTCCAGTTTGCGACGATGAGCGTCAGTATGTTCCGGTAACGGGGCAGGCATGGATAGATTTCAACAGCCTTACCGCCACGCACGTCAACAAATGGCAGCAGCTGGAGCCACATCTGTTCAGCATCAAAACCGTACCGTCCTTTGCCATCAACCAGCGGGCAATCCTGCTGCGCACGCCGCACGGCAATATCTTGTGGGACTGCATCGCCAACCTCGATCCGGCGACCAGAACGCTGGTTGAAGCGCTCGGCGGAATTAGCGCGATCGCGATTTCGCATCCGCATTACTACACCACCATGCAGGAGTGGGCCGGAGCGTTTAACGCACCGATCTACCTTCACGCCAGCGATCGGCAGTGGGTAATGCGCGACAGCCCGGCGATACGCTTCTGGGAAGACGACGCTCTTGAAATTATGCCGTCAGTGACCCTGCTGCGGCTTGGCGGCCATTTTGCCGGCGGCACGGTGCTGCACTGGCAGTCGGGGGAGGGCGTGTTGCTGGCGGGGGACATCTTGCAGGTTACGCCGGGTAAAGACGCCGTGTCGTTCATGTGGAGCTATCCGAATATGCTGCCGCTGCCTGCCAGCACCGTCGAGTCCGTGACCCGCAGGCTTACGGGCAAAAAGTTTGCGCGCCTGTACGGGGCGTTTGAGGGGCAAAACATAGCGGCGAACGCGGATGAGATAGTCCAGCGGTCGGGCCAGAAATATATTGCTTGTCTCCGCTAGGGCACGGTGGTTAAATTTTACGAGTGTGATCGCGATCATACCTAAACTAAAACAGATAAAAGAGAAATGGCTATGCAACATATCATTGAAGGTTTTCTCAGCTTTCAAAAAGAGATTTTCCCGCAACGTAAAGAGCTCTTTCGTAGTTTAGCGTCCAGTCAGAATCCCAAAGCGCTGTTCATCTCCTGCTCCGACAGCCGTCTGGTCCCGGAACTGGTTACTCAGCAAGAGCCAGGACAGCTCTTTGTCATTCGAAACGCCGGCAATATCGTGCCTCCGTTCGGGCCGGAGCCAGGCGGTGTCTCTGCGACAATCGAGTACGCGGTGGTGGCGCTGGGCGTAACCGACATCGTTATCTGCGGCCACTCAAACTGCGGTGCGATGAAGGCGATTGCTGACAACGCCGATCTGGAGCCAATGCCGGCCGTTTCCCACTGGCTGCGCTATTCCGATGCGGCAAAAGCGGTGGTAGAGAAAAAAGCCTGGGATAAGCCGATCGACAAAGTGAATGCAATGGTGCAGGAGAACGTCTTTGCGCAGCTGAGCAACATCAAGACCCATCCGTCCGTGGCGGTAGGCCTGCGCAACAACGCCATTCGCCTGCACGGCTGGGTGTATGATATTGAAAGCGGCAAAATTCTTGCCCTGGACAAGAACACCAAAACGTTCGTATCGCTGTCGGAAAACCCGGAAGTGTACTTCGAGTAATCCGACGCTCAGGGCAGGGATGCCCTGTTAATACTCCGCAAAAGGTAACCTGCGGCGCACTCCCGACGCGGGATTTACCGCCGCCTTCGCCATCGCCTGACCAATTTCAGCACACTCTGACAACCCCTGTACAAACGGACGATCGTGCATCAGCCAAGGAATCGCCCCGAAGGCTATACGCCCGCGCAGAGACGCTGGTGCCAGCAGCGTGTAGTCTTCCCCAACGTCCGGTATCTCATCGCCGGTTTCCTCAAGCTGTTTGCGCAGCGTAGGGAAGGGAATATGCTTATTTTTGAGCGGCTTTTGCCCGCGCGCGTCGATAAACACGTCAAAGCGATAACTCTTTTCTTTCGTGGTGATGACGGTTTGATCGCTGCCGATATCCAGATCGTAATCATCACCGAGCGTAACCACGCTGACGATTCCCGCTTCACGCAGCGCCAGCAGCCGGCGGATAGACTGTGGCGGGATAGCGGCATAATTATCAATAAACACGCGTTCCAGCCCGGACTTAAACCGCGCTCTGTCCCGTTCGTTCAGTAAAGGGACAATCGCCTGAACCACCTCATGCAGGCGTAGCACGGTGTAGCGCCAGGCGACGGTACGTTTTTCGCGCTTATTCCGCTCCACTTCTTTAAGGTTCGCTTCGGCCCATGTGAACGGCCCGTGCTTTTTGCGATCCTCAAACCAGACATCGCGAAGCGTGTCGGCATTCAGCGTGCTTAGGGAGATTGCCCGGCACCACTGCGGATCGGCATGCTCAAGCTCTTTCACCATCAGCGCAAAAATGCGGTCAAGCAGTCCGTCCGGACCTTTTGCTATTTCGCTCTCAGCCACGGCCTCGGTTAATACGGACAGCGGCTCGTAAGGGATGGGGCAGTAAAAGTCGGCCTCCGGCAGCACGCCGGTGCGGGACATGAGCACGATTTTTAACGCCTCGCTGCCCTTATTCAGAATGAACTGCTCCCCGGTAAACTGACCATGCTGCATCACGACCGCCATGGCCGCGTCCAGCCCGCTGAGGGACGTGCCCATGATCCCCACCTCGCAGGGGCGGATCTCCGCGTCCATCAGCCCTGACCATGGGCTTGGGAAAAAGGTGCGGGTGGCTTCCTCTTCATCCGGCCAGACGTGACCGGTGGCGACCACGGCAAGATCGAACCTCCTGGAGAACGGGGCATCGTTCACTGAAAGAGCCACGCCGTCTGCGTCAGCCTTGATATCCGTGACTTCGGCGTTGGGATGAACCTCGACGTGAAATCCCGCCTTTTTTGCCTCCGCGACAACGGCAAGAAACCGATCGTGAAAATATTCACCCAGCAAAATGCGCGGCAGGAACTGCCGGTCGTGCAGCGTGTCTTTGTCGACGCTATAGCGGGCAAGGTGAGCTGCATTTTGCTGCTTTAGCCAGTCGAGGTAGCTGATAAAAATGGGCGGAATTTCAATACTGGCGATATTCGCCAGCATCAGCCGGGAGTTATCCTCATCGCTGTAGGGCATACCGACGCCGGGCTGGTCTGCTTTCTCAAACACGGTGACGGACAGTGGCGCTGCGTTGCCAAGAAGAGAGTAGAAGGTGTAAATCCCTGTTGGGCCTGAGCCGATAATGGCAATTTTTTTCATCGAAAGCGTTCCTGCGTTTCTGAACCATATAACAAGCGTAGCAGGAGAAAGGTTAAGTCATTCAATGAAGGGAGAAATTAAGATATTCAGAAGAGGAAATTTGCACCATTTCAGAACTGAAATGGTGCGTCCGAGTGGACTCGAACCACCGACCCCCACCATGTCAAGGTGGTGCTCTAACCAACTGAGCTACGGACGCAGAATGGTGCGTTCAATTGGACTCGAACCAACGACCCCCACCATGTCAAGGTGGTGCTCTAACCAACTGAGCTATGAACGCAACGTGTTGTCGGTGACAACGGGGACGAATATTAGCGGCACAGCACCATGGTGGCAAGAGGGAAAACGCATTTTTCTCTCTGATTTCACGCGATTGCTTCATTACCGCGCAAAGTGAAGAGAAAGTAGCCGCCATCCGGCGGCTACCTCGTGTTTAACGTGCAGCGCGCTGCAAAATCACCGCGGAAGGCTGACGTTGCAGGAAGCGCATGCGCAGCATCATCATAATGGCCGCCGAGGTTAAGCCGATGATAAAGCCCGTCCAGAACCCGGCTGGGCCCATGCGGTCTACGACCAGATCCGTCAGTGCCAGAATATACCCGCAGGGTAAACCCAGCACCCAGTACGCAATAAAGGTGATAAAGAAGATGGAGCGCGTATCTTTATAACCGCGCAGCACGCCGCTGCCGATGACCTGGATGGAGTCAGAGATCTGGTACAGGGCGGCGAGCAGCATCAGGTGTGATGCGAGCGTCACCACCTCCGGATTATCGTTGTAGAGCAGGGCGATTTGCTCTCTCAGCAGCACGGTGAAGAGCGCGGTACAGACCGCCATGCAGACGCCGACGCCCAGCCCGGTGCGGGCCGCCGTTTGCGCATCCAGCGTTGAGCCTTGTCCCAGACGGAAGCCCACGCGGATCGTCACCGCTGCGGCCAGCGACATCGGCAGAACGAACATCAGCGAGCTGAAGTTCAGGGCGATCTGGTGGCCTGCCACGTCAATAATGCCCAGTGGCGAAACCAGCAGGGCGACGACGGCAAACAGCGTCACTTCAAAGAACAGCGCCAGCGCAATAGGCAGACCCAGCTGGGTAAGGCGGGTCATCATCGACCAGTCAGGCGTGCTGAAGGCGGTGTCGTTACGAATGTCGCGCATGGAGCGTGCATGTTTGATGTAGGTGAGCATGCAGCCAAACATCACCCAGTACACCGCTGCCGTCGCCACGCCACAGCCTACGCCGCCGAGTTCCGGCATGCCAAAATGGCCGTAGATGAAGATGTAGTTCACAGGAATGTTGACCAGCAGGCCGATAAAGCCCATCACCATGCCCGGTTTGGTTTTTGCCAGCCCTTCACACTGGTTGCGCGCCACCTGGAAGAACAGATAGCCGGGCGCGCCCCAGAGCAGGGCGCGCAGATAACCTACCGCCTTATCCGCCAGCGCCGGGTCGATATTATGCATAGCGCGGATGATATACCCGGCGTTCCACAGGACAATCATAATCAGAATGGAGACAATCCCGGCCAGCCAGAAGCCCTGGCGAACCTGATGGGCCACGCGCTCGCGTCGGCCAGAGCCGTTGAGCTGCGCAATAACTGGCGTCAGCGCCAGCAGCAGGCCGTGGCCAAACAGAATGGCCGGAAGCCAGATTGAGGTTCCGATCGCCACGGCGGCCATATCGGTGGCGCTGTACCCACCGGCCATCACCGTATCCACAAATCCCATTGCGGTTTGGGCTACCTGCGCGACGATCACCGGTATTGCCAGTGCCAATAACTGACGCGCTTCGATCATATACTTCTGCACGTGAACACCTTTGTATTGTAGTTATTTGAGAGACTAAAAAGGCCGCCGTAACTGGCAGCAAGAAGAAAAAACAGAGGGATGCCAGCTATTGTAGCGGGGTTTAACTAATTATCTAGTGAAAAAAACGTCAGAAATTGCGCATCGCTGGCAACCTGTTTTTTCAACTGTTATTGTGGTGGGATTAAACGGCGTTATCGCCGTCCGGAATGAACAGGAGCTGTAAGCATGTTTACTGGTATTGTGCAGGGCACTGCCAAAGTGGTGTCCATTGATGAAAAACCAAATTTCCGTACTCACGTGGTTGAGCTGCCTGAATATATGCTCGACGGCATCGAAACCGGTGCGTCGATTGCGCATAACGGCTGCTGCCTGACGGTAACCGAAATTAACGGTAACCGGATCAGCTTTGATTTAATGAAAGAGACGCTGCGTATTACCAACCTCGGCGAGCTTGTGCCGGGCGATATCGTAAATGTCGAGCGTGCGGCTAAGTTTAGCGACGAGATTGGCGGGCATCTGATGTCGGGCCATATTATGACCACCGCAGAGGTGGCGAAAATTGTCACCTCTGAAAATAACCGTCAAATCTGGTTTAAGGTGCAGGATCCGTCATTAATGAAATACATCCTCTATAAAGGATTTATTGGCATCGATGGGATTAGCCTGACCGTAGGTGAAGTGACGCCAACGCGTTTTTGCGTGCATTTAATTCCTGAAACGCTGCAGCGCACAACGCTCGGAGCAAAAAAGCTGGGGCAGCGCGTGAATATCGAAATTGATCCCCAGACCCAGGCGGTCGTGGATACCGTTGAGCGCGTGCTGGCGGCGAAAGAGGCGGCGATAATAAAGGCCGTGGAAGAAGAATAAAAAATAACCCCGGGTAGCCGGGGTTATTTTTTTAGCGGGCCACCCGCAGGCCGTGCTCAATGCCCCGGCTAAACACCACCTGCCATAGCTGTATATCCCGCGCGCGGAACGCGCCAGCGCAGGCGTTCAGGTAATAGCTAAACATCCGTTTGAATCGTTCCGAATAGTTGTCGGCAATTTCAGGCCACGCGGCCTGGAAACGCTCGTGCCACGCCATCAGGGTGGTATCGTAATCTGCGCCAAAGTTATGCCAGTCTTCCACGATGAAATGCGGTTCGCTGGCGTTCGCTATCTGGCGTACGGAGGGTAAACAGCCGTTCGGGAAGATGTATTTATTGATCCAGGGATCTACATTGTTGTCGGTGCGCTTAGAGCCGATGGTATGTAACAGGAAAATACCGTCAGGCTTCAGGTTACGGTCGGCCACCTCAAAATAGGTTTTGTAGTTCTTCGGACCCACGTGCTCAAACATGCCAACGGAAACGATGCGGTCAAACTGCTCGTTCAGGTCACGGTAATCCTGAAGCCGAATATCAACATCCAGGCCCTGGCAGCGCTCCTGCGCCATCTTCTGCTGTTCGGCCGATATCGTGACGCCCACCACGCTGACGCCGTAATGCGTCGCCATAAACCAGGCGAGACCGCCCCAGCCGCAGCCAATGTCCAGCACCCGCATGCCGGGCTGCAGCTGCAGTTTGTCGCAGATCAGCTGTAGTTTATCCTGCTGCGCCTGTTCCAGCGACGTTGCTTTTTTCCAGTATCCGCAGGAGTACTGCATTAACGGGTCGAGCATCCGGCTGAACAGATCGTTACCCAGGTCGTAATGCTCTTTGCCGACGATCCACGCCCGCTTTTTACTTTGCAGATTGAACAGGCGAGCGGAGGCGATACGCAGCGTATCTTTGAAGTGACGAGGGAGCTGATTTTCAAGACCGGCGCGTAATACGCTGGAGAAGAACATATCCAGCCGTTCACACTCCCACCAGCCGTCCATATAGCTTTCGCCCAGCCCTAACGATCCCTCCTGTAAAACGCGTTTAAAAAAATCGGGATGTTTAACCTGGGGATCGGAGGGGGATGAGCCATTAATCGTAATGCCCGCACGTCCCAACAGTTCACTGACGATCCGGGACCAGTTATCGTCCGGAACGCTGACTTCTTCTATACACGATGAACTCATAGCTTCTCCATCACCTTGCTGTGATCAGAACCTTAAAACAGCGTAGACGCTTTTTTTGGTTTGTGAGAAATCTCACGGTAAATGCCCGCGAGGCTAATATCCGACGTAGAACAGAGGAAGGGAGATTTCCCTTGCCGAAAAGCCGTCCATGGTAAAACGGGAGCGCTCCGGCTCCCGTTAACACTTAATATTTATCGTATTTAATCGAACCAAATTTAGTATAGGCCTCTAAATTTGGTGATTCAACAGAAAATTGTTAGCAACCTAATCACTGGTTTTGAACATAATTTCCTGCGCAATCAGGCGTGCGACGTTTCTCTGCGCGCGTCTTCATTCTGCTCACGATGCGCTGATGACTGCATGCGATAGCCCAGACCTGCCAGCGCAACGGTGGCCAGCATGACGCTGGTGGTCGTGAGCAGCGGTGTTGCAATCAGCGCGGAGACCACCAGGCTTGCCAGGAAGCACAGACCCAGCTGCAGGGTGTTTTGCAGCGCGGCAGCGCGGCCCGTCGCCTGCGGGAACGGGCGCAGTGCCTGAGCCACAACGATAGGGTAGATGGCACCGTTTGCGATCGCCATGACGCAGAACGGAATCAAAATTTCAGCAAGCCCGGCACCCGGAATAAAGCCAACGGCCCAGGTCGCGATCACGCTTAACGCGTAGAGCACCAGCAGCCAGGGCAGCATCTGCTGGCCTTCCCATTTTTGCAGCGCGGCGCGACAGCCGTAGCCGCCCACCAGGAAGGCGATGGTCTGCGGAACGTAGCTCAGGCCGATAGCCGCCGGGCTGTAGCCCATGTCATGCAGAATAAACGGCGAACCGGTCAGCCATGCGAAGAAGCTGGCGGAGCAGGCGGCGTAAATCAGCACGTTGCCGCGATAGGCTTTAGCCCGCAGTAAGGAGGTAAAGGTGACCGGCTTCGCGTCCGGATGCGCCTCTTTTTTATGCGCAGGCTTAAGCGCAAACGCGGGCAGCATCAGCACCAGCGTGATGGCGAACAGCGTGGCGAAAATGGCCTGCCAGTCGAAGTGTGCCAGGATCCAGCTGCCCAGCAGCGGGGCGAGCGCCGGCGACAGGCCAACCAGCGGCATAATGGTGGCGAAAATACGGTTAGTACGCGAGGCCGGATAATAGTCGGTAACCAGCGCCTGCCACGTGACCGCTGCGGCGCAGACCCCGACTGCCTGAATGAAGCGCAGCGCCAGTAGCCAGGCGGCATCGCGAACCCACAGCATGCCCAGACAGCCAACGGCAAATATCGCCAGCCCCAGCAACAGAACGGGCTTACGGCCAAAACGATCCGACAGCGGTCCCCAGAGCAGCTGCGCAAAAGCAAAGCCTGCAAGGAACAGGCTCAGGCTGGCGCTGATGGCGGCGGCAGGGGTTTGCAAATCTTCCTGCATCGCGGCGAACGCGGGCAGATACATGTCGGTCGCCAGAAAGCCCAGCACGCTTAAGCCGCCGAGCCAGACTAAAAATCCTTTCCTGGGTTGCACTATTTATTCTCCTGAGGAGGCAGGTGTACGTTGCCGCAGAGTGTAGGGAGTGCAAAGCGGCTTGTGAAACGCTAATATTTGGCGAGTGCATTCAAAAATTTTGCAGGCAGAAAATGTGGTCAGATTATTCCCTTGAAGTGGTCGATGCCGTGGCCCGTAACGGCAGCTTTACCGGTGCCGCGCAGGAGCTGCACCGCGTTCCCTCGGCAATCAGCTATACGGTGCGGCAGCTGGAAGAGTGGCTCGCGGTCCCGCTGTTCGAGCGGCGCCATCGCGACGTGGAACTGACGCCTGCCGGGGCGTGGTTTTTGAAAGAAGGGCGGTCTGTTATCAAAAAAATGCAGATCACCCGCGAGCAGTGCCAGCAGATCGCTAACGGCTGGCGCGGACACCTTTCCATTGCGGTGGATAACATCGTTAAGCCGGAGCGTACCCGGCAGATGATCGTCGATTTTTATCGCCATTTTTCCGACGTTGAGCTGCGCGTTTCGCAGGAAGTGTTCAACGGGGTCTGGGATGCGCTGGCGGACGGCCGGGCAGAGATGGCGATTGGCGCCACGCAGGCCATCCCGGTTGGCGGACGCTACGCGTTTCGCGACATGGGCATGCTGAGCTGGACCTGCGTGGTGGCGCGCGATCACCCGCTGGCGGCGATGGAGGGGCCGCTGAGTGACGACACGTTACGCAACTGGCCGTCGCTGGTGCTGGAGGATACCTCCCGTTCGCTGCCCAAGCGCATTACCTGGCTGCTGGACAATCAGCGCCGGGTAGTCGCGCCGGACTGGGAGTCGTCAGCCACCTGCCTGAGCGCGGGGCTGTGCGTTGGGATGGTGCCGGTACACGTTGCGCGTCCGCGCATCGACACGGGGGAGTGGGTGGCCCTGACGCTGGAAAATCCCTTCCCGGACGCAGCCTGCTGTCTGACCTGGCAGCAAAGCGACGTATCGCCCGCGATGGCCTGGCTGCTGGACTATCTGGGAGACAGCGAAACGCTGAACCGGGAGTGGTTACGGGGACCAGCGTAGCTGGCCCCGAGAAATGATTAACGACGGTAGTCGCGGAACGGGCCGTCCGCAACGGAACGGCGTTCAATCAGGCGCGGGTGGACTTCAATGGACTGGGACTGTTCACGCTTGTTGACGATCCTGTCCATCAGCATATTGAAGGCCGTTTCACCCAGCGAGTCTTTCGGCTGGTGAATGGTGGTCAGCGCCGGGGTGAAGAAGCGGGCGTTGCGCACGTTATCATAGCCGATCACCGAAATGTCCTGCGGCACGCGCAGGCCCAGCTCGTCCGCCGCACAGAGCGCGCCCATCGCCATGATGTCGCCGCCGCAGAACACCGCGGTAGGGCGATGCTGCTGGGAAACGATCTGCTGCATGGCGCGGTAGCCGGACTCCGGCTCGAAGTCGCCCTGCACGATCCAGTTTTCCGGCACGACGATCATCGCTTCTTCCATCGCCTTCATAAAACCGGCCAGGCGGCCAGCGCCGGTATTGCGCTCCAGCGGGCCCGGGATCACGCCAATTTCGCGGTGACCGCGTTCCACCAGGTAACGCCCCGCCATATAACCGCCTTCAAAGGCGTTATCAATCACCGAATCGGTGAAATCGGCGCGCGCTTCGCCCCAGTCCATCACCACCATTGGAATGTGGCGATACTCTTCCAGCATGGAAAGGACCGACTCCGGGTATTCAGAACACATCACCAGCAGGCCGTCCACGCGCTTTTGCGCCATCATCGACAGGTAAGCGCGCTGTTTCTCAATGTTGTTCCACGCGTTGCCCAGAATCAGGGTGTAGCCTTTCTGGAAGCAGTTTTTCTCAACGGCTTCGATGATTTCAGCAAAGTAGGCCGCTTCACTGCTGGTAGCCAGCAGGCCAATCGATTTGGTGTGATTAACCTTCAGGCTGCGCGCAACGGCACTCGGCGAGTAGTGCAGTTCTTTGATCGCTGCCCACACGGCATTACGCGTCTCTTCTGCGACGAAACGCGTTTTGTTAATAACATGTGATACGGTTGTAGTGGAAACGTTTGCGCGTTTTGCTACGTCTTTAATTGTTGCCATTAAATGTCACTCCAGACCATATCCTAAGCTCCTGAAAAACTTGAAGGTAAACGTTTGCCTTCTCTCACCCTTATTACGCAATCTTGAGTTGCGACACGCCGGGAAAACGACACAGGACGTCAGGAGGGGGTCAATGGCCGGTACGCTAATAAATTTAGCGTGGAATTTTGTCCTATCTTGATGAAAAGGGGAAGAGGTAAAGTGGATATCCGCTTAAATCCTGGAAGATTTTTGACCTGAACTGTGTAAAAATGAGCAGGCTCACTTTTCGTAGGGTGAATAAAAGGAGAAAAATTGATGAGTACCGATCTTAAGTTTTCGCTGTTTACCACCATTGTTGTTCTTGCTCTTATCGTTGCGGGTGGTTTAACCGCTGCGCTGCACTGATTCAGACGGGGGAGAGCTTTCTCCCTCGCTTTCTGCAATTGTTACCCCTCCGGCAAAAATCTTTTGCCAAAATGTTAACTTCTCATTTTTTGTGATTGATGTCATGCTTTTGACTTCTTAATTCTGTGTCGCGTTATGGCACGGTTTCCGGAGTTCATTCATGAAAATCAATTTTCCACTGCTGGCCCTGGCGATTGGCGCTTTTGGGATTGGCACCACTGAGTTTTCCCCGATGGGGTTATTGCCTGTTATAGCCCGGGGCGTGGACGTCTCAATCCCTGCGGCCGGTATGTTAATCAGCGCCTACGCGGTTGGCGTGATGGTAGGGGCGCCGCTGATGACGCTGCTGCTTTCGCACCGCGCGCGCCGCAATGCGCTGATTTTCCTGATGGCGATTTTCACCCTGGGGAACGTGCTTTCCGCGATTTCACCGGATTACACCACCCTGATGCTCTCACGCATTTTGACCAGCCTTAACCACGGCGCGTTCTTCGGGCTGGGATCGGTTGTGGCCGCCAGCGTGGTGCCAAAACATAAGCAGGCCAGCGCGGTGGCCACTATGTTTATGGGGCTGACCATCGCCAATATCGGCGGCGTGCCCGCAGCCACCTGGCTGGGTGAGACGATCGGCTGGCGAATGTCTTTCCTCGCAACCGCGGCGCTCGGCGTAATTGCGATGGTGGCGCTGTTCTTCTCTCTGCCGAAAGGGAGCGCCGGTGAGCGTCCGGAAGTGCGTAAAGAGCTGGCGGTGCTGATGCGTCCTCAGGTGCTTTCCGCGCTGCTCACCACGGTGCTGGGAGCAGGGGCGATGTTTACACTCTACACCTATATCTCCCCGGTGCTGCACGATATCACCCACGCGACGCCGGTATTTATTACCGCGATGCTGGTGCTGATTGGCGTGGGCTTCTCCATCGGTAACTATCTTGGCGGGAAGCTGGCGGACCGCTCCGTCAGCGGGACGCTGAAGGGTTTCTTAACCCTGCTGATTGCGATCATGATTGCGATCCCGTGGCTGGCGCGTAACGAAGTGGGTGCCGCAATTGCCATGGTGGTGTGGGGCGCAGCGACTTTTGCCGTGGTACCGCCGCTGCAGATGCGCGTCATGCGCGTCGCGCACGAAGCGCCTGGGCTCTCTTCTTCGGTCAATATCGGTGCGTTTAACCTCGGCAATGCGCTGGGCGCGGCTGCCGGCGGGGCGGTCATTTCCGGGGGGCTGGGCTACAGCTTCGTTCCGGTGATGGGCGCAATCATTGCCGCACTCGGCCTGCTGCTGGTGCTGATGTCCGGTCGCAAACAGCCTGAAGCGGCGTGCACCGCTGAATAAACAAAAACGCAGAAGGGTCGCCCCTTCTGCGTGTCTCTTACGCGGCGAAGTTCTTCGCAACAAACTCCCAGTTAACCAGTGCCCAGAAGTGCTCCAGGTAGTTAGGACGCGCGTTACGGTAATCGATGTAGTAAGCGTGTTCCCACACGTCCACGGTCATCAGCGGCGTTGCGCTGGTGGTCAGCGGGGTGCCCGCATTTGAGGTGGAAACGATAGCCAGTTTTCCATCGGCCTCCTTCACCAGCCAGGTCCAGCCGGAGCCGAAGTTTTTAACCGCGGCGTCGGTAAACTTCGCCTTGAACTCGGCGAAGCTGCCGAATGCGGCGTTAATGGCTTCGGCCAGCTCGCCGACAGGCTCTCCGCCAGCATTGGGTGCCAGGCAGTGCCAGTAGAACGTATGGTTCCACACCTGAGCGGCGTTGTTGAATACGCCACCGTCTGAGCTGCGCACGATCTCTTCCAGCGTTTTGCCTTCAAAATCGGTGCCCTTGATCAGGTTATTCAGGTTGGTGACATAGGTCTGGTGATGTTTGCCGTAATGATATTCCAGGGTTTCCGCAGAAATGTGCGGGGCCAGGGCGTCTTTTGCATACGGTAGTGCAGGTAATTCGAACGACATTGCTTCTCTCCTTATAGTTTTATACGTTGCCAATAACCCTACAGACAACATGGACAGAATAGCAAATTAAAAGGGTATGCAAAAGAGGAACTTACCCTGCCACTGATGCGGCAGGGCAGGGTTTAGCGGATGGTTTTCGGCGTCATGACGCGTCGCGCGCCCACGTAGTGGCGCACCCAGTAATCTTCGCTGAGAGAGGTGATCTGAATGTCCCGGCCGCTGCGCGGTGACTGGATGAACTTACCGTTACCCACGTACACGCCAACGTGGTCAGCCGTGCCGCGTCCCTGGGTGCGGAAGAACACCAGGTCGCCGTTTTGCAGTTCGCCACGGTTAACCGGGGCGGCGTCGCGCAGATGGTACATTTCGTTTGCGGTGCGCGGAATGCGGAATTTCACCAGATCCTTATAGGCATAATAAACCAGCCCGCTACAGTCAAAACCGGTGCGTGGAGAGCTGCCGCCCCAGCGGTACGGTTTACCAATTTGCCCCATCAGCTTATTCATCGCCGTTTTTTGCGCCTTCTGCATGCGAACCTTATGCGCGTCGGCCAGCTTCGTCACTTTTGTGCATTTGGTTTTATGGCCTTTGCGCACGATGCATTTTTCGGAAGCGGATCTGGCGGCAGTGCGGGTGGTGTTGCGCGTGCTGGAGCGGAGCGTTTTTGATGTGATGGAGGCGGTCTTTTTCGTCTTCGCGGTGGATTTCTTTTTAACGGTTTTGCCGGTGGTTTTTTTCTTTCTTTCTGCGTTTTTTGCCAGATGCGTTTTTTGTACGGCAGAGTGTCGCGCCTGTTCAGAGGCGTTCGCCGCTGGCGCAAATGAGAGTGTGGTAAACAGTAAAGCACAGAGCGTCATCGAGATTTTCGTTATCCGCGCCACTGGGCAGTCCCCTGATGAATGCAGGCTATCAATAATACCCGCGTATGATTTACAAAACGTGTCGATTCTAATCCAAAAAATCAGAATAAGTTAATAGCATTTTTCATTCTCAAAAGCTGTTTCGTTAGCAAGTGCAAAAAAATTCATCGTTCTGTAGCAGAATTGTTCGCTCCCTGAGCAAATCCGCGCTGCGGGCAGCGATAAACGACATTAGCAATGCATCTTTACGCGATAGCAGATAAAATAATGAGACGTGACAAAAATGTTATTTTCCGATGTCGGCCTGACCCGCTACAATGTCAGACTGATGCCGTAACAGAAGTTAAAGGAAGCAAGACATGAGCACCACTATTGAAAAAATTCAGCGCCAGATCGCTGAAAACCCAATTCTCCTGTACATGAAAGGTTCTCCGAAGCTGCCAAGCTGCGGCTTCTCCGCACAAGCGGTTCAGGCGCTGTCTGCCTGTGGTGAGCGTTTTGCTTACGTTGATATCCTGCAAAACCCGGACATTCGCGCTGAGCTGCCAAAATACGCAAACTGGCCTACCTTCCCACAGCTGTGGGTTGACGGTGAACTGGTTGGCGGATGCGACATCCTGATTGAAATGTATCAGCGCGGCGAACTGCAGCAGCTGATCAAAGAGACCGCGGCGAAGTATAAAACCGAAGAGCCGGACGCAGAATAAGTTTTCTGCGCGGACAAAAAAGCGACCTCAGGAGGTCGCTTTTTTTATGCCTGTTCTTCGCTGTCGCCCATCGGCAGGGGCCAGCCGCCCAGACGCTTCCAGCGGTTGACGATCTCGCAGAACAGCTCCGCCGTACGCTCGGTGTCGTATAACGCGGAATGCGCCTGGGTGCCGTCAAACGCAATACCCGCCGTGATGCAGGCTTTGGACAGCACGGTTTGGCCCAGCGCCAGGCCGCTCAGCGCGGCGGTGTCGAACGTAACGAACGGATGGAATGGGTTACGCTTCAGCGAGGCGCGTTCCGCAGCCGCCATCGTGAAGCTGTGATCGAACGTGGCGTTGTGGGCGACCATAATGGCGCGGCTACAGTCACTCTCTTTCATGCCCTTGCGCACCATTTTGAAAATGGCGTGAAGCGCCTCGTATTCACTTACCGCCCCGCGCAGCGGGTTTGTCGGATCGATACCGTTAAAGGCCAGCGCCTCCGGCTGTAGGTTTGCCCCTTCAAAGGGTTCAACGTGGAAATGCAGCGAGGTGTCCGGTACAAGCCAGCCCTGTTCATCCATCTTCAGCGTGATGGCGGCAATCTCAAGCAGCGCATCGGTTTTAGCGTTAAATCCGGCTGTTTCAACATCAATGACAACGGGATAAAAACCACGAAAACGGTCGCACAGACCGGTAAATTGAGCATTATCGGACATCAGGGTCTCTTACAAGGGGAAAAAAGCAGTGCGTATTATGGCAAATTTTGAGAGGCGATGCAGCAAAACAACGGGCGCATAGTGCGCCCTGCGGGATCAGTTGCCCAGACCACGACCAGCGTCTTTGGCTTCGATCAGTTCGATTTTGTAACCGTCCGGATCTTCAACAAAGGCAATCACGGTGGTGCCGCCTTTAACCGGGCCCGCTTCACGGGTGACGTTCCCGCCGCTGCTGCGGATGCGTTCGCAGGCTTCGGCCGCGTTATCCACTTCCAGCGCAATATGGCCGTAAGCCGTACCCAGCTCGTAGCTGTCTACGCCCCAGTTGTACGTCAGCTCAATGACGGCTTCATCAGACTCCGGACCGTAACCCACGAACGCCAGGGAGTATTTATATTCCGGGTTTTCGCTGGTGCGCAGCAGCTTCATGCCCAGAACGTTAGTGTAAAAATCGATGGAACGTTGCAGGTCGCCAACGCGCAGCATGGTGTGAAGTAGGCGCATAATTTCCTCAGTTTGGATTATCTTTTTGAACAGAAACGATGTTTTAGTATAGCGGCGAAATGTCGCCGCTATCAATGTGCAATGCGGGATTAGAGAGAAGGGTAGTCGGTGTAACCTTCCGCGCCGCCGCCGTAGAAACTTTCAGGGCGCTGCGGGTTCAGCTCCGCTTTCTTCTGCAAACGGGCAACCAGATCCGGGTTAGCAATGTAATCGCGGCCAAAGGCTACGGCATCGATCAGACCTTTGCCGATCAGATCTTCAGCTTTCTCCGCCGTGTAGGCACCCGCGCCGATAATCACGCCGTGGAAGCGCTCGCGCACCTTCTGGCGGAAGGCTTCGCTATAAGGCTTGCCGCCAGCCCAGTCCGGCTCGGACATGTGCAGGTAAGCAATGCCGCGTTTTGCCAGCTCTTGAATCAGGTAAAGCGCGTCCGCTTCTTCATTCGGGCCGTTGTCGACGTTCTGGAACGTGCCGATCGGCGAAACGCGAATACCAATGCGGTCTGCGCTCCACTCGTTGCAGACAGCATCCACCACTTCAAGCACCAGGCGCGCGCGGTTTTCAACGCTGCCGCCGTACTGGTCGGTACGCTGGTTAGACGATGGTGAGAGGAACTGGTGCAGCAGGTAACCGTGCGCGGAGTGCAGCTCAACCAGATCGAAACCGGCTTCACGGGCATTGGCCACGGCCTGACGGAAATCGTTCACGATGCCCGGGATCTCGTCCAGCTCCAGCGCGCGCGGGGTGGTGGTATCGACGCGGATCGCGTTCCCGTTTTCATCGCGCAGGGAGGTACGGGTATTCGCGTTCAGGGCAGAGGCAGAAACCGGAGCCTGGCCGCCGGGCTGGATGCTGCTGTGCGAGATACGGCCAGTGTGCCACAGCTGTACCGCAATACGGCCCTCTTCAGCATGTACGCCCGCGGTGATCTTTTTCCACGCGGCAATTTGTTCCGGGCTGTGCAGGCCCGGCGCGCCGGCATAGCCTTTTGCCTGGGCAGAAATCTGCGTGGCTTCAGAGATGATCAGGCCTGAGCTGGCGCGCTGACGATAATATTCACCCATCAACGGTGTTGGGATATCGCCCGGCTCGATGCTGCGCAGACGGGTGAGCGGGGCCATAAATACGCGGTTTGGGGCGGTAACGGCACCGACTTTCAGTGGGGTAAATAACTTTTCAGCGGACATAACGGCTCCTGAGTAGACCAGTCGACTAGTAAAAGGATAAATAAAAATGCCGGCTACGCGCCGGACGCGGTAATACAGCTTTTCACATGTGCCAGCGCGCTTTCGAGCGGCACGGCGCTGCGAGAAATCTTGGCCTGCAGGTTAGCGCCTAACCAGAGTGAGTAGAGCACCTGCGCCTGCGTTAACGGATCGCCGAGGAAGGCGAGGGTTTGTTCATCGCGCCCCTTCTCCAGCGCCTGCGCCAGCAGGGCGATAACGCCGCTGGCCCCTTTATCCATGGCCGTGCGCATATCTTCGGAAAGATCGCACACTTCGGCAGACAGTTTTACCGTCAGGCAGCCGCTGATGATGCCCTGCTGACAGAACTGCGTCAGCGTCTCCTGATAGTAGTTCAGAACCCGATCCCGGTAGTTACCTTCACCGCTGGCGAAGTGCGTTGCCAGGCGCTGATGGTAGCTGGCATAGTGCCGCTCCAGCATGGCCACGCCGAACGCCTCTTTGGATCGGAAGTAGTGATAAAACGATCCCTTAGGGACTTCCGCGGTTTTTAACAACTCGCTCAGCCCCATACCGGTAAATCCGCGATGCATGCAAAGGCGCTCGCCGGTAGCCAGTAAATGTTCGCGGGTATCGTGTTCTGTATGTCTGCTCATGACTTCACTTTAATAGACCGTTCGGTCTAATGCAAGGCAGCATCGCGACGGCACTGCGACAAAATATCCAGCTGCGGTTGATAAACCGTTGATTTAACATTCATCATCCCCAGAACGGTGGCGAACAAATTGTCCTGTGAAACCGCATCTTTTGCAGCATGGTCACGCAGGCAGTCCGTGTTGACACCGAAGTTTTTCACGTAATCCGCAGAGAGCCAGAACATAAACGGAATATGCGTTTGCTGCTCCGGCGCCAGCATATACGGCGTGCCGTGCAGATAAATTCCGCGTTCGCCCAGCGACTCACCGTGATCGGAAAGGTAAATCAGCGCCGTGTTCATGGTGGCCTGTCGGGCTTTCAGCGCGTCGATAGTCCTGCTGACCACGCTGTCGGTATACAGAATTGAGTTGTCGTAGGTGTTGATCAACGCCTGATGATCGCAGTTCTGAATTTCATTGGTGTCGCAGGTCGGGGTAAACCTGCGGAAGCTGTCCGGATAACGGTTGTAATAGGCCGGGCCGTGGCTTCCCATCAGGTGGATCACCAGTACCGTGTCCTGCTTCAGACCATCCAGCACTTTGTCCAGGCGGTAGAGGTCTACGTCGTCGATACAGACTTTGTCCTTGCAGTACGAGTCCAGATTCCACTGGGTCATGTCCGTATGCGGCACGCGGTCGCAGGCACCTTTACATCCGCCGTCGTTGTCGCGCCACAGCAGGTTGAACCCGGCGTGGTTAAGCACGTCAAGCAGGCCTTCCTGATGTTGCGCCAGGTCCGCATCGTATTTTTTCCGCGTCATACCGGAGAACATGCAGGGAACGGAAACGGCGGTTTCCGTGCCGCAGGAGGAGGCTTGGGGGAAGTTGATGACGTCCTGCTTTTTAAGCTCCGGGTTGGTTTCACGGCGGTAACCATTCAGCGAGTAGTTTTCGGCGCGGGAGGCTTCGCCCACCACGAGAACCAGCACGGTTTTCTTTTGCTGGCCTGAAATTAGCGCGCCCTTACGGGCATCCTGACCAATGCGGACCAGCGTCCGATCGCCTGCGAACCAGCGCATTTTACCGTACTTGACCACGGCGCTTACGTAGTTCGCCGGGGTAACCATTTTGACGATGCTTTTATTATTGCGGAACAGCGAAGCGTAATCTTTATAAAATACCGCCGCGACCAGGATAATCGCCAGCAGCGCGCCGAGCAGGGTGGCGAGTCGCATCAGCAGGGCGTACCACCATTTTCCGCTTCGAATGCGCGTCAGGGCTAAGATGATGGACGGAACCAGACCCGCCAGCACAAGCCACACGATCATCTGCGGCGTTACCAGGGCGGTGGCCTCCTGAGAGTTAGTTTCGAAGACGTTCACCATCATGTTCCGATCGATAACCGCGCCATAGGTATACATAAAATAGGTTGCGGCGGCGCATCCCATGGTCAGGACAATCATCAGCGGCTTGCGAATAAAGGGAATATTCAGCAGGCTAAAAACAATCACCCAGCCGCAGAACAGCACCAGCGGTACGCTGGCGGCAAACAGCAGGTCGTGCAGGCGCGCTGGCGCAATTATTGCCCAGCTGCGCTGTATAAACAGCGCGTTTAACGCGGTGAAGAACAGCGCGCAGCCCAGGGTGAAAACCGTTTCGTTACAGCGTAACTTCTTAGTGAACCACATGATGAACAGACCATTCGTTATATCAGTGCGGCGAGTATAAGAGGGGAAGATTAGCGAAACCTTAACGTCATATTTGTGGCTGCCGCCCCTTGCGTGCGGGTCGTTTAGGGTCTTCACTGTAGGAAATAGTGACGCTGTGGAGGTAGAAGTGGCAGAGCAACTGGAATTTTTCCCCGTCCAGAGCCCGTGCCGGGGGATTTGCCAGGTTGATGAACGAGGTTACTGCCGCGGGTGCATGCGCACGCGGGATGAGCGTTTTAACTGGCAAAAATTCAGCGACGCGCAAAAGCAGGAGGTGATACGCCTCTGTCGGCAGCGACTGCTGCGCAAAATTCGCGCAAACAAAGCGATTGAAACCGAAGAACCTCAGCAACCTTCACTGTTTTAGCAAGGTAATTGCGTATACTGGTGACATAATCTCCTTGAGGAAAATGTTATGGTTCAGCGTATTACCCTTGCCCCGCAGGGCCCGGAGTTCTCCCGCTTTGTAATGGGCTACTGGCGCCTGATGGACTGGAATATGTCCCCCCTCCAGCTGGCGAACTTTATTGAAGAGCATCTTGATTTAGGGGTCACTACCGTCGATCACGCCGATATTTATGGCGGTTATCTGTGCGAGGCCGCCTTTGGCGAGGCGCTGAAGCTGGCGCCGGTGCTGCGCGATCGTATGGAAATTGTGACCAAATGCGGTATTGCCACAACGGCAAAACCGGAGAATGCCCTGGGACACTACATCACCGACAGCGCGCACATTGTGAAAAGCGCCGAGCAGTCGCTGGTTAATCTGGCTACCGATCGTATCGACCTGCTGCTGATCCACCGTCCCGATCCGCTGATGGATGCGGACGAGGTCGCTGAAGCCTTCCTGACCCTGCACCAGAGCGGCAAGGTGCGCCACTTCGGCGTGTCTAACTTTACCCCGGCGCAGTTTGCGCTATTGCAGTCTCGTCTGCCGTTTACGCTGGCGACTAATCAGGTGGAAATCTCCCCGGTTCATCAGCCGCTGCTGCTCGACGGTACGCTCGATCAGCTGCAACAGCTGCGCATCCGTCCGATGGCATGGTCTTGCCTCGGCGGCGGCCGCCTGTTTAACGATGAGGCATTCCAGCCGCTGCGTAACGAGCTCGAAACCGTGGCCCGCGAGCTCAATGCGGAAAGTATCGAACAGGTGGTTTACGCCTGGATCCTGCGCCTGCCGTCTAAGCCGCTGCCGATTATTGGCTCCGGCAAGATTGAGCGCGTACGCGCGGCGCTTGCCGCCGAAGAACTGGAGATGACGCGTCAGCAGTGGTTCCGCATCCGCAAGGCCGCGCTGGGCTACGACGTTCCCTGAGCAAGTAATTGACTGACTTTCCGGTGAAATCTGCGCCTCTGGTATAGACTTAAGGTGCAAAAAATAACCCGTGGAGGTCTTATGAAGCGTTTTGCTCTGGCTATTGTCACGCTGGCCGTATGCGCAGGAGCGCAGGCAGCCAGCGACGACGTTGAAATGAATCTCGTCACTTCTCAGGGGGTCGGTCAGTCCATCGGGACGGTGAAAATCACCGAAACGGATAAAGGGCTGGAGTTTGCCCCCAATCTTAAGGCGCTGCCCCCCGGCGAACACGGTTTCCACGTTCATGCTAAAGGCAGCTGCCAGCCCGCAATGAAAGAGGGTAAACCTTCCGCCGCAGAAGCCGCCGGGGGGCATCTCGACCCGCACAACTCCGGTAAACACGAAGGCCCGGACGGGATGGGTCACCTCGGCGATCTGCCGGTGCTGGTGGTCAATAACGACGGCAAGGCTACCGATCCCGTCGTCGCGCCCCGACTGAAAAAGCTTGATGAGGTCAAGGGCAAGGCGCTGATGATCCACGTGGGCGGCGATAACATGTCAGATAAGCCTAAACCGCTTGGCGGCGGCGGGGCGCGCTATGCCTGTGGGGTGATCTGATCGCCTATCGTGCCGGGCGGCGGCGCCTGTTCAAGCTGTGACAGGGAACAGTGCAGCCGCCAGATGATGGACGCCAGATCGCGCGCCGCAGGCAGATGATGGCGCGCCAGAGCGTCGCAAATGCGCTGAAGCTCGGCGAGGGTGACGCTGAGCGGGCGCTGCTGAACGCCGCGCTCGCTCATGACGTCGCGCAGCAGGGCAATGCAGGTGTCGCGGACCCGCGACAGCGGATCGGACCGCGTCTCCCAGGCGCGCAGCTGCCACACCACGTGCGAACAGTTCAGCAGCACCACGCCCCAGCGCAATAGCCAGCGCCGGGAGAGGGAATCCTGGCTGTTATTGAGCTGGCTGACGTGATGATAAACCAGCGATTCATATTCATTTTCTCGAAGGTGCGGCCTGCGGCTCAGCTGGTCGACAAATCCTCTGCGTAACTCCCGGATATGCCTGCGGCTTTTACGCGCGTCCGAACCAGGGCGCAGCACGGCGAACGCCAGCCATGCCAGCCCCACGCCGAGAATTTTCGCCAGGTTGTCATTCAGGAAATCGGCGTAATCGTAAACCGGCGGATTCGTCACCGAGATGAACGATCCCATAAAAACAATCAGCTGCCCCCACAGGCCGGCCAGCTTAGGCATTTGCAGCTTGAGCAGCTGCATGGTGGTTAACAGCGGAAAGAGAAACAGCAGGAATTGCCACAGATCGGTTATCTGCACCATCAGGCCAAACTTCACCACAAAGCTGAAGAGGGACAGCAGCACCAGCGTGCGCATGAGGAGCGTAAGCGAGTTGAAGGGGGACGCCGCCACCGAATAGAGCACGCAGCTGATGGCCGCAAGCGTCAGCGCCGCGCTGCCCGCGTCCCACTGCGTAGTAATGGCCCATGCGCCGACCAGCATCAGTGCACAAAAGGTACGAAAACCGCTCCACAGCGCCTCCATGGCATCGGTATGCCGCGCCAGAGCGGGGCTGCCGGGTACGGAAAACTCGGTAACGGGCGTGGCATTTTCGACGGCTTTCAGCCAGCGGCTGCTGCGCAGATACAGCCGGCAGAAATAGTTCAGACGCTGCCAGAAGGCGCGATGGCGGTAGTCATACTCATCCGCTGGCGCGAGCGGAGCAATTATCCGGGCCACGCTGTAGATATCCGCGTCCGGGCGCGCAAGGGCGGCGAGCAGGGTGTCAATCACCTCCCGGGTAAGCGCGGGCGGTGCAGGCCAGTTCAACAACATCCGGCGAAGGCTCGATATTGCGCTGGTCATGCGTAGCTGCTGGTGCAGCAGGTAGTTCAGCAGCGTGTTCTGGCGACGAAAGCGGTAGTGGCTCCAGAAGGCCTGTATGCGCAGCAGATTCATGGTCAGGATCTGGCCGATGACTTTTTCATGCGCAAGACGGATCTCATCGTTTGTGTCGGGTTGCCAGAGCAGGCTGGCATGTTCCAGCAGGCGCGCGTGCATCGTTTTCAGGGCGGTGATGAGCGTGGTGCCGTCAGAGGTGCTGGGCAGGATCATCATCATCATGCCGCCGCACAGGATACCGACCATCACCTCGCACACGCGTGCCTGCGCGATATCCCACAGTTCGGTGGTATCCAGCACGTTAACCACCGGGAAGGCGATAATGGCCGCGGTATAGCCCGCCAGCTGAAACGCGTAGGCAACGTTATTGGTAAAATGGGCGCAGGCCCAGGTGCACAGCCCCAGCCAGGCGGACATGCTGAGCAGAAACAGCCACGGATCGTTCAGGGTATGGCCAGCCAGAATCAGGGCGGCGGTGGCACCGAGCAGGCTACCCGCCACGCGTCCGAGGCTTTTACTGATAACGCCGCCGACGGTGGGGAAGCTAACCACCGCCGCTGACGTCATCGCCCAGTAGGGTTCATCCAGGTTCAGGTAATAGGCAACCGTAAGCGCAAGGCACATGGCGATGCCGTTGCGCAGCGCGTAACGCCACTGCGGGCGCGTCGCTTTTATCCAGGGCGCATTGCGCCACGAGACAGCCCGCAGGTTCATCATCGTGTCCCGATGGAGACGGTACAGGTGGTCCCTGAAACGAGAGTAATCTCTTTCGGCAGGCTGTCGAACTCCACGCGAACCGGCACCCGCTGGGCCAGACGCACCCAGGGTACGTTGGGTTTAATATCAGGCACCAGGCCAGAATCGGTTTCGACGCTTTGGTCGTAGATTGCCCGACCGATGCTGGATACGTGACCCTGTAACGTTTGCGCGCCGCTGTAGAGGGTGATTCGGGCTGGCGCGCCCTCGCGAATATGGCGCAGCTTCGTCTCTTCAAAATAGCCAACCACGTAAAACGAGCGGCTATCCACCAGGGCAAAAACCGGCTCTCCGGTCGTGGCGTAGTCTCCCACGCGCGTGGACAGGTTGGTAATCCACCCGTCTACCGGCGCTTTAACCACCGTCTGGGTCAGCTGCCACTCCGCCTCCTTCAGCGTGGCCTCCGCCACCTTCAGACCGGCCTGCATGGTTTTCACGTTGATGTTGGCGGTATCCATATCTTCCGCAGAGATATAGTTTTTCGACAGATGGCGGCGTCGGTCGGCTTCGTTGTTGGCCTTTGCGAGATCGGACTGAGCCTTAGCCAGCTGTGCCTGGGCGTTAAGCACGGCAATCTGAAAAGGGGTCTCGTCAATGCGGAACAGCACATCGCCCGCGTGGACGAACTGGTTGTCCTTTACCATGAGCGCGGTGATGCTGCCCGACACCTGCGGCGTGATGCTGACCTGTTCTGCGCGTATTTTGCCGTCGCGGGTCCAGGGGGACTGCATGTAATAGTTCCAGAGCCACCAGCCGGCAATCAGCGCCAGCGCCAAAACGAAAAGAGTGGAAAAATATTTAAGCGTTTTCAAGGGCATTCTCACCAGACGGTTAACACGGCAAGGCCAAGACAGACGGAAAAGGTAAACAGCGAGAGATCCATCAACATCGGGTGCCAGATTTCACCAGAATACATCCAGTCCCGCAGCAGTCGGTGCGCCACGAGCCAGATCACAAATCCAACCATAACGGCTTTAAAAAGAGGCGGAAAGTAGACCGATGCGCCGATAATCAGATCCTGAAGGGGCAACCCGGCAGAGAAAGAGAAAAACGTCACGAGCAGCGATCCTTTGCAGTGGAGTGAGTGCCGCAATGGCATGTATCAGTGCGATGGCGCATGAATATTCAGTGTAAATCATTCTTTCTGGAATGATGAATACCGTGATTGCATTTGTTTTGGCAATACAAATACTGCAAACTATTCTAAAATCACTATAATCACTTAGCAAGCTAATTATAAGGAGATGAAATTGGAATCGCCATTAGGTTCTGATCTGGCAAGGTTGGTACGCGTCTGGCGTGCTCTGATTGACCATCGCCTGAAACCTCTGGAACTGACGCAGACCCACTGGGTTACGCTGCATAACATTCATCAGCTCCCGCCAGAACAGTCGCAAATTCAGCTGGCAAAAGCGATCGGTATTGAGCAACCGTCCCTGGTGCGTACGCTTGACCAGCTGGAAGAGAAGGGACTCATCTCCCGTCAAACCTGCGCCAGCGATCGTCGCGCCAAGCGCATAAAACTGACGGAAAAAGCGGCTCCTATCATTACGGAGATGGAAGCCGTCATCAGTAAAACGCGGGGGGAGATCCTGTCCGGTATTTCACCTGCGGAGCTGGAGATGCTAATTGGACTTATCGCCCGTCTTGAGCAGAACATCCACGATCTGCAATCCCGCGACTGACCGAACGTAAAGGCCCTGCTTATGCAGGGCCTTTCTCATTACCTGAACACCACGACCCGGTTGCGCCCCGTCTCCTTTGCCTCATACATGGCTTTATCCGCGCTTTCCACGCAGGTTTCCGCGCTGGTTTCCGGCGAGGTTGCGGTGAATACGCCCATGCTGATGGTAATTGGCTCCGGCAGATGGCCGCCGCTGCTGGTTTTATCAAACCCGCTCAGCTTGAGACGAATGCGCTCGGCGACCTGCCGCGCGGCGTCTGATGGGGTATTGGTCAGCATCAGAACAAACTCTTCACCGCCGATTCGGGCCGCGATATCCTGGGGGCGCACGGAATCCGTCAGAAGATTAGAGACAAACTGCAGCACCTTATCTCCCTGCAAATGCCCGTAGCAGTCGTTGATGCGCTTGAAACGGTCAAGATCGCTTACCACCACCGATACCGGGTGTGCCTCCGTTGCCGAGCCGAGGGCGTAGTTTAATGAATCATAAAAATAGCTGCGGTTATAAAGACGGGTGAGCGGGTCGCGGATCGAGTTTTGATAAGACTGCTGGTATTTGACGTGCGAGTCGCGATACAAATTAAAGACGTCGGAAAGCAGAATAAATATTATCATTAACGTCGCGACGGTTTCGAATAACCGGGCGCGATACCACGAAACATCTTCCGCGTGTCCGCCTAACAGCAGCATTAACAGCGTGACGACATAACAGACGCACAAAAAATTTCCGCCCACCCAGAACAAATTTCTTATCCGGGTCACGGCCATCAGGGTGATTAAGGTAACGCCCCAGATAACGATCAAAATGATATTGATCGTCTGGCTCCAGAGAACCATAAACTTCCGGGTTTCATTATCCACGAGATCCAGGGTTAGCATTGTGGAATGGCTGGAATAGAACCACGCCAGCCCAAGCATACCGCACGTGAAAAGAGCCGACCCGGCAACGGCGCCGATGTGGGCGCTTCGCGTGAGGGGGGAAGCGCGGAGCGTATACAGTAATACCGAGGCGATCATCAGCACCGCCATTAAAAGGTGGCGGAACATATAAAAGATCATCGCGTCATTATAGTTCGCCTCGTTGAACTGATAGAGATCCAGCCAGGCCGGAAAGCTGGACAGCGTACCCACCATCAGCAATGCCGAACCGGCAAAGGCCGCGGCAATCGGAACGAGATATAAACGTTTTTTATCGCACCAGTATTTCATTGCCATAAAGCAGGCAATAAACAGATGGAATACCAGAAGAAAAATAGTGAGCGTAGGGAAAAATAGCGGAGAGAATGAAGGAACCCATTCAACAAGTTTTATAAATAATCCCTGTAATACGCTTATGACGACGATGCATCCAATGACGAACGCCATATAGCGGTTTTTTACAAATCGAGAGATCGCAAGCATATAAGTTCAAATAAATAAAAAAGAGAAAATGAATGCGAAGAGTCTAACGAAGATAAGTAAAAAATACTTTGCGCAGGAACAAGAACAGAGGAGATGAATAATTCACCAAATGAATTATTTTTGTAACTATATTTATTAAATTGATATGTTTTGTAAATGAATGCGGTCTTTTGACCGCATCCATTATTATTTTAACGCGGGGAGACGGTAACCTGGCTGCCGTTGCTTGCCAGTACAACACGCTGGCCAGCGGAGAAGCGGGTATTACCCTGTTTCTGCACGACCATAATGGTGCTGCCATCGTCCTTGCGAATTTCCAGCTCAACGCCCTGGGTTTTGTTCATCGCGCCCTGAACGCCCTGACCGGCTACGCCGCCGGCAACTGCGCCCGCCGCGGTGGCCAGAGAACGTCCGGTACCGCCGCCAATGGTGTTACCCAGGAATCCACCCAGTACCGCACCACCGATTGCGCCCACAACGTTCGTGTCATCGCCACCCTGAATCTGAACAGGACGGGCATTAACGATAGTACCGTATGTCACGTTCTGTACCTGTTTAGCTTCAGAAGCACTATATACGTCGCCGGAGAGTGAATTGTCGTTCACACAACCCGCCAGTGTTAAACCAATCAGCGAAACGCCCATTACACGTAAAATCATTTGACTCTCCTGTTCACCAAAAAACGCCCGGTTGGGGCATCCGTTATGGCTAAATTATATGGCATTAACGACCACAGTTCATATCTTTGCATGCCGAATAAAAAAATTTTACTTGAATCTGGCTTAACGGGACATAAACAAAAGCCGCCTGTGCGGCAGGTCTGAGATTGTTAAAAATTATAATCACCGCATAGCAAAGCAGCGTCATTTATGGTGGAGTGTTTGCACTTAGCCCACGTAACGTAAGGAAAGCGCATGAAATCGGGTCGCTATATCGGTGTGATGTCCGGGACCAGTCTTGACGGTGTGGATGTCGTCCTGGCCGCTATTGATGAAAACATGGTGGCGCAGCAGGCAAGCCTGAGCTGGCCTATTCCGGTCTCGTTAAAAGAAGAGATTCTGAGCATCTGCCAGGGACAGCAGCTGACGCTTTCTCAGCTTGGTCAGCTGGACGTGCGTCTGGGGGCGCTGTTTGCACAAGCGGTACTGGCCCTGATGCAGCAAGAGCGCCTTCATCCGCAGGATGTCGTGGCGATCGGGTGCCACGGGCAGACCGTCTGGCATGAGCCCGTCGGCGAGGCGCCGCATACGATGCAAATTGGCGATAACAACCAGATTGTGGCCAAAACCGGCGTGACGGTAGTGGGCGACTTCCGCCGTCGGGATATGGCGCTTGGCGGTCAGGGCGCACCGCTGGTGCCGGCATTCCACCAGGCGCTGCTGGCCCATCCGGTTGAGCGCAGGATGGTGCTGAACATAGGCGGGATCGCCAACCTGTCGTTGCTTATCCCGGGTCAGCCGGTGCGCGGATACGATACCGGGCCCGGCAACATGCTGATGGATGCCTGGATATGGCGTCAGATCGGTAAACCTTACGACAAAGATGCCCGGTGGGCCAGCCAGGGGAAGGTGATCCTCCCTCTGCTGCAGTCCCTGTTAAGCGATCCGTTCTTTGCGCTGCCTGCGCCAAAAAGCACGGGGCGCGAATATTTTAACTACGGCTGGCTTGAACGCCAGCTGGCGCAGTTCCCCGCGCTCGCGCCGCAGGACGTGCAGGCGACGCTTACTGAGCTAACCGCCATGTCCATTTCTGAACAGGTATTGCTGAGCGGCGGCTGCGAGCGTCTGCTGGTATGCGGGGGTGGGAGCCGCAATCCGCTGATCATGGCGCGCCTGGCCGCACTGCTGCCGGGCACGGAAGTGACTACCACAGATGAAGCCGGCATCAGCGGAGACGATATGGAGGCGCTGGCCTTCGCCTGGCTTGCCTGGCGTACGGTTGCCGGGCTGCCAGGGAATTTACCCTCCGTGACCGGCGCGCGGGAAGCGAGCGTTCTCGGCGCTATTTTCCCCGCGAACCCGCGTCATAATCAGAGTTAACTGAAATTCAGCGGCGGGTGTAACCCTTAAAATGAGGAACAACAGGAGGGCGGCCATGCCCTCCGGGACCAGGATAGTCTTCGGGATATGCTCATGAAAAAATACCTTCTTATTGCTTTGCCTTTTCTTCTGACCGGATGCAGCGCCTATAACCAGCTTGTTGAGCGTATGCAAACCGACACGCTTGAATACCGCTGTGATGAAAAACCGCTGACGGTGAAGCTGAACAACCCTCGTCAGGAAGCCAGCTTTGTCTACGACAATAAATTGCTGACCCTGAAGCAGGGCATGTCGGCCTCCGGCGCGCGCTACACGGACGGGATTTACGTGTTCTGGTCGAAAGGGGACAGCGCTACCGTCTACAAGCGTGACCGCATTGTGCTGAACAACTGTCAGCTCGAAAATCCGAAGCGTTGAGATTTTTACAAGGGGGGCGCACAATAGCGCCACCCAATGTCAATTTCAGCTAACGCCATGTCAGATAACGACGAATTGCAGCAAATTGCGCATCTGCGCCGTGAATACACCAAAGGCGGGCTGCGCCGCCAGGATCTTCCCGCCGAACCGCTGGTGCTTTTTGAACGCTGGCTGAAGCAGGCCTGCGAAGCGAAGCTGGCCGATCCGACGGCCATGGTTGTCGCCACGGTTGATGAAAACGGTCAACCCTACCAGCGCATCGTCCTGCTCAAGCACTTCGACGACAAAGGGCTGGTGTTCTACACCAACCTCGGCAGCCGGAAAGCCCACCACCTGGAAAACAACCCGCGCATCAGCCTGCTGTTCCCGTGGCATATGCTGGAGCGTCAGGTGATGGTGACCGGCAAAGCGGAGCGCCTCTCCACGCTCGAGGTCGTGAAGTATTTCCACAGCCGCCCGCGCGACAGCCAGATTGGCGCGTGGGTGTCTAAGCAGTCCAGCCGCATCTCTGCCCGCGGCGTGCTGGAGAGCAAATTCCTCGAACTCAAGCAGAAGTTTCAGCAGGGTGAAGTGCCGCTGCCGAGCTTCTGGGGCGGATTCCGCATTCCCATCGAGCAGATGGAGTTCTGGCAGGGCGGTGAACACCGTCTCCATGACCGCTTTTTATACCAGCGCGACAACCGTGGCTGGAAAATAGACAGGCTGGCCCCGTAAACCCTGAAATTTGTTGTGTTAAGCGCTAGCGCACGCCGCGCTTGCGCTTTATTCTATGTACCTTTCGCACCAGGCGAAAAGTCGTGTACCGGCAAAGGTGCAGTCGTTTATACATGGAGAATTTGATGGCAAGCAGTAACTTGATTAAACAATTGCAAGAGCGGGGCCTCGTGGCCCAGGTGACGGACGAAGAAGCGTTAGCAGAGCGACTGGCGCAAGGCCCGATCGCGCTGTATTGCGGCTTCGATCCCACCGCTGACAGCTTGCATTTGGGGCATCTTGTTCCGTTGTTATGCCTGAAACGCTTCCAGATGGCCGGCCATAAGCCCGTCGCGCTGGTTGGCGGCGCGACCGGTCTGATTGGCGACCCAAGTTTTAAAGCCGCTGAGCGTAAGCTGAATACCGAAGACACCGTTCAGGAGTGGGTAGACAAGATCCGCAAACAGGTTGCACCCTTCCTCGATTTCGACTGCGGTGAAAACTCTGCAATTGCGGCGAACAACTACGACTGGTTTGGCGGCATGAACGTGCTGACCTTCCTGCGCGACATCGGCAAGCATTTCTCTGTTAACCAGATGATTAACAAAGAAGCGGTGAAGCAGCGTCTTAACCGTGACGATCAGGGCATCTCCTTTACCGAGTTCTCCTATAACCTGCTTCAGGGTTATGACTTCGCCTGCCTGAACAAGCTCCACGGCGTTTCTCTGCAAATTGGCGGCTCCGACCAGTGGGGCAACATCACCTCCGGTATCGATCTGACCCGTCGTCTGCACCAGAATCAGGTCTTTGGTCTGACCGTTCCGCTGATCACCAAAGCAGACGGTACCAAGTTCGGCAAAACCGAAGGCGGCGCGGTATGGCTGGATCCGAAGAAAACCAGCCCGTACAAATTCTACCAGTTCTGGATCAACACGGCGGATGCCGACGTTTATCGCTTTCTGAAATTCTTTACCTTTATGGATATTGAAGACATCAATGCCCTGGAAGAGGAAGACAAGAACAGCGGTAAAGCTCCGCGCGCCCAGTACGTGCTGGCGGACGAAGTTACAAAACTGGTGCACGGCGAGGAAGGCCTGGCGGCGGCGAAACGTATTACGGCGAGCCTGTTCAACGGTACCCTGAGCGACCTGAGCGAAGCGGACTTTGAGCAGCTGGCCCAGGATGGCGTGCCGATGGTCGAGATGGAGAAAGGCGCAGACCTGATGCAGGCGCTGGTGGATTCCGAGCTACAGCCGTCCCGCGGCCAGGCGCGTAAAACCATCGCCTCAAACGCTATCACCATCAACGGCGAAAAACAGGCCGATCCGGAATACACCTTCACCGAGAGCGATCGTCTGTATGGCCGCTACACGCTGCTGCGTCGTGGTAAGAAAAATTACTGTCTGGTCTGCTGGAAGTAATTAAAAGAATGCAGGGGCGTGGGAAACCACGCCCCTTTTGTTTTGACAGGGTTTGGTAAGTACAACATGAAGAACATCCTCGCCATTCAGTCCCACGTTGTTTTTGGGCATGCCGGCAACAGCGCTGCGGAATTTCCGATGCGCCGCCTCGGCGCCAACGTCTGGCCTCTCAACACCGTCCAGTTTTCGAATCACACCCAGTACGGTAAATGGACCGGCTGCGTGATGCCGCCGTCGCATCTGACGGAGATCGTTCAGGGTATTGCGGAGATTGACCAGCTCCGGCGCTGCGACGCTGTGCTGAGCGGCTATCTCGGTTCGGCGGAGCAGGGGGAGCATATCCTTGGCATCGTGCGCCAGGTGAAAGCGGCAAACCCCGCAGCGAAATATTTCTGCGACCCGGTGATGGGCCATCCGGAAAAAGGCTGCATCGTGGCGCCGGGCGTGGCGGAGTTTCATGTCCGGCATGCCTTGCCGGCCAGCGATATTATTGCCCCCAACCTGATTGAGCTGGAGATACTGTGCGAGCATCCGGTAAACAGCGTAGAAGAGGCTGTAAGCGCGTCTCGCGAACTGATAGCCCAGGGGCCGGAGATTGTACTGGTAAAACACCTGGCGCGCGCAGGGATGAGCCAGGACCGTTTTGAGATGCTGCTGGTGACGAAGGACGACGCCTGGCATATCAGCCGGCCGCTGGTGGATTTCGGCATGCGTCAGCCCGTTGGCGTCGGTGATGTCACCAGCGGTTTGCTGCTGGTGAAGCTGTTGCAGGGGGTAGGCCTGCGCGATGCGCTGGAGCACGTGACCGCGGCCGTATATGAAATCATGATTGCGACGAAAACGATGCAGGAATATGAGCTGCAGGTGGTTGCGGCGCAGGATCGCATCGCGAAGCCGGAGCACTATTTCAGCGCCACAAGGCTATAAAGCCCCATATTGACGTTTGCCGGGTATGCGTCATCGCTACCCGGCAACACGCGCTCGCAGGTTAGTTTAAACCTTCCGCTTTCAGCGCCGCGGCAACCGCAGGACGCTCCGCCACGCGTGCCATGTACGACGCGATATGATCTAATCCGTCCATGTTCAGCTTAACCGCGCGCGCCCAGCGCAGAACGGTAAACAGATATGCATCGGCAATGGTGAAGCGTGAGCCACAGATCCACTGGTCGACCTTCAGGCTGTCGTTAATGTACTGAAGCTTTTTCTCCAGCAGCGTGCGCACGGTCGGTTTGTACTCTTCCGGGGTATCCGGGCGGAACAGGGGCGTAAAGCCCTTGTGCAGCTCGGTGGCGATGTAGTTCAGCCACTCCAGCGTTTTATACCGTGCAATGCTGCCGGTAGGGGCAAGGAGCTGACGATCCGGTACGTTGTCCGCGAGATACTGCATAATCGCCACCCCTTCGGTCAGCAGGGTGCCATCATCCAGCAGCAGGGCCGGAACCTGCCCTTTTGGGTTAATCGCAAAAAAGTCATCCCCGTTTTCCAGGCGCTTTTTCATCAGGTCAACGCCGTCCAGCGTAAAATCCTTACCGCTCTCGCGAAGGGTGATATGGGAAGCAAGAGAGCAGGCGCCCGGTTTATAGAACAGTTTCATCGGTAACTCCTTTTTGCTGAGGTTCCAGCTATGTTAGTGCGCGTTCGGATAAAAAAAAAGCCGCTAATACGTTAGCGGCTTCTGGTCAGTCGTTTCCCGATGACGTTACGCGGTGGCGGTTGTGCTCGCCTTAGCGGATTTGTCGTCGTCCTGAGTCATACGATTCAGTTTAGGGGCAGTCAGCAGCATCAGTATGGCAATCACGGCGGTCGCGATACCAATCTGCATGAACACGGTGCCGTAAACGTTCAGGGACACCAGCGGGTCGGTAACGTTTTCTGGTACCGCCATCAGGTTCGCAATCTTACCGGCGATGATCGCCGCGCCAGCGGTGGTCAGGAACCAGCTACCCATGATGAAGCCCATCAGACGCTGTGGTACCAGCTGTGCAACCATTGCCAGGCCCAGGCCGGAGATCATCAGCTCACCAATAGATTGCAGCGCATAGCTCAGGATCAGCCAGTTAACGGAGACGATACCCGCGTCAGTCGCGAATTTGGTACCCAGCGGCAGGACCAGGAACGCGCCGGAGCACAGCACCATACCGATGGCGAACTTGTGCGGCATAGGCAGACGGTCGCCCATTTTGTTATAGATAGCGGCCAGAATCGGGCTACCAATCATGATCCAGAACGGGTTGAGCGCCTGATACTGCTCCGGCTCGAACGCGATACCCAGGATTGAGTGCTCAACGTTACGGATAGCGAAGAAGTTCAGAGACGTAGGCATCTGGCTGTACAGCACGAAGAAGATAATCGCTTCCAGCATCAGGATGAAGGCCACAATCATCTTGCGGCGGGCGGCACCCTGCATGGCGAAGGCTTCTTTGGCGAAGATGATAACGATACCCAGCGCAACCACGCCCAGTACCGCACGTGCAACGCCCTGGTTGTGCAGCAGCCAGGTGGCAACGGCGGCCAGGATCACAACACCAACGATGGTTGCCAGCAGTTTGCCCATGTGCACCGGTTCGAAGTCTGGTTTTGAACCATAATCTTTAACCCAGCTGCGGCAGAACAGGAAGTTCACTACCGTGATCAGCATGCCCACGAAGCTCAGCGCAAACGCCACGCTCCAGCCAAATTTCGCGGCCAGCCATGGGGTTGCCAGCATGGAGAAGAATGAACCGATGTTGATGGACATGTAGTACATGGTGAATGCACCGTCCAGACGGGGATCATCTTTGCTGTAGCAGGTAGAAAGCAGGGAAGACGGGTTAGCCTTGAAGAGGCCGTTACCGACCGCGATGGTGGCCATGCCCATGTATACCACGCCTGCATCGTGCCCGGACCACGCAACCAGTCCATAACCAATCGCCAGAACCACGGCGCCCAGCATAATGACGCGTTTAGTCCCGAGGACTTTATCGCCTAACCAGCCGCCAATTGCGACAAGGCCATACACCAGAGCGCTGAAGGATGAGAACAGCGTGATGGAATCCGCTTCGGACATACCCAGTTGCTTAACCAGGTAAACGGCCATAATCCCTTGCAGGCCGTAGTAGCCAAAACGCTCCCATAATTCGATAGAGAAAATGAGATAGAACGCTTTAGGCTGTTTGAAAGCGTTAAGACTTACGCTCTCATCTGTTGGTTTATTGTTTGCAGTTGACACATATACCTCTTTTTTTACATCCCATATTAACGGGGGTGTTCATAGCGTGATGACCGTAGTCCATCCGCTTTATAGTTATATTGGGAGGGGAAACGGCGGGTAATGTTCACTATCCAGCCCCGTCTGGCAATACGTTTGTAATACTCTGTTACATATAACTGACGCGGCATAATCCTCGGTTCATACAAATGTTATTCAGCGTTAAATTTCATTGGTTGAAAATTGCTGGTTTTTTTCACTACAAAAGGCCCTGCCGGATGGCTGTTTGGCGATATGTTCTGCTATTTATGGTTGTTGGCAGTGATATAGCCCATAATCTGAAAAATGACTGGTCTTATCTGCGGTGTGGGGCCAATTACATCTTGTGTGGCAAAGGGGCAGGGACGGTTTTATAAACAAAAATCCAACATGACGTTATCAGAGTGATCGGGATCACAGATGTATAGAAATTTTTGGTGATGAAAAAACTATTAACCTGTTTGAGTGTTAAATGGCCGACGAATCAGCGTGGCTGAAAGACAAAGCGGAGGGTATTTTATGGTCAATCTAAGGGATGATAGAGCCCTTATTGAAACTAAGGGCTTGAGAAGCGAGCGGAAAAAGCGCTGTCAGGGATAGACCTTTTCGCTGTACTCGCAAAGATCTTCGATAATGCAGGAGCCGCAGCGCGGCTTGCGGGCTATGCAGGTATAGCGACCGTGCAGGATCAGCCAGTGGTGGCAGTCCACCTTAAACTCAGCGGGAACCACCTTTAGCAGCTTCTCTTCAACCTGCTCCACGTTCTTTCCTGGCGCAAAATGGGTGCGGTTAGAGACGCGGAAGATATGCGTATCCACGGCAATTGTCGGCCAGCCAAAAGCCGTGTTCAGCACAACGTTTGCCGTCTTGCGTCCGACGCCCGGCAGCGCCTCCAGCGCAGCACGATCTTCCGGAACTTCACCGCCGTGCTGCTCAAGCAGGATCCGGCAGGTCTTAATAACGTTTTCAGCCTTGCTGTTAAACAGGCCGATGGTTTTGATATAGGATTTTACCCCCTCCACGCCCAGCTCCAGCATGGCCTGCGGCGTATTCGCGACGGGGTAGAGCAGGGCAGTCGCTTTGTTGACGCTTACGTCAGTAGCCTGCGCGGAGAGCAGCACCGCGATCAGCAGCTCAAACGGAGAGTTAAAGTTCAGCTCCGTCGTTGGATGAGGATTCTGATCGCGCAGGCGCGTCAGTATCGCAATGCGTTTCTCTTTATTCATGAGGCTTTTTCGGGGATCCCTTCCTGCACGCTGCGCTCGGCCGCGCGGCGCTTACGTTTTTCATCAATCAGGTATTTTACCGCCAGCATCATGCCAAGGCCAATAAATGCTCCAGGAGGCAGCATTGCCAGCAGGAACGGGGTGTCCGTGTGGAACACCTCAATGCGCAGCGCCTTAGCCCAGCCGCCGAGCAGCGCATCTGCGCCGTCAAAAAGCGTGCCGTTGCCCAGAATTTCACGCATAGATCCGAGGACGAACATTGCGGCGGTTGCGCCCATGCCGATGGAAAATCCGTCCAGCGCGGAGATGGCCGGGTTGTTTTTCACCGCGAAGGCTTCGGCGCGGCCAACGACGATACAGTTGGTCACAATCAGCGGAATGAAGATCCCCAGCGACTGGTACAGGCCAAATGCGTAGGCATTAATCAGCATTTGCACCACGCTAACCACCGAGGCAATGATCATCACGTAAATCGGAATGCGGATTTCCGACGGCGTCCAGCGGCGAAGCACGGAAATTGAGAAGTTGGTCAAGGTGAGCACCAGCGTGGTTGCCAGGCCCAGACCGAGCGCGTTGGTGGCGGTGGACGTCACCGCCAGCAGCGGGCACAACCCCAGCAGCTGCACCAGCGCCGAGTTGTTCTTCCAGAGTCCCTGAACGATGACTTCTTTAACCTGGCTCATGGTCACTCCTCACACGGGGAAAGATTGTTAAGCTGCCCGGGCAGCGTTTCGGCATACAGCCCGGCTCGCTTGACGGCGTTGACCACCGCGCGCGGCGTTATGGTGGCGCCCGTGAACTGGTCAAACTCGCCGCCATCTTTTTTCACCGCGAAAGCGGGATCGTCCTCGCCATGAATCACCTTCCCGGCAAAGTGTAAGATCCAGTCGCTTAAGCGCGTTTCGATTTTATCGCCGAGGCCCGGCGTTTCGTGATGCTCCGTGACGCGCGTGCCCAGCACGGTGCCGGAAAAATCACTGCCCACAAGCAGCTGAATCGCACCCGAGTAGCCGTCCGGCGCGGTGGCTTCCATGATGGCACCCACCGGGTTCTCTCCCTTACGGGCAATATACACGCGGTGCGGTCCGTTACCGAGCTGCGGAGTCTGCACGACAAAGCAGCTCTTCTGCAGGTCGTTATCGTAGAAATCTGACGGGATCACCTGATCGAACAGCGCTTTTTGCTGTTTTACAGCCTGTTCTTCAATGGTGGTTTTCGTCAGCTCATTCACCAGCGCCGTCAGCCCGGTGAGGGCGGCGGCGAAGATTGCCAGCGTAACGCCGTGTTTTTGCATTGTCTTAAGCATGGCGTAACCCTTAGCGATGACCGTACACGCGCGGACGGGTGTAGTAGTCGATGAGCGGAACGGTGATATTGGCCAGCAGCACGGCAAACGCCACGCCGTCGGGATAGCCGCCAAAGCTGCGAATAAGCCAGACCAGCAGTCCCGCCAGCGCGCCAAAGATGAGGCGGCCGCGGTTAGTGGTGGAGGCGGTTACCGGATCGGTCAGGATAAAGAATGCACCGAGCATGGTCGCGCCGGAGAGCAAATGAAGCTGCGGGGTTGCCAGTGAGTCCGGGGAAATAACCCAGCCGAGCGTCGAGCAGACGGCCAGCGTCGCCAGGAAGCTGACCGGAATATGCCAGCGAATGGCCTTCTGTTGCAGCAGGAACGCACCGCCCAGCAGGTAGGCCACATTGACCCACTGCCAGCCAGCACCTGCCAGAACGCCGCTGTAAATGGAGGACTGCATGACCTGCTCAACGCTGTGTCCGGCGCGCAGGGAGGTTTTAAAGGTGTCGAGCGGTGTCGCCTGGCTGATACCATCCACGCCCATGCGCAGCGCGTTCATATCCGCGCCCTGCGCGGTGTGGCCGCTAAAGATTACATGCAGAGCGTCCATAAACCCGGGCACCGTGGCGGCAAGCTCATGCGGCGGCAGCCAGCTGGTCATCTGGACCGGGAAGGAGATGAGCAGAACAACGTAGCCGATCATCGCCGGGTTAAACGGGTTATGGCCCAGCCCGCCGTACAGCTGCTTAGCGATGACTACCGCAAATACGGTTCCTGAAACCACCATCCACCACGGCGCAAACGGGGGAATACTGATGGCCAGCAGCAGGCCGGTCAGCAGGGCGGAGTTATCGCTCAGGATGCGGGTAACGTCCATTTTGCGCAGCTTCAGGATCAGGGCTTCCGCGGCAACGGCGCTGGCGCAACCAAGAGCCAGCTGGAAAAGCGTGCCCCAGCCGAAAAACCAACACTGAACGGCAATGCCCGGCAGCGCGGCCAGGCACACCAGCATCATGATACGCGATGTCTGGCGCTGGTTATGGGTATAAGGGGAACTTGCAATTCTGAAAACCATTTAATCCTCGTTAACGGCTTGCTGCGCGGCTTTCTTTGCCTGAACACGCGCAATCGCGGCGGCGACTGCGGCTTTGCGTGGATCGTCGTTAGCGGCCGCAGGCAGCGTTTCCGGCTGTGCCGCCTTGCGCGCCTTAGCGCGGGCGATAGCCGCTTCCACGGCGGCTTTACGCGGGTCGACGGGGGCTTCGCTCTCTTCGGCAGGCTGAATCTGTGCCGCCTTGCGCGCCTTGGCGCGGGCGATGGCCGCTTCCACGGCAGCCTTGCGCGGATCCGGCGCGTCCTGCTCCACCACCACTGCCTGCTGTCCGGCCTTGCGCGCTTTGGCACGGGCGATAGCCGCTTCCACCGCGGCTTTACGCGGATCGGCATCGGCTTCCGGTTTGGCGTTTTGCGCCTTCTCCGCCTGACGCGCGCGCGCTTCGGCTTTACGCGCCTCGCGGGCGGCAATCGCTTCGCTGTTGTCCGGTTTTTGTCCGGCCGCTATTTCCACCGCCTGGGCGGCGGTGGCTTTTTTCTCACGCACGCGGGCCAGTGCGGCGTTAATCGCATCCTGATCTTTTGCATCAGGCTGCACGGCGGCCTGCTTATGGCGTTCCTGACGGGCGAGCTTCTCGCGCTCCAGCCGTGCCTGGCGCGCTTCAAAGCGGGCTTTAGCCTCAGCGGCGCGTTTTTCCTCCATCGAGATCGCATAGATTTCGGCTTTCTCCTGACGGAAGTACTGCACCAGCGGAATATTGCTCGGGCAGACCCAGGCACAGGCACCGCATTCAATACAGTCTGCCAGGTTGTGCGCCTGCGCCTTATCGTGCAGCTGGCCTTTGCTGTACCAATACAACTGCTGCGGCAGCAAATCTGCCGGACACGCGTCCGCGCAGGCGCTACAGCGAATGCAGCTTTTCTCTTCCTGCGTTTCGCCCATCTCCGTCGGGGAAGGGGCGAGCAGGCAGTTAGTGATTTTCACCACCGGGACGTCGAGCCACGGCAGGGTAAAGCCCATCAGCGGGCCGCCCATGATGACCATCTGATCGCTGCCCGGACAGAACCCCGCCTGCTCCAGCAAATGACGCACCGGGGTGCCCAGGCGAGCCCAGACGTTGCCGGGACGCGAGACGGACTCGCCGGTCAGGGTGACCACGCGTTCGGTCAGCGGCTCCCCGTCGATGACCGCACGCTTCACCGCGTAGGCGGTACCGACGTTCTGCATCAGCACCCCGATATCGGACGAACGGCCCCCGTGGGGAACCTGCTTGCCGGTCAGGATCTGCGTCAGCTGCTTTGCGCCACCGGACGGGTATTTCGTTGGGATCACGCGCAGGCCGATATCATGGCTATCCGCCAGCACCGCGCGCAGCATGGAAATGGCCTGCGGCTTATTGTCCTCAATACCGATCAGCACTTCGCGGGGCTGCAGGATATGCGCGAGGATGCGAATCCCTTCCACCACCTGCGCCGCGCAGTCCTGCATCAGGCGGTCATCCGCGGTGATGTACGGCTCGCACTCGGCGGCGTTGATGATTAGCGTTTCGATTTTATCGCCGCCGCCGTGAAGCTTGGCGCCGGTCGGGAAGCCTGCGCCGCCCATACCCGCAACGCCGAACTGATGAATACGCGCTATCAGCTCTTCCCGGCTGCGGGAGCGGTAGTCGCTCCAGCCGTCACGATCGATCCAGCGGTCCTCGCCATCAGCTTCAATGATGACGCTCAGCTCGGACAGCGCCGACGGATGGGCAACGGTATGCGGGGCAATGGACACCACTTTACCGGAGGTCGGGGCGTGAACCGGCAGCATACGGCCGCGGCCAAAGGTCAGCGGCTGGCCGCGAAGGACGCTGTCGCCTTCCTTCACGCACAGTTCACCTTCCGCGCCGATATGCTGTTTCAGAGGCATAACGTAACGGGTCGCCAGCGGGATCTGACGCAGCGGCGTGCCGTTAGACTGCGATTTCATCTCCGGCGGATGGATGCCGCCGTCGAAATCCCAGATCTTCTCTTTTCTGAAAGCAGAAAATAACTTAAACATGTTGTTCCACAGGAATATTGCGAACCGGAATGGCTTGAAGATCCCACTTCCAGTTTTCGGTAGTCGTTTCAACCGGGCGTAGTTCTATACACTGCGTCGGGCAGGGCGCCACGCAGAGATTACAGCCGGTGCACAGATCCGCCACAACGGTGTGCATAGCGCGCGTTGCGCCCACAATGGCGTCTACAGGACACGCCTGAATACATTTGGTACAGCCAATGCAGTTGGCTTCGTCAATAACGGCAAGGGCGCGCACGGGCTCCTGCGCCTGTTCATCGCCGTCGACGGGCTGCGGGTCGACGTTAAGCAGCGCGGCAATTTTGAGCATGACGGCTTCGCCACCCGGCGCGCAGCGGTTAATTTTCTCACCCTGCACGCCCACCGCCTCAGCATAAGGGCGGCAGCCGGGGTAGCCGCACTGCCCGCACTGGCTCTGCGGTAAAAGCTCATCGATTTTTTCAACAACCGGATCGTCCTCGACCGCAAAACGGCGGGAGGCATAGCCCAGAATGACGCCAAACACCAGTCCCAGCACGCTGATGGACGCGATGGCAATCCAGATAGCACTCATTACAACTTCACCAGACCACTAAAGCCCATAAAGGCCAGAGACATTAAACCTGCGGTCACCAGCGCGATGGCGTTGCCGCGAAACGGCGCGGGAATATCCGCCGCCGCCAGACGCTCGCGAATGGACGCGAACAGAACCATAACAAAGGAAAAACCGACCGCCGCGGAAAAACCGTACAGCGCCGACTGCATGAAATTATGCCCAAGGTTGATGTTGAGCAGCGCCACGCCCAGCACCGCGCAGTTGGTGGTGATGAGAGGCAGAAAAATACCCAGCAGGCGATACAGGGCCGGACTGGTTTTACGCACCACCATTTCGGTGAACTGCACCACCACCGCAATGACCAGGATAAAGGACAGGGTGCGCAGATAAAGCATGTCCAGCGGGATCAGGATCCAGGTATCAATCAGCCATGCGCAGATAGAGGCCATCGTCATCACGAAGGTGGTTGCCAGCCCCATGCCCATTGCCGTCTCCAGCTTTTTGGAGACGCCCATGAACGGGCACAGGCCAAGGAACTTCACCAGCACGAAGTTATTAACCAGCACAGTTCCGACAAAGAGCAGTAAGTAATCGGTCATTATTTAGCCTGAAATAAAATAGCCGCCTATTATCGGATAAACGACAACAGGCCACAACAGGTTAACTGTAAGGTTATTACGGGTTAACGAAGGTCTTCTTCACGCGCGTTGAGCGCTTGAAATAGGGCACCAGAAGCGCCGTTGCCAGCAGCGGAAACAGCAGCTGGCGCACCGCCAGCGCATCAGACACGGGCGAAAAGGCGAAGGCTTTTACGGCCAGCAGCACGGAGACTAGCAGCCAGATAATGTAGTGCTTCGGCACGCTTTTGCGGCGCCTGAAGAATGCGATGGTCAGCCACAGCGTGTAGTACCACATCGCGATCGCGAAAACGAACGACACAAACCAGGTCGCAATATTGAGCGCGCTCTGAGACATCAGCGTCTGGATAGCATGAGGCGTAATCAGTGCAGTGGTATAAAGCAGCAGCGCCAGAGACGCGCTTAATAATGCAACCAGCAGCCATGCCAGCGGGGCGATTAACCAGCCACCAATTCTTTCTCCAGGCAATGCGGTCATAGGCTCTCCCATAGTCTGCGCGAAATGTTATACAGAAATTTGCAGGGCGCAGAGTATATAACATTTCACGCGGATGGCTACTTTCTTATACTACATAACGCCATACGGATTTAGGGACTTCACCTACGTTGAACAGACGACCGCCAGAGACCAGTTCGGCGCGACGGTGATCTGCGGCACGGTACATATTGATGATGTCCTGATTATCCGACAGGGTATAGTTCAGATGGTCAAACAGTTTTTCCAGGCTCTCAAGGGAATTGATTTTGCGAAATTTTAATAAATAGTCCTGAACTGTCATATTAATGAGTTTCCATATAAAAGGGGTAATACCCGTAAAGGTAACGCGTTCGAATAATAAACGGATTAATAAAGACGTAAACTGTCCACTCGGGTAGCGTGACGAAATTAGGAGTTTTCTTTGCGAAGAATCAGGCACCCGTCGATGCCTGGAAGTGAAGGGTAACCCCGTTCATAACGTCAGGCAATACGTGCCATAACGTAAATTGTCACGCTTTATGACGATACCGGATTACTTATGTTGTGCAACGGTCACAGGCTCCGGCGGCTGGTAGTTATCGATATGGCTGGCAACGCCAAGCAACACGACCGACACTCCAAGGACAATCCATCCCGCTAATTCAATGATTCGATTAATTATTGATGCCATAATTTGTGTTTGTAATTTATCCATAAATACAGATTGCAAATGTTACAGCGCCATTTTCCTCAGGGCAAGCGCTTTGGGAACGATTCCCCGGGATAAAAGGCACACTTTTACGGGCCGTAACAAATACCTTTGCCGCAGGATGCTATTTTAAGTCTAAGGGCACATTATTAATCCGTGCGGCAAGCGCAAATGCGGTGGTAAATAAGCGCACGGCGAGGGGGCATATCATGAGTGAAAACATCCGCGTCGGTCTTATTGGCTACGGATACGCGAGCAAGACCTTTCATGCACCGCTGGTTGCCGGTACTCCGGGAATGGAGCTGGCGGCTATCTCAAGCAGCGATGAAACCAAAGTCCACGCCGACTGGCCGGCCGTGCCGGTGGTGACGGAGCCTAAGCATCTCTTTAACGATCCGAATATTGACCTTATCGTCATCCCCACCCCTAACGACACCCACTTCCCGCTGGCGAAGGCGGCGCTGGAAGCGGGTAAACACGTTGTCGTCGATAAGCCTTTCACCGTGACGCTGTCACAGGCGCGCGAGCTGGACGCGCTGGCGCGCAGCCTGGGGCGGCTACTGTCAGTATTTCATAACCGGCGCTGGGACAGCGATTTTCTGACGGTTAAGGCGCTGCTGAATGAAGGCACGCTTGGAGAAATTGCTTATTTTGAGTCGCACTTCGATCGTTTTCGCCCGCAGGTGCGGGACCGCTGGCGCGAGCAGGCCGGACCGGGCAGCGGCATCTGGTATGATCTGGCGCCGCACCTTCTCGATCAGGCCGTTCATCTGTTTGGGCTTCCCGTGAGCATGACGGTCGATTTGGCTCAGCTCAGGCCGGGGGCGCAAACCACCGACTATTTCCACGCCATGTTAAGTTATCCGCAGCGCCGTATTGTGCTGCACGGAACGATGCTCGCGGCTGCGGAATCGGCCCGCTATATCGTTCACGGCGCGCGCGGCAGCTACGTGAAGTTCGGCCTGGATCCGCAGGAGGAGCGTCTAAAAAATGGCGAACGCCTGCCGCAGGAGGACTGGGGTTACGACATGCGTGACGGCGTGGTGACGCGTGCGGAGGGAGAGGTGCTGGTGGAGGAGACGGTGCTGACGCTACCGGGAAACTACCCGGCCTATTATGCCGCTATCCGCGACGCGCTGAACGGTTCCGGGGAAAATCCGGTTCCGGCGAGTCAGGCAATACAGATTATGGAGCTGATCGAGCTGGGAATTGAATCTGCCAGACATCGCGCAACGCTCTGTCTGGCATAAGGCCGTGCCGGGCAGGCCCCGTGCCGCCCGGCACTGGCGTTAACCGCGAGCCACTTTATCCTTAAGCGCCTGCTTCTCTTCAGGCGTAAGGAAGGCGATTTCCAGACCGTTGATCTGAGCCTGGCGGATCTGCTCCCGGCTCAGCCCGGCCTGCGGCGCGGCGATAGTGTATTCGTGAATGATATCCACGCCCTGGACCGCCGGATCGTCGGTGTTCAGTGAAGCCAGCACCCCGTGCTCGAGGAAGGTTTTCAGGGGATGGTGCGCCAGCGATGCCACTGTGCTGGTCTGAATGTTGGAGGTCAGGCAGGATTCGATCCCGATGCGCTGCTCGGCGAGAAAATCCATCAGGGCGCGATCTTCAACCGCTTTGACGCCGTGGCCGATACGTTCCGCACCCAGCTCACGAATGGCCTGCCAGATGCTTTCCGGCCCGGCGGCTTCACCCGCGTGAACGGTGATGTGCCAGCCTGCATCGCGCGCCCGGTTGAAATGGGACAGGAACAGGCTGCCCGGGAAGCCCAGCTCGTCTCCGGCAAGATCGACGGCGGTAATCTGGTCGCGATGCGCCAGCAACGCTTCCAGCTCCTGGAGGCAGGCCGATTCACCGAAGGTACGGCTCATAATGCCGATCAGCCGCGCCTGAACGTCAAAGGTTTTACAGCCTTCACGCACGCCGTCAATTACCGCTTCAACGACGCCCGCCACGGGCAGGCCGTGGGTCATCGCCATATAGCCCGGCGAAAAACGCAGCTCGACATAGTGCAGGCCGTTACGTGACGCATCTTCGATGTTTTCAAAGGCAACGCGGCGGCAGGCGTCGAGAGAGGCCAGCATCTTCACGCCCCAGTCGAGTTTGCTCAGGAAACTCACCAGATCCGGTTCGTTCGAGGTGACCTGAACGTGCGGGAGCAGGGTATCAAGCGTTTCGGCAGGAAGTGTGAGATTGAACTGGCGGCCAAGATCGAGAATGGTTTGGGCACGAATGTTGCCGTCAAGGTGGCGGTGAATATCTGTTAAAGGCAGGCGGGTATCAATCATGGTCGCACTCTTTGCTGGTTAAAGTGCGCCATATTATAAAAACAAATCGAGGTAAAAAGCTATTTGCGCAAGGGAATATTCCGTTGCGCAAATAATTTACAGCAGGGTGTTGATGCCGGCGATCAGCCGCTGAACGCCCTGTTCGAGCTTGCTGCGCGGACAGCCGGCGTTCAGTCGAACGAAGCCTTTGCCCTCATCCCCGTAGGTATAACCCGGCATAATGGCCACTTTTTGCTGTTCGATCAGCACCTTTTGCAGTGCTTTATCATCGATACCTAGCGGGCGAAGATCGATCCAGGCCAGATAGGTTGCCTCGGGCGGCAGCCAGTTGAGCTGCGGGAAAGCGCGGTTTAGCTCGTGGGCAACGTAGCGCAGGTTTTCTTCAAGATAGGCCCGCAGCGCGTCCAGCCAGGGTTCGCCCTGCTGGTAAGCGGCGATGTGGGCGGTGAGGGCCAGCACGGAAGGGGAAGAGAGTCCGTCCCGGCCTTTTAGCGCACTCAGGTAGGCGTTACGGCTGTCGTTATCGGCAATCAGTCCGTAGGCTCCCGTCAGCGCCGGTATATTAAAGCTCTTTGAACCGGAGGTCAGCAGCGCCCATTTACCGCGCGCAACCGCGTTCCAGGGCGTATGGCGATGCGATCCCCAGACCATGTCCATATGAATTTCATCGCTTATTACCGCCACGTTATAGCGTTCGCACAGCGCCGCGATCCCGGTCAGCTCATCCCGCGTCCAGACTTTGCCGGTCGGGTTTTGCGGGCTGCACAGCAGCAGGATGGTGTTTTCAGGTTTTGCCAGCGCGGCTTCGAGCGCGGCCATGTTCCCGTCCCAGCCGCCCGGCGTCTTCTGCATTGGCACCGAAACCACGGTACGCTGGTTGCCTTCGATGGCCTTATAAAACGCATCGTAAGCCGGGGTATGAACCACTACGCCGTCCCCCGGCGAGGACCAGACGCGGATAAGTTCCGAAACCATATAGATGACAGACGGCCCGTACACAACGGTTTCCGGGTCAATCTCGCTGTTAAAGCGCTGGCGGAACCAGTGCGCCACGGCGGCCAGGAATTCATCATTCTTCCAGCGGCTGTACCCTAACACGCCGTGGTTCACGCGCTGGTGCAGCGCATCGAGGATGCAGGGCGCGGTGGCAAAATCCATATCAGAGATGGTGAAGGGCAGCAGATCGGCAGCGCCGAAGCGGTCGGCGACATAATCCCACTGGGTACACCAGGTGCCGTGTCGGTCCACGACGGTAGAAAAATCAAACATCACGGTGCTCCGTAAAATAAAACCCCCTCACAGCGAGGGGGCGAGGCATCAGGCTTCGACGGTTCGCATCAGGGTTGCCAGTTCATCCTTCACTGACTGAACCTGCGGGCCAATGACCACCTGCAAATTGTGTTGATTTAACTGTACCACGCCGATTGCCCGGTTAGCCTTCAGCGCGTTAGCATCGACTTTAGACATATCCGCCACCGACAGGCGCAGGCGGGTGATGCAGTTATCCAGCGAGGTGATGTTATCCGCACCGCCCAGCGCCGCCAGAATCGCCGGCGTGTTATAGCCGGATTTGCCGACGGTACCGGCCACCGCCTGCTCAACGCTGGTGGCGGTATCGGTATCGCGGCCAGGCGTTTTCAGGTTAAAGCGGGTGATGGCGAAGCGGAAGATCCCGTAGTACACCGCGAACCAAATCGCGGCCACAACCGGCACCAGATACCACTTGGTGGACAGGCCGTGCAGGATACCGAATACCACGAAGTCGATCACGTTGCCGTCGGTGTTGCCGATGGTCACACCCAGTACGGCCATTACGGTAAAGCCCAGGCCCGTCAGAACGGCGTGGATGAGGTACAGCACCGGCGCTACGAACAGGAACAGGAACTCGATAGGCTCTGTCGTGCCGCCCACCACGCAGGCGATTACGCCGGAGATCAGCAGGCCTTTAATTTTATGACGATTCTCCGGACGGGCGCAGTGGTACATTGCCAGCGCGGCTCCCGGCAGGCCGCCGAGGAATGCGGGCATTTTACCCTGCGACAGGAAGCGGGTCGCGCTTTCAGAGAAGCCGTGGGTGGTCGGGCAGCTCAGCTGCGCCTGGAAGATGGTCAGCGCACCGCTTACCGAATGGCCGCAGACGTCCATGGTGCCGCCGGCTTCGGTAAAGCGAATCAGGGCCACCAGAATATGCTGTAAGCCAAACGGCAGCAGCAGACGCTCGCCCGTACCGAAAATCATCGGGCCGAAATCACCCGCACCGTTAATGACCCGGCCAATCCCGGCGATCCCCATGGCAAACACCGGCCAAATCAGCGGGATGATCAGACCAAACAGGCCCATTACAACCAGCGTAATGATGGGCACAAAGCGGGTGCCGCCGAAGAAGGCCAGCGCGTCGGGCAGGCGGATGTTGTGAAAGCGCTCGTGCAGCATCCAGATAATCACGCCGGCGATCACCGCCCCGAGGATCCCGGTATCGATGGACTGAATGCCAATCACGCTCTGAATGTTATTGGCTTTCAGCACCGCCGCGTCGGTCGTCGGCAGGATCCCCTTAGCGGTGAGCCAGAAGTTGACCGCGAGGTTCATCACCGCATAGCCAACGAAGCCCGCGAACGCCGCCACGCCTTTGTTCTCGCGCGCCAGCCCCAGAGGAATAGCAATACAGAACATCACCGGCAGGAAGCTGAAGGCGAAGGAGCCAACCTTGCTCATCCAGATGAAGATCGCCTGAAGCACCGGATTACCGAGGAACGGGATCAGGGTAATCACGTCGTGGCTGCTTAACGAACTGCCGATCCCCAGCATGATCCCGCAAAAAGAGAGAAGCGCCACGGGCAGCATAAAGGTTTTACCCAGTTGCTGGAAAAACTCCCACAGCGATATTTTTTGTGCTGCTTTCGCCGTCATAAAACGACTCCTTAAATAGTGGAACGTTATTTACCTGCCTCAATGGAGCGAGAAGATAAAACGTTTTATCAAACTTTAGTGCGCGCTGAATCACATTCCCGGGCTTTCACTGGTAGTATAAAGAGAACATATTGATAAAACGTTTTAGCGATCTCACTATCAGGGAGTCACGCCACCACATGGCTGTAGCGAAAAAGATCACCATTAACGATGTCGCGCTGGCGGCGGGGGTTTCCGTCAGCACCGTTTCGCTGGTGCTGAGCGGGAAGGGGCGCATCTCTCCCGCCACCGGCCAGCGCGTCAACGAGGCCGTTGAGCAACTGGGTTTTGTGCGTAATCGCCAGGCGTCGGCGCTGCGCGGCGGGCAGAGCGGGGTGATAGGGCTGATCGTTCGCGACCTGACGTCGCCGTTTTACGCCGAGCTGACCGCCGGGCTTACCGAAGCGCTCGAAGCGCAGGGGCGAATGGTTTTTCTCCTTCACGGTGGCCGGGAAGCGGAGCAGCTACTGTCCCGGCTGGACATGCTGCTGACGCAGGGGGTAGACGGCGTGATCGTCGCCGGGGCCTCCGGGGTGGGCAGCGAGCTGTGCGAGCGCGCCGCGCAGAAAGGCGTGCCGCTGGTGTTTGCCTCGCGAGCCAGCTATCTCGACGAAGCCGATACGCTTCGCCCGGATAATATGCAGGCCGCGCAAATGCTGACCGAGCATCTTATTCATCGCGGACATCAGCGCATCGCCTGGCTCGGCGGCAAAAGTTCGTCCCTGACGCGCGCCGAACGCGTAGGCGGATACTGCTCAACGCTTATCAAATACGGGCTTCCGTTCCACAGCGAATGGGTGGTGGAGTGCGAGTCAAGCCAGAAGAAGGCGGCGGAAGCGATCGCTACGTTGCTGCGCAGCAGCCCGACCATCAGCGCCGTCATTTGCTATAACGACGTGATTGCAATGGGGGCATGGTTTGGCTTAATTCGTGCTGGCCGCCAGAGCGGCGAGGGCGGAGTTGAAACGTTCTTCGGCCATCAGGTGGCGCTGGGGGCGTTTGCCGACGTCGGGGAAAATGCGCTGGACGATCTTCCCATCGTCTGGGCGACGACCCCGGCCCGGGAGATGGGTTACACCCTGGCGGACAGGATCATGCAGCGGACTGAAAAGTCGGACGTGCAGGCCGGGCACCAGATTGTTGCGGCGCGGTTAGTGACGGTGAAGTAATTCCTGCCGCTTACGTCAGTGGATCCTGCGCCAGCCGCGCCTCCAGGGCTTCCACAAACTTTCTTACCTTAGCGGGGATCAGCCGGGATGTCGGGTAAACGGCCCACACGGCCAGCGCTTCCGGCCGTGTATCCTTAAGAACGATCCGCTCGAGCTGGCCCGTGGCAAACGCGGGTTCAACGTACCAGCGGGACAAATTCGCGATCCCCATTCCCCCCAGGCACGCTTCAAAGATGGCCTCTATAGAGTTAGCCGAAAAACGTCCCGACACTTTTTGCCGGTGGCGGATATCGCCCTGCTCGAATGACCAGTGCATTGTGTCTGAAGCGGTCAGGCAGCTGTGTTCAGCAAGATCGCCAAGCGTTTCAGGATAGCCGTTCGCCGCCAGGTACTCCGCGCTGGCGCACAGGTCGCGGGGGTTTTCGCAAAGCCTATGGGCCACCAGGCGGTTATCCCTCAGCGGCGCGATACGTAAGGCCACGTCCAGCCCATGGCTGACAATATCGATTTGTTCGTCAGTAGCCAGCAAATCGACCTGTAGGGCGGGGTGCTGGCGCATAAAGCCGGGGAGCATCGGGGCGATGATTTTGCGTCCAAACGCCGCAGAGGCGGTGATGCGAAGTCGTCCGGCAAGGTGAGACCCATCGGGAAACAGATCTGCCAGCGCGTTGGTTTTATCCTCCAGAAGGGCATGCGCGTGGGGCAAAAACACCTCGCCATCCCCGGTGGGCGAGAGGGATCGCGTGGTGCGGTGAACCAGACGTACCCCCAGCTCCGCTTCAAGGGCATTCAGCGCGCGGGAAGCCGCCATGGAGCTCATTGACAGCCGACGGGCGGCACCGGCCAGGCTGCCTGCCCTGACAGCTTCAACAAATACTTCAACGTCTTCCAGCTTCATTATATCGATTCTCGTTATACTGGCGTATCAAATCATACATCTACACTATTAATCGTTATAGCGCCATAGTCATTTCACGTCCTGATAAACGCTACATTCGGAGTGAAAATGAAAAAGATAACAACGGCGCTGGCGCTCAGCGGTTTGATTTTTGTTGGTTCAGCGTGGGCGGATGCGCCTGCACAGATTCGGCAGCAGGTTCCGGGCTATTACCGTCTGGCAGTGGGGCACTATGAGGTCACGGCGCTGTTCGATGGCTACAACGATCTTTCGCCATCACTGCTGAAGGGAGTATCCGAGAATAATATTCGCACGCTGCTGGCGCAGCGCCGCATCGATTCCGAACGTATGCCGACGTCGTTTAACGCGTTTCTGATCAACACCGGTAAGCATTTGATCATGATTGACAGCGGGGCGGGCCATTGCGTGCCGCAGACCGCAGGCCAGCTGATCCCGAATATGGAGGCTTCCGGCTATCGCCCCGGGCAGGTAGACGCCATTTTCCTCACCCACCTCCATCTCGATCACGTCTGCGGTCTGAGCGATGCCGCAGGGAAGGCGCTTTTCCCTAACGCTACGGTTTACGTCCCACAGGGTGAAGCTGACTACTGGCTCGATCCCGCTAAAGAGGCGAGTGCGCCTGCGAATGCAAAAGAATATTTCGCCATCGCGCAAAAAGCGTTGTCGTCTTATAGCGCCTCGGGGCGCCTTAAAACCTTCGTTCCGCCCGCGTCGCCGATCCCGGAGGTGCAAACCGCCTATGCGCCGGGCCATACGCCGGGCAGCACCGTTTATCGTTTTACGTCTGAAGGGCAGGCGATCGACGTTATTGGCGATCTCATCCACGCCCCGGCGATCCAGTTTCCCCACCCCGACGTCTCGATTCGCTTTGATGTTGACGCGAAGAAAGCCGTCGCGTCCCGCACGCAGGAATTTAACGCCCTGGCAAAAAGCGGCGAATGGGTCGCTGCTGCGCATCTGCCTTTTCCTGGCGTAGGTCATATTACCGCCAGCGGTCAGGGCTTCAGCTGGAGCCCCGCCATCTATGGTCCCTATCAACGCGCCGCGCTCGTGCCGCTGCTGAAATAAGAGGTTAATTACATGAAAAGTTACACCGTAACAGCTAACGGCATCCGCCAGTTTGTGGTTGAGGAAGGCGAAGGCGCGCCGGTGATCCTCCTGCACGGTTTTCCCGAAACGCATTACGCCTGGCGCTACCAGATGCCGGTGCTGTCCAGGCACTATCGCGTAATTGCACCCGATCTGCGCGGTTACGGGGAGACGGACAAACCCGCTTCGGGCTACGACAAACGCAATATGGCCCGGGATATCCGGGAGCTTATGCGCGCGCTGGGTCTGGAAAAAGTGGTGCTGGTGGGGCACGACCGGGGGGCCCGCGTCGCCACCCGGTTCGCTAAAGATTACCCTGAACAGGTCGATCGTCTGGTGGTGATGGACAACGTGCCAACTCGTATCGTCGCACGCGATCTTAATGCCTCGGTTGCCCGGGCGTACTGGTTCTTCCTGTTCCATCTGGTGCCCGATCTGCCGGAAGCCTTAATTGCAGGGCGCGAGCATATCTGGCTTCGTCATTTTTTCTCAGACTGGACGTACGATCCGTCGACGATTAGCGGTGAGGCCTTTGATACCTACGTTCGCGCGTATCAGGCACCGGGAGCGGTAAGGGGAGCAATGGCGGACTACCGCGCCAACGCCGAAGACGTGGCGCAGGATCTGGACGATGCCGATGTGAAGATTGCCTGCCCGGTTATGTCCTTATGGGGTAATGATTTTCACGCAGTGGGTAAACTGTTCGATATGCGAAGCGTTTGGGCAGAAATGGCGGATGACCTCAGAGCGCATGCCATAGAAGAGTGTGGGCATCTGCCGCAGGAGGAACAGCCGGAGAAAGTGAACGCGCTGCTGATGGATTTCCTGGAGGGCTGGAAGGGATAAGCGGCCAAAAAAAGCCCCTCATTGAGGGGCTTGGGTCGATTACTGCTGCGGTACCGCCGGCGGCACTGCCGGGGCAGCCGGTTCCGGCATGCCCAGGGTCGGCATACCAAACATGCCGACAAAGTCCTCCAGCGGCATTTTGTCGCCGTTAAGCGTTACCTGACCGTTGGCGTATTGCAGGCTGGTGGAGATAGTGTTGTCTTCCACCTTCGTGATGCGGAACATCTGGCCCATCGCCGCCAGGCCTTTCACCTGCTGGTTCGCCAGCTTGCCTGCATCATCCTCACCGTAACCCTCAAGCTTCGCGATCTGCGTCATGAACTCGGTCGCCATATCCATCGGGATGGTGAGCTTGCTGTCGAGCGACTTCACGCTGCGGTCAACTTCCTGTGCCAGTGTCTGCGGCTCACCGGTGGCGGCCGCCGGATCCTTCAGGAACAGGGACAGGTTAAGGTTGGTTTCGCCCTTCGCGTTTTTCCAGCTCAGCGGCGCTACGGTAATAACCGGTTCGCCTTTCAGCAGAACAGGCAGGTTATTAAACAGCACCGCCATGGCCTGCTGCTGGTAAGCCTGCGGGTTCTGCTGCAGCGCGGCATCGGTCAGCAGGGCCTGGCTCTCTTTGCTGTATTTCTGGCTAAACTCGTGCCACGCCTTGCCGTCAATATTGCCGATTTTGAGCGACAGTTTGCCGGTACCCAGATCCTGGTTCTGCACCTTCAGGCTTTTCAGGCCGTAATCCAGCTGGGTGTTGATGCTTTTACCGTCTTTGGAGACGTCGGACTTGCCGTCCAGCTCCATGCCTTCCAGCACGGCCATCTCTTTGCCTTCAATCGCAATGGCGATTTTGTCGAGGCTCAGCTTCTGGTCACCAATACGCTCGGCAAAATCGGTCATACGGCTGTTGCCGCTCGCTTTAAGGTTGTTAAAGGTGAGCTGGACCTTCTGGTTGTACTCATTGACTGAGTTAACCAGACCGCTTTCCGCCTCGCCGGTCAGCGAGACGTTTTTGCCGTCACGATCGGCATCAAGCTGGAAATTACCGCCGCTGAAGGCGACCTTGTCGGTGCCTTGTTCGTAATTCAGCGCTTTCAGGTCGATATCAGAGCGCGTGTCGCCGGCATAGCTGATGCGGGTATTAATCTCAAACGGAGATTCATTTTTCGCCATGTCGAAAAGCGGCTTCGTCACGTCGTTATTCACCAGCACGGTTCGGGCCGACGCCATGGATGGGATCAGGTTAAACTTTTTCAACTGCGCCAGCGGGAACGGACCGTGGCTGACCACTTCATCCAGCACGACGCTCTGGCCCGGCTTCAGCCAGGCATTCTGATTCCCCGCCACCGGCTTCACCACCACCTGCATATGGCTGGTAAACACGCCACGCTGGTAGTTCTGGTAGCTCAGCTCCAGGCCTGCTTCAGGCGCGCTGCGCTTAATCTCGCTGTTTGCCTGCGCCATCATCTCTGCCAGACGGCTTTCCAGCTGTTTCCCGGTATACCAGGAAGCACCTGTCCAGATCGCGCCTAAAGCAACAATCACTCCTACCGCTACGACCGATTTTTTCATTGCGATTATCCCTAAAATGAAACCAGGCGGTGAAAACCGCCTGGTGTTACAACGCCTGTTACTAGCTTAGCAAGAGTTGTTAAAAAATTCAGTAAGTCCCTAAAGCTTATTAAAAACGCGGGCCAGGCGGCCGGTGCCGCTCACCAGGACAGGCGACTCGTTTGCCGGAACAAAGGCGGATTCGCCCGGCCTGAGCACCAGGCGCTGGTCGTCTTTGCGCAGCGTTGCTTCGCCATCCACGCAGAACAGGATCGCCGCGCTCTCCTGCGCAACGGTAGCTTCGGCTGCGCTGAGGTCATGCAGGGCGAAGGCAAAATCGTCTACCGGGATAGGGAAATCCAGCTCTGCGCCATTTTTTACCGGCTGAGTAAGCAGCTCACCGGCAGGTTTAGCCTCGAACTTCACGTTGGCAACCAGCTCAGGGATGTCGATGTATTTTGGCGTCAGGCCCGCGCGCAGCACGTTATCGGAGTTGGCCATCACCTCCAGCGCCACGCCGTTCAGGTAGGCGTGCGGCGTTTCGGCGAACAGGAACATCGCTTCGCCCGGGTTGAGCTTCACCACGTTCAGCAGCAGCGGAGAAAACAGGCCGCTGTCGTCCGGGTAAAACTCGGAAATCACGCGAATGGTGTCCCACGGTTCTCCCTGCTGGCCTCTGAGTGCCGCTTTCAGCACCGCCAGCGCGTGGGATTTTTCCTCTCCCTGCATGCTGAGCAGGCTGGCAAATAGTTCGCTCAGCGCGTCTGCGTTCGGGTTTTCCAGGAAGTGGGCGATAGCCTTGCTGGCTCCGGCGACCGGCTGCAGCAGGGAGACGATCTCGGAAAACTCACGAAACGCGTTCATCGCCAGGAAAGGGGTAAGGGCAAACACCAGTTCCGGCTTGTGGTTGGGATCTTTGTAGTTACGCTCTGCGGCGTCCAGCGGAATACCGGCGGCATTTTCTTTGGCAAAGCCGATTTCGGATGCTTTCTTGTTCGGGTGAACCTGAATGGAGAGCGGCTGGTCGGCGCACAGCACCTTAAACAGGAACGGCAGCTCGCCAAAGCGGTTCGCCACCTTACTGCCGAGCAGCGCGGTTTTGTCGGCATCGATCACCTCGCGCAGGCTGCGGGCCTGGCCGCTGGCATCTTCAATTTTTGAGCTGCTCTTCGGGTGCGCGCCCATCCACAGTTCTGCCATCGGCAGGTTGTTTGGGTTCGCGATACCGTAGAGATCCGTTAACGCAGTTTTACTTCCCCAGGCATAGTTTTGCACCGAGTTGATGAGTTTTTGCATTATCAAGCCCTGATTCATATGTGGAATTAACTGCGCGTATTAAAGCAATAAACCGAATGGAAGTAACCTGCGGATGTAAAAAGTCGTACTAGTCTCAGTTTTTGTTAAAAAATTGTGTAGGATAAGCTGACTCGCTTTTAAGCCGGGCAGCGGAACATCTGCCCTGAATAAACAGACCGAAGCAGTAAGTGAGAGAACAATGTCGAATAAACCCTTCCATTATCAGGATCCTTTCCCCCTCAGCGAGGATCGGACCGAGTATTATCTGTTAACCCGCGATTACGTTTCTGTCTCTGAGTTTGAAGGGCAGGAGATCCTCAAAGTTGACCCGCAGGCCCTGACGCTGATGGCGCAGCAGGCCTTCCACGATGCGTCCTTTATGCTTCGTCCGGCGCATCAGCAGCAGGTTGCCGATATCCTGAGCGATCCGCAGGCCAGCGAGAACGATAAATACGTCGCGCTGCAGTTCCTGCGTAACTCGGATATCGCGGCGAAGGGCATTTTGCCAACCTGCCAGGATACCGGCACGGCGATTATCACCGGCAAGAAGGGCCAGCGCGTCTGGACCGGCGGCGGTGACGAAGCGGCGCTGGCGCACGGCGTCTACAACACCTACACCGAGGACAACCTGCGCTATTCGCAAAACGCGGCGCTGGACATGTACAAAGAGGTCAACACCGGTACCAACCTGCCGGCGCAGATTGACCTCTACAGCGTCGACGGCGATGAGTATAAATTCCTCTGCATCGCCAAAGGCGGCGGTTCGGCCAACAAAACCTATCTTTACCAGGAAACCAAAGCGCTGCTCACCCCGGGCAAGCTGAAGAACTATCTGGTTGAGAAGATGCGCACTCTCGGCACGGCCGCCTGCCCGCCGTACCATATCGCGTTTGTGATTGGCGGCACGTCCGCGGAAAGCACCCTGAAAACCGTCAAGCTGGCCTCAACCAAATACTACGACGGCCTGCCAACCGAAGGTAATGAACACGGCCAGGCGTTCCGCGACGTGCAGCTTGAGCAGGAACTGCTGACCGAAGCGCAGAATCTGGGGCTTGGCGCGCAGTTTGGCGGCAAATACTTCGCGCACGACATTCGCGTGATCCGCCTGCCGCGCCACGGCGCGTCCTGTCCGGTCGGGATGGGCGTCTCGTGCTCTGCGGATCGTAACATCAAGGCCAAGATCAACCGCGACGGCATCTGGATCGAAAAGCTGGAAAACAACCCGGGCAAGTATATTCCGGAAGCGCTGCGCAAAGCGGGTGAGGGTGAAGCGGTACGCGTTGACCTGAACCGCCCGATGAAGGAGATCCTGGCGCAGCTGTCGCAGTACCCTGTTTCAACGCGCCTTTCCCTGAACGGGACCATCATCGTGGGCCGCGACATCGCCCATGCGAAGCTGAAAGAGCGCCTGGACAACGGTGAAGGGCTGCCGCAGTACATTAAAGATCACCCAATCTACTACGCGGGCCCGGCGAAAACGCCAGAAGGGTATGCCTCCGGGTCGTTGGGGCCAACCACGGCGGGCCGTATGGACTCGTACGTTGACCAGCTGCAGGCCAACGGCGGCAGCATGATCATGCTGGCGAAGGGCAACCGCAGCCAGCAGGTAACGGACGCGTGCCACAAGCACGGTGGTTTCTACCTCGGCAGCATCGGCGGCCCGGCAGCGGTGCTGGCGCAGGGCAGCATCAAGAGCCTGGAATGCGTGGAATACCCGGAACTGGGCATGGAGGCTATCTGGAAAATTGAAGTGGAAGATTTCCCGGCGTTTATCCTGGTGGATGACAAAGGAAACGACTTCTTCAAACAGATCCAGTCATCCCAGTGTTCGGCGTGTGTGAAGTAACCTGAAAAAAGCCGGGTGGCGGTTAAGCGTCAGCGCCACCCGACATACTAAAGAGCGCACAAAGCGCCATATCGTTTCTCAGAAGTCATCAATACTTATCCCTTAAGCATGTGAGCAATCCCGACAGCGTTATCAAGGAGAAAGTAATGACAACGGTACGCCATGAGAAAGACTCTATGGGCGCAATCGAGGTTCCGGCCGACAGGCTATGGGGCGCACAAACCCAGCGTTCGCTGGAGCATTTCCGCATTTCAACCGAGAAGATGCCCGTCTCGCTAATTCAGGCGCTGGCGCTGACCAAACGCGCCGCTGCCAAAGTGAACCAGGATCTGGGCCTGCTGGACGCCGAAAAAGCCACGGCCATCATCCGCGCCGCAGACGAAGTGCTGGCGGGTAAACACCCCGACGAATTCCCGCTTGCCGTCTGGCAGACCGGTTCCGGCACCCAGAGCAACATGAACATGAACGAGGTGCTGGCGAACCGGGCAAGCGAGCTGCTGGGCGGCGTGCGCGGCATGGAGCGCAAGGTACACCCGAACGATGACGTCAACAAAAGTCAGAGCTCCAACGACGTGTTCCCGACGGCGATGCACGTGGCGGCGGTTATCGCCATCCGCGAAAAGCTCATTCCGCAGCTCAACGTCCTGAAATCCACGCTTAATGAAAAAGCGCAGGCCTTCCGCGATATCGTTAAAATCGGCCGTACGCACCTGCAGGACGCCACCCCCCTGACGCTCGGCCAGGAGATTTCCGGCTGGGTGGCGATGCTGGAGCATAATCTTAAGCATATCGATGGTAGCCTGCCGCATCTGGCGGAGCTGGCGCTCGGCGGGACGGCGGTCGGTACCGGGTTAAACACCCATCCCGAATACGCGGCGCGCGTGGCGGACGAGCTGGCGAAGATCGCCGGGCAGCCGTTCGTAACCGCGCCTAACAAGTTTGAAGCGCTGGCAACCTGTGACGCGCTGGTCCACGCGCACGGCGCGCTGAAAGGGCTGGCCGCCTCGCTGATGAAAATTGCCAACGACGTGCGCTGGCTGGCCTCCGGCCCGCGCTGCGGCATCGGCGAAATCAGCATCCCGGAAAACGAGCCGGGCAGCTCCATCATGCCGGGGAAGGTTAACCCGACCCAGTGTGAAGCCATGACCATGCTCTGCTGCCAGGTGATGGGCAACGACGTGGCGGTTAACATGGGCGGCGCGTCCGGTAACTTCGAGCTTAACGTCTATCGTCCGATGGTGATCCACAACGTACTGCAATCGATCCGTCTGCTGGCAGACGGCATGGAAAGCTTTAACGAGCACTGTGCGGTGGGCATTGAGCCAAATCGCGAGCGGATCGGCCAGCTGCTGAATGAGTCCCTGATGCTGGTAACGGCGCTGAACACCCACATCGGCTACGACAAAGCGGCCGAAATTGCCAAAAAAGCGCACAAGGAGGGGCTGACGCTAAAAGCCTCGGCGCTGGCGCTGGGCTACCTGACGGACGCCGAGTTTGACGCCTGGGTCCGTCCGGAGGCGATGGTCAGCAGCCAGACGTAATCATCCCGCCACGTACAGGTGCAGCCGCGGAATAATCAGCTTAAGCGGCTGCGCCTGGGGCTTATAGCGATGCTGTACGTTTTCGGCATCGTAGTTAAGCAGCTCCCCGATGTCCGGCACCACCGCACCACGATCGGCGTCGTAAAGCGCTATCAGCGGCGTCGGGCAGGCATACTGCACCTGCTTTTGCTGCCCCGCATACCAGACGCGGGCGATAGGCTGTACCTTTACGGGACGCTTTATCTTCAGACGAGCATCGGCCGGCAGGGAGGCAATGCTGTGGTACTCCTGCTCCAGCCGCTCAATCCACTGTTCCCGCGACCACGGGGCGACCGTACGCGGTGATTTCAGGCTTTTCTCCAGCTGCGCCAGGATCTCATCGCGCGTGAAATTTTTAATGATGTGCTTATTCGCCCAGCCGAAGCGCAGCGTGGCGGGGTGGTTCAGCACCGTCAGCGTGCGGTAGGCGTTCAGGGTTATCAGCCCGGGAAGCTGACGATGCACCCACTCAAAACGGGCAGCCGGTGCCAGCCCGGATTCAACGGTCACGATCTTCTCGAAGGCGGCCTTCAGCGCATTAATATGCGCAATTCTGGCCTCCAGCGCTTCACGCGACTTGGTGTCCGTCTGCAGACAGATAACGCCGGGCAGGCGCACGGCGGCCTTGCTGCTGCGGTTTTCGGACTGCTGCTGGATGAACAGGCGGCGATAGTGCTGCAACGTCAGCTCAAGCGCCGCGCTGCCGATATGCTGCGTCACCTCAATGGTGTCCAGCGGATCGTGTTCCGCCCCTTTCGCCACCTCGGGCAGGGAGAAGACGCGCGCGGCCAGCAGGCGACAGCCCTGTAATTCTGCCGTCAGGGTGAGTAATTCCTGTTCTATTTCCCGAAACGTGGCGTTCAGCCTTTCGATGAGGTCGTAAGTTGCCATAGCAGCCCCTAATTAGTTACAACATACTGATGGTATAGCACAGCACGCCGGGTCAGGCCAGCGTGCGGTGAAGGTCAGGCAGGAACGGGAAGGGGAATGTTGTGGTAGATCGGCCAGCTAAAGACGAAGCGGGCGCCGCCCAGTTCGCTCTCTTCACAACGGACCGAGCCGCCCATCGCCTGGGCAATGGAACGGACAATGGCCAGCCCGAGACCGCAGCCGCCAGTGGCGCGGTCTCGGCTGGGATCGAGGCGCACAAACGGCTCGAAAACCTTTTCCCGTTCTGACGGCTCAATGCCGGGCCCATCGTCTTCCACGGAGAGGTTCGCCTGGCTTCCCTGTAAATCTAAGCGGATACGCAGCGTGGTCTCGCTGTACCGCATAGCGTTATTCATCAGATTATCCAGCACGCGCTCCATCAGGCGCATGTCCAGCGCGCCGTAATCGCCGGGTTTAATGACCGTCAGCAGCCTGCGCTGCGGGTTTACGCTCTGCACATCATTGATATGTGTCTGTAACCAGGCAGGGAGATCCGGGGTGCTGAGGTGCAGCTCGTTCTGCGGCCGGTCGAGGCGGGCATAGGTCAGCAGCTCTTCAATGAGCGCTTCAAGCTGGCCGATATCCCGGTTGAGCGCCTGCGATTCAGCACCGGTCAGATTCTCGCTCATCTCCAGACGATAGCGCAGACGCACCAGCGGCGTACGTAGCTCGTGAGCGATGCCGTCGATCAGCTGCTTCTTGCTGGCTATCAGGGCGTTGATATTATCGGCCATCTGGTTAAAGGCGATGCCGAGACGCTCAAAGCCGGATCCGCTGTCAAAGTGAATACGTTCGGTAAGATGACCCTCCCCGAAACGCTGCGCGGCGGATTCCAGCTTCAGCATGTCCTGCCAGTGCGGCCGCATCCAGATGAAAACCGGGAGCGCGAGCGAGATGGCAATGAAGGCGAGCAGGGCGAGATCCAGCAGGCGCATCTGGTGCAGATAATAGAGATAGGGCACGGGGCCGACGGCCAGAACGTAATGGCTACGCGGGATTCGCTGTATAAAAGTATACTTCTCGTCCAGCGCCACGATGTCTCCGTCCCGCAGGCGCTGCATTGCTGGCGGCTCCAGATCGAAATCCTTGATGGGCTCAATGCGCAGATCAAACGACAGGTTAAGGTCCAGCTCTTTCATCGTGCGCGCCCAGTCGTGCGGCGGTATTTCACGCAGCTCGCTGCGCATCAGGTAGAGCGAGCTTTTCATCAGGTCGTCAAGGGACTGCCTGCCCGCGCGCTCGGCAGTGAACTTATAAACCAGCCCGACCAGCATGGTCATCACCAGGAAGCAGACAAACAGCAGAAGATAAAACTGTACAAACAGCTTTTTCATTAATAACCACCAGCACACTACGCGGAAAGTATTTCAGCGTTCACACCCCAACAGTATTGCTATGAAAGCAGGGTTTAACCGTGCTGACAACACCGTAACGGCTCATCGATGACTTCATTTACAGGATGTCGCCATAAAGGAAAAGCCCTGACTCATTAGAATTTCTCATTGAATCAGAGCGTTGTAATCGCAGTGAGAAGTTACGGATTTAATGATTACGCCGTAATCCTATTATTAGCGGATTGGTGGTAAAACCGTGAGGGCATTTGCGCGCGTTACAGTGTATTGAATATGCACAGTCTTCAGTTTCATTATCTTTATTAAAAGGGCAGGACATTTTATTTTTTATCTCGTTCCATAATGCCTCCCGGTACGGCGAAACGTTATAAAGTGATATCGGACTAAATTCCCCGTTAATGAAAATGCCATTTTTTGTTGGATGAATTCTGTCGCCCGGCACTAAATAAATATCACTTTCGTACCATATAATCAGCCTTATTAATTTCATACCAACGATGCATGAGTAAACAATGCCTGTGTTTGGGCAGATCACAGAACTTAACACTCGCCATGCCATTACGGGTTCCTCAGATTAGGATTATAAGCCTGTAATTTTGTTTAGCACGGGATTTCAATTTGATCAATCTTGTAACCTATTGATATTGATCGTTATTTTTATTATGTTTGGATAATTCCTTTTATTTCAAGGAGGTAATCCTTATCAGCCTAAGGGTTTTTTTTGAGTTTTTTTTTATGAATGATGATTTATCGGTTAAATTTTGATCTGGATTGGGGTTTAACAATAGTGAAGAATGTTGAAGAACTATCCGTATGCATCATTGCCATTACGCCGGAGAACATACCGTAATGGCAAGGCTCAAAATATTTAAATTGCGTCTCCGGGACGTTTCAGTTTGGCTATCAGGTTTTCCGTAACGGACAGGCCTTCTGCGATATTCGCATCTATAACAGAAATACCAAATTCGTTGATTAATTCAAGGAGCGCTTCGTAGGTCTGGATCAGTTTCAGAAGATTAAAAATGGCTTTTTGGTCGTGTGGGGTGGGTAGCGGATGGTGAGTCGCTGCCTGATGAACAATCCATTCAAGATTGGTTTTGATGCTATCTACATCATCGTAGCTATACATATTTCATGGGCTTAAATCCTCATTTCAGGATTTTTTTGAGAAGAATGGCTTTCAACGTCGCTGTTAGAAGCGTTGCACTACATTAGAAGCACTGATGATTGAGTAGAGATAGGGCGATCTGCAGTAGCGGCTCCTGGACGATTACGCTACAGCTGGCATGACCCGTGAAGAATGGCACGAGGCGCGTAGGTCAATTATGAGCCTTCTTGCCGCGATAGCAAGAAAACTCTTACATAAAATTCGCTTAGTCGGGAATAAGGCCGAGCGATACCCGGCTTTCGAACGAAACGGGAAGCCGGGGCAGCACAACGTGCTTTTTCATCAGCGGATGTAGATCAGGTTTCCCACGCGTGCGGAGCAAACAGGTAGCCCTTGTTACGCACGGTTTTAATGCGGTAGGGCTCGGTGGCGCTGTCCTGCAGCTTTTTTCGCAGGCGAGAAATCGCCACGTCCACGCTGCGATCCATGCCGTCGTAGCTTACGCCGCGCAGGTTTTTCAGCAGCGCATCACGATCCATAATTTGCCCGGCGTGGGTTGCCAGTTCCCACAGCAGGTCAAAATCTGCCGTCGAGAGCGAAATCTGCTCCCCGGCGAGCATAACCTGGCGGTTGACGGGATCGATAGACAGCGTGCCGAACCGCATCGCTTTATGCGGCGTTAACGAGCCAGCGGGCGCGTCACGCTCGGCGCCGGCACGCTGGCGAAGGTGAAGGCGCAGGCGGGCCAGCAGGACCGCCGGAGGCGTGGTTTTGAGTATGTAGTCATTGGCGCCCATCTCAAGCGACAGAATATGGTTCATATCGCTGTCGAGTGAGGTCAGCAGCACGATTGGCCCGTCCCATTTCGCCCGCAGATCGCGGCAGAGCGTCATGCCATCTTTACCGGGCAGCATGATGTCCAGCAGCACCAGATCCGGGTTTACGCGGGTGACGACGTCCTCTGCGCGGTCGCCGCGAGGCTCAACAATCACGTCCATATCATGTTTACCCAGGTAAGCGGCGATTAATTGCCCCACTTCTGGTTCATCTTCTACATAAACAATCTTATTCATACTGCGTCTGTTATCGCGAAAAATGCCAACATACACCGCACAACATTAACCTTCCATTAATCTTTCTCAATTAGCCAGAGTTCCGTTATTCTGCATAACATTGTTATTTGATTGTTAAAGGGAAAAAGCATGGGGCTGGTGATAAAAGCCGCGCTTGGCGCGCTGGTGGTGCTGCTGATTGGTGTACTGGCTAAAACCAAAAATTACTACATTGCCGGGCTGATTCCGCTTTTCCCGACCTTTGCGCTGATCGCCCACTATATTGTGGCCTCCGAGCGGGGTATTGAGGCGCTGCGCGCCACCATCGTTTTCGGGATGTGGTCAATCATTCCGTATTTTATCTATCTGCTGTCGTTGTGGTACTTCACCGGCTTTCTGCGTCTGCCCCTGGCGCTGGGCGGAGCGGTGGTCTGCTGGAGCCTCAGCGCCTGGGTGCTGATCTTCTTCTGGAGCCGCTTTCACTAGCGCAGCGGACGGCCTCCGTCCACGGCAAAGGTTCGGCCGGTGACGTAACAGCTGGTCAGCAGATAGTCGATCAGGTCGATAATCTCTTTCTCGCCGGGCGCAATTTTCATTAGCGACTTGTTGAGCGCCTGCTGACGATACTCCGCGTCGTCGCCCTCGTTGAACAAAATCATTGCCGGCGCAATTGCATTGACCTTTACCTCGGGCGCCAGCCTGCGTGCAAACGATCGCGTCATGTTATCCAGAGCAGCTTTGCTGGCCGCGTAGGCGATGTGCTTGTCGCTTCCTCGCTCCACCACGTAATCGGTGAAGTGGATGATGTCGCCCGCGGCATGGCCGTGCCCGCGCAGCAGATCCTGCAAGGCATGGTTGAGCAAGTAGGGGGCATTAACGTGGATTTGCATCATGCAGGCGAGCGTTTCGCTGAGCGAGTGGCCTGCTTTTTCAGGAAGCCAGGTGCTGGCGTTGTGAATAACCGCCCTCAGCCCGCTGGTGGTCGATTTCACTGCTTCCGCAAAGGCGAGGATGCCCTCATCCGTCGAAAAATCCGCCTGAATGCATACGGCTCCGGCGTTTCTCAGCCCTTCAATGGAGGGATATTCCGTGCGGTAACTGACAATGACCGGATGGCGAAGATTGAGGAAGTGATGGGCGAGGGCGAGGCCGATGCGGCGGCCTGCGCCAGTGATTAGTATTGGGCGTTGCTGCGTATGTCCCATCGTATTCTCCTTTTCAGTTCAACAATGGGACAGGCGGCGCTATCCCATTAACATCCACGTTGCCGGTACGGCAGCGACTAACAGCATACCTATCAACACCATTTCGCGACGCTGAAGGGCATTCTCAAGCTGATGCGTGCGGCGAGCATAGATGAACACCAGCAGGCCTGGCGCGTACAGCACCACGGACAGCAGCAGATGCATCGGCCCGGAAGCATACAACAACCATAGCCCGTAAATACAGGCGCCGACGCCCACCGCATAGTGTGCCGGACGGGTCGCAATTTTTAACAGATATGCGCCCACTAAGAAATAGGGTACCAGAATCATCTCGGAGGCGATGGTCAGCAGCGTGTTATAGTCTGAACCTGTGAGCCAGATCAGCACCAGACAGACCTGTACGCTGATGTTGGTGAGCCACAGCGAGGCGGAAGGCGCGCTGTTTTTATTCTGACACGCAAAGAGGCGCGGGAACGCCTTGTGGGTGGCGGCCAGGAACGGGACTTCCGCGGCCATAATGGTCCAGCTCAGGTACGCTCCGCAGACGGAGACAATCAGACCCGCCGCGATAATTACGTCGCCCCACGGGCCCATCATTTTCACCATCAGCCCGGCCATCGACGGGTTGCGCATTTCAGCCAGCTCAGGGCGCGCCACCACGCCGAGCGACAGCAGCGTCACCAGCAGATAAACGCCCAGCGCCGCCAGCACGGCCAGCAGCGTGGCGCGTCCCACGTCGCGCTTGTTACGCGCTCGCGCGGAGACCACGACGGCACCTTCTACGCCGATGAACACCCACAGGGTGATCAGCATGGTATTTTTTACCTGTTCCCAGACGGGAACCCCCAGCGCAATCCCGCTGAAGTCGAGGTTAAATACGTCCAGGCGGAAGGCCAGAAAGGCCAGCACGACGAACAGGCCAAGCGGCACCAGCTTGGCCAGCGTTGCCACCAGGTTGATGCTTGCAGCGGTCTGGACGCCGCGTAAAATCAGCCAGTGAACGATCCACAGCAGTACCGAGGCGCCGACGATGGACTGCCACGTATTGCCGTCGCCAAACAGGCGCAGCTCGGGCGTATCGGTAAAGAAACTGAGCGCCGAAAAGACAATAACCAGATAGGAGACGTTGGCGATCACCGCGCACAGCCAGTAACCCCAGGCGGAGCAGAAGCCAATCAGCTCGCCGAAGCCTTCGCGCGCGTAGGTGAATATGCCGCCGTCCAGATCCGGTCGGATGCGGGTCAGCAGCAGCATGGCGAACGCCAGCAGCAAAATTCCGGCACCGGTTATGCCCCAGCCGATCAGCAGCGCGGCAGGGCTGGCTACGGCCGCCATATTCTGCGGCAAACTGAATACGCCCGCGCCCAGCATTGAGCTCAATACGAGTGCAGTTAAAGCACTCAGGCCAAGTTTCTTTTCCATTGGCTTCCTGTTATGAAACGTCCAAACCCAGAATAATTATTTCGCTAAGGCGCATAAAAATGGTGGATCACACTAAGGCGCGGGATTTTACGGAGTGTCACGGACGCATGCAATGACGTGTGGCAGAAATCAGAAAAAAAGTAACAAAAAAGGCGGCACGGTGCCGCCTTTGTGAAACCGTTTTGTTACTTATACAGATCGGCGCTGATGGTCATGTTGTTACCACGTTCCTGCCACTGGCGGGTAATGTGATAGTACTTCGCGCCTTTCTTCGCAGCGCGCTTCGCCACCTGATAGGAGATCTCGGTCATGTTGCCGTAGTTGCCGGTAAACTTGATGCTGTCGAACGGAACCATCTGCGCGGCAGTGGCTTTGTTCAGCTCTTCAATTTTAGTGCCGTCCGGTAACGTGACGGTGTAACGGCCACCCTTCGTGGATTGCGTCTCAAAGAAACGACCCACCTCAGCGCTTGGTGCAGCAGAGGTTGCTACGCCCGGAATTTCAACTTTCTTCGCTTCTTCGCCGCCCTTCGCTAACGCGGCGCGTCCGGCTTCAGAATTCGCAGGAATGGCATCCGGGCTTTGTACTACGCGCTTTTTCGCATCCTGCTTATAGATGAATGCGGTAATGCGCTGGTTGCCGCCCTGGTTGGCATCAACCTGGCGCACGATATAGAAAGCGTAAGCACCTTTTTCACGCGCGGCTTTGGTGATGACATCGTTAACTTCTGGCTGGCTGCGGTAGAAGCCCTGAACGGTGACGGTGTCGTACGGTTCCAGCTGAACGGCCTGATCTTTCGGCAGCTCAACGATGCCGTTAATCACGCGGTTTTTCTGCTCATCTGCCTTAGGGGCGTTATCTTTGTACAGCGCAACGGTCACGCGCTGGTTGCCGCTGTTGCCCTGATCGGATTGATCGAGCACGTAAAACGCAGCCGCGCCTTTTTTATCGGCGGCTTTAGAAGCGGCGGCAACGCCGTCGCCGATGGAGTTAAAGCGGCCCACAATGACCGTCTGGTCAAAAGGTTTTAACGCTGCCGCTTGCTCCGGCGTTAACTCCGTCGCGGCATTCGCGGACAGGGCGGTCGCGGATAGAAGTGCGGACGCCAGGAGTGTGTTCTTAAGCTTCATAAAAATAATCCTTCGCCTTGCGCAAACCATGTACTGGTATTGTTGTTAATTTGAGACGGTCCCGATTATGGCATTGAACACCCGTCGCTGTCTGCGCCATTTTTCACAGCCTGTGCTCACCGAAGCGCCTGATTCGATAACATTTAGTGATATGTGGAAAAAACAGGCGTTTGACAAGCAAAACTGATAAAGCATATGACTTTTACAAGTTAATTTAATGTTAATAAGTTGTTCTCTTATGGCGCTATATCATGTTTTTACCGCTCCGCTTGCGCGAATTATCGGTCATGAAGGTGAATTAAAGGTAAATATCTCTGTCAGTGACCCCGATCGCTTATTTTTCACAGATAAAGTAAGAAATAGTGTTTTCTGGCGGTAGATCGCGGGCGCTATTTTCAGTAGGTTATAGAAAGTTTGTTACTGTTTTATTTTCCGGGGTTAATCATGCTTCGCCGTTATGGTACTGGCGAAAAATGAAGCTAGCCGCGGGCAATTATCGACAAACCATCATCAAAAACCGATGGAAGGGAAAACTATGCGTATTGGGGTACCAAAAGAACGGTTAGCCAATGAAACCCGCGTAGCGGCAACACCGAAAACGGTGGAGCAACTGCTTAAGCTGGGGTTCACCGTCGCGATTGAAAGCGGCGCAGGCAAACTGGCAAGTTTCGACGACGAGGCCTTTATTCAGGCTGGCGCGGACGTTGTGGACGGTGCTGAGGTCTGGCAATCACCCATTATTCTGAAGGTAAACGCACCGGAAGAGAGTGAAATTGAACTGCTGAACGCCGGCACCACGCTGGTGAGCTTTGTCTGGCCAGCGCAAAACCCGGAGCTGATGGAGAAGCTGGCGGCACGCGGCGTCACCGTGATGGCGATGGACTCCGTGCCGCGTATTTCGCGCGCGCAGTCTCTGGATGCGCTGAGCTCTATGGCGAACATCGCCGGCTATCGCGCCATTGTCGAAGCTGCCCATGAGTTTGGTCGCTTCTTTACCGGTCAGATCACCGCGGCAGGTAAAGTGCCGCCTGCAAAAGTGATGGTGATTGGTGCCGGCGTGGCCGGCCTGGCGGCTATCGGTGCGGCAAACAGCCTGGGCGCTATCGTCCGCGCGTTTGACACCCGCCCGGAAGTGAAGGAGCAGGTGCAGAGTATGGGCGCCGAGTTCCTCGAGCTGGACTTCAAGGAAGAAGCGGGCAGCGGTGATGGTTATGCGAAGGTCATGTCTGAAGCGTTTATCAAAGCGGAAATGGCGCTTTTCGCCGCGCAGGCGAAAGAGGTGGACATTATTGTCACCACCGCGCTGATTCCGGGTAAACCGGCACCGAAGCTGATCACCCGCGAAATGGTCGATTCCATGCAGCCGGGCAGCGTCATCGTCGATCTGGCGGCGCAAAACGGCGGTAACTGTGAATACACCGTGCCAAACCAGGTTACTACAACCGCTAACGGCGTGAAGGTGATCGGTTATACCGACCTGCCGGGGCGTCTGCCAACCCAGTCCTCTCAGCTGTACGGCACTAACCTCGTTAACCTGCTGAAGCTGCTCTGCAAAGAGAAAGACGGCAACATCACCGTTGATTTTGACGATGTGGTGGTGCGCGGCGTGACCGTGGTGCGTGAAGGGGAAATCACCTGGCCTGCACCGCCGATCCAGGTTTCCGCTCAGCCGCAGGCGGCCCCGAAAGCGGCGCCCGAGCCAGTTGAGCCAGCGAAGCCTGCCTCACCGTGGCGTAAATACGCCATCATGGCGCTGGTCATCATCCTGTTCGGCTGGCTGGCGGACGTTGCGCCAAAAGAGTTCCTCGGCCACTTCACCGTCTTCGCGCTCTCCTGCGTGGTGGGCTACTACGTCGTGTGGAACGTCTCACATGCGCTGCATACGCCGCTGATGTCGGTTACCAACGCCATCTCCGGGATTATCGTGGTGGGGGCATTGCTGCAGATTGGTCACGGCGGCTGGATAAGCTTCCTGAGCTTTATTGCGGTGCTGATCGCCAGTATCAATATTTTCGGTGGCTTCACCGTGACTCAGCGCATGCTGAAAATGTTTCTTAAAGGCTAAGGGGTAGCATATGTCTGGAGGATTAGTTACAGCCGCATACATTGTTGCTGCAATCCTGTTTATTTTCAGTCTGGCGGGACTTTCCAAGCACGAAACGTCTCAGCAGGGAAATAACTTTGGTATCGCCGGGATGGCGATTGCGCTGATTGCCACCATCTTCGGGCCGGACACCGGCAACGTGGCGTGGATCCTGGTGGCGATGATCATCGGCGGCGCGATTGGTATTCGCCTGGCGAAACGCGTTGAAATGACCGAGATGCCGGAGCTGGTTGCGATCCTGCACAGCTTCGTGGGGCTGGCGGCGGTGCTGGTGGGCTTTAACAGCTACCTGTACCACGAACCGGGCCTGGAGCCGATTCTGGTGAACATTCACCTCACCGAAGTGTTCCTCGGCATCTTCATCGGTGCGGTCACCTTCACCGGGTCGATCGTGGCGTTTGGCAAACTGCGCGGGAAGATTTCGTCTAAGCCGCTGATGCTGCCTAACCGCCACAAGCTGAACCTCGCGGCGCTGGTGGTTTCCTTTGTGCTGCTGGTGGTCTTCGTTCGTACCGAAAGCGTAGGCCTGCAGGTGCTGGCTCTCCTGGTGATGACCATCATCGCGCTGGCGTTCGGCTGGCATCTGGTGGCCTCTATCGGCGGGGCCGACATGCCGGTGGTGGTTTCCATGCTGAACTCCTACTCCGGTTGGGCAGCGGCGGCGGCTGGCTTCATGCTGAGCAACGACCTGCTGATTGTCACCGGTGCGCTGGTGGGCTCTTCCGGTGCGATCCTTTCTTACATCATGTGTAAGGCGATGAACCGTTCGTTTATCAGCGTCATCGCCGGTGGCTTCGGCACGGACGGCTCCTCTACCGGCTCTGATGAGGAAGTGGGCGAGCACCGCGAGATCGGCGCGGAAGAGACCGCCGAGATGCTGAAAAACTCGCATTCCGTCATCATCACCCCGGGCTACGGCATGGCGGTGGCGCAGGCGCAGTATCCGGTGGCGGAAATCACCGAGAAGCTGCGCGCGCGCGGGATCAAGGTTCGCTTTGGTATTCACCCGGTGGCGGGGCGTCTGCCGGGCCACATGAACGTGCTGCTGGCGGAAGCGAAAGTGCCTTACGACATCGTGCTGGAGATGGACGAGATCAACGATGATTTCGCCGATACCGACACCGTGCTGGTCATTGGCGCCAACGACACCGTTAACCCGGCGGCACAGGACGATCCGCGTAGCCCGATTGCGGGCATGCCCGTTCTGGAAGTGTGGAAAGCGCAGAACGTGATTGTCTTCAAGCGCTCCATGAACACCGGCTATGCTGGCGTTCAGAACCCGCTTTTCTTCAAGGAAAATACCCACATGCTGTTTGGCGACGCCAAGGCCAGCGTGGATGCGATTCTGAAAGCGCTGTAATTCAGCGTCATCCTGACAAACCGCTCTTCGGGGCGGTTTTCTTATTTCTGCGGCCAGCGTTTCTCCTCTGTCTATACTTTACCCTTTGTGTAATACGAGGAGGTGTAATGCAATTTTTGTCCCGCTTCGACATCATAGAGCTGATGATGACGCCAGCGTTCTGGATTGGTGTCGCCACGGTTGTCTTTGTGACGCTGCTGGTGTACTGGCTGCTGACGCGCCTGATCGCGTTCGTTAAGAAAGGCATCACCACCTGGGGCGACAAGCACCCAACCACTAACCGGATGCGCTTTATCCTGACGGATATGCTTAACCGCACCAGCCGCTTCCTGCTTTTTGTGGTGGCGCTGCTCTTCAGCCTGCGTTTCGTTGACTTACCCGATCGTCTTTTTGGCACCGTGAGCCACGCCTGGTTCCTGGTCTTCGCGATCCAGGTGGCGCTGTGGATGGATCAGGGGGTTGTGTCGTGGCTTCGTCACGTCATGCTGGCGCCGGGAAGCCATAAAAATCCGGTTACGCTGGTGATCACGGGGCTTATCCTCCGTGCCATCGTCTGGTCAGTGATGCTGCTGTCTATTCTTGCTAACGCGGGCGTCAACATCACTGCTCTGGTTGCCAGCCTTGGGGTAGGGGGTATCGCTATCGCCCTCGCGGTGCAAACGATCCTGAGCGATGTCTTTGCATCCCTTTCCATCGGCTTTGACAAGCCGTTCGAGATTGGCGATTTTGTGGTGTTCAACGACGTGGCGGGGACGGTAGAGCATATTGGCCTGAAAACCACCCGCATCCGCAGCCTGAGCGGGGAGCAGATTGTCTGCGGGAACGCCATTCTGCTGCAACAGACGCTGCATAACTATAAGCGAATGCAGACGCGGCGGATCGTCTTTACCTTTGGCGTGGCCAGCGACACGGCGCCGGACAAGCTGCGCTCCGTGGGCGAAATGGTGAAGCAGATCATCACGGACGTCGGCGAAACGAAGTTTGACCGCGCCCATTTCCTGGGCTTCGATCGCGATCGCCTGACCTTCGAGGTTGTCCATATCGTCAATACGGCGGATTACAACAAGTACATGGATATTCAGCAGGAGATCAATATCCGTATTCTGGAAGGGCTAAACCAGCAGGAGATCAGGCTGGCGCTGCCGAGCATGGTTCTGCACGCGCCCTGGATGAATGCTGGCGACGAGGCGCCACCGCAACGCGTGAGCGAAGCGCAATAAAAAAAGCCCGCCTTACCGGCGGGCTTTCACTTTTGATTAATCGTCCTCATCGTCGTCCAGTTCAACCGGCGTCTGGTACTGGTCCGGTTTAATGACCAACAGGTCGCAGCGCAGATGGTCGATGACCTGCTCGGCGGTATTCCCCAGGAACGCGGCAGAAATACCGGTACGACCGATGGTGCCCAGCACCACAATCCCGGCCTGCAAATGTTCCGCCAGGTCCGGAATAACCTCTTCCGGTAACCCTTTTTCTACGTGGGTCATGTTCTCGTCAATGCTGAATTTCTGGCGCAGCGCCTTCATAGCCAGCAGATGCTGGCCGCGAATCGCGTCGTTATACACGCTCGGATCAAATTCAGGCAGTTCGATGGCGATATTGATTGGCGTAACCGGATACGCCCCCACCAGATGCACTTCGGTGTGGTTTACCTGGTCGGCAAGCTGAAGGGTCTCCTTCACCAGCTTCTCGTTCAGCGAATTGTGATAATCCTCTTCGCTGGCCAGGTTGACCGCCACGACGGCTTTGCCGCCCTCGGGCCACGGCTGATCTTTCACCATCCATACCGGGCAAGGGCATTTGCGCAGCAGGTGCCAGTCGGTTGGGGTGAAGATAACGGATTCCAGCTTGTCGTGCTGGTGCGCCATTTTCAGCAGCAGGTCATGCCCGCCGGCCACCACTTCCTGGATAATAGCTTCGAAAGGCCTGTTGTGCCAGACCACTTTGATATCGATAGGTACGCCCGCTTCCAGGTAATATTTCGCCTGCTCGCGGATCCACGCGGTACGCTGGCCGATCACTCCCTGACGCATAGCGGTACGCTCGTCAGGCGACAGAAGGGTGGTCATCTCGTATGAGAAGTCATAAATCGGCAAAAACGCTTTAATTTTGCCACCAATCCGTTGATGTAAATACACAGCACGTCGTAATGCCGGCTGATCGTCCTGATTAGGATCGATAGCCACCAGCATGTTTTGATACTTTGCCATACAGGTCTCCTTACTACTGTCACCACAGTCTGTAAGTAAAAGAGTAACCTATATATCTTGAATGAAACAGGGGGGAAGTTTTTGCCAGATCAATAATTACGAAAATTTATCGACCTGGCATTCGTTATCCGGGAGGGTTATGCCACGTTGCGGGAGTGACCGGCCAGAACCGCCAGCGCTTCGCCGTTTTCGATGGTGATGTACTTACCTTTCACCGCCAGCATGCCGCTCTTCTGGAAACGACCCAGCAGACGGCTGATGGTTTCCACGGTCAGGCCCAGATAGTTACCGATATCGCCACGCGTCATGGTCAGACGGAATTCACGCGGTGAGAAACCACGTTCCGCGAAACGGCGGGAGAGGTTATAGATAAAGGCAGCCAGACGCTCTTCAGCATTCTTCTTGGAAAGCAGCAGGATCATGTCCTGATCGCCCTTGATCTCACCGCTCATCAGACGCATCATCTGCTGACGCAGGTTCGGCATCTTACCGGAGAGATCGTCCAGCGTCTCAAACGGGATTTCGCAGACCATAGAAGTTTCCAGCGCCTGAGCAAAGCTCGGGTGATGGCCTGTGCCGATGGCGTCAAAGCCTACCAGGTCGCCCGCCAGGTGGAAGCCGGTGATCTGCTCGTCGCCCTGTTCGGTGATGGTGTAGCTTTTGATGGTGCCAGAACGGATAGCATAGAGCGATTTCAGTTCGTCTCCCGCCTTAAACAGCGTCTGCCCTTTCTGAATAGGCTTTTTGCGCTCGATGATGTTGTCAAGCTGATCGAGTTCGTGCTCATTCAGGGTAAACGGGATACAGAGCTGGCTGATGCTGCAATCCTGGCAATGGATAGCACAACCGCCAGACTGAATGCGTCGTATAATTCGCTTTTCCGGGATCATAGGTTTGCTCAAGCCTTAATTGATATTGGTCAATTTTAACATCTTTTTGGTAAGTACGTAAGCCTGGCAACCCCCCAATAGCGACAAGAGACGGCAACGTGTTGCCATCTCATTGAAATTCCACAGAATGATTAAGGATTATTGGCCTAACCGGAAGAAAATTAAGCACTAAAAGCCTGGGAGCTACAGCAGCAGATACCCTTCATGACGCAGCAGCCACTCCTTGCGCTGCACGCCCCCGGCATAGCCGGTCATGGTGCCGTTGCGTCCAATGACGCGGTGGCAAGGCACGACAATGCTGATTGGGTTAGAGCCGTTTGCCGCGCCCACCGCGCGCGCCGCGCCGGCACGGCCAAGCTGCTCTGCCAGCTGACCATAATGCATCACCTGGCCACAGGGGATATCACGCAGCGCCTGCCACACCTCGCGCTGAAAAGGGGTTCCAGCCGTAGCGGTTGGCAGGGTAGTAATGATGCCGAGATCGCCTTCGAAGTAGGCCGTCAGCTTATCGCTTAGCCCGCCCGGATTGCTGGCAGCGATGCGCTCGTAACCCTGGGCGCGATAATGGATGTTGAGCAGCTCAACCATCCGGTCGCTGTGTTCTTCCCATTCAACGGCGCGCAGATTGAACGCTTCATCCGCGATAACCCACAGCGGACCCAGCGGCGTCGCAATCTTGTCTTCGAGTAATCTCAGCATCAATATTCCTTCAGTTCAGCCTCGGGTAAATACCCGGCCCAATCGGCAGGCCGACAAGATACCACGCCACCAGCATCACCAGCCATACCCCTAAAAAGATAAGCGGATAGGGCAAGACCAGCGAATAGTAGGTACCCAGTCTGGCCTCCGGCCTGTAGCGTTGCAGGAAGCCCAAAAACAGCGGCACGAAGGGGGAGACGGGCGCCAGCGGGATCACCGACGAGTCGGCGACGCGGAACAGGATCTGGGCGAACGCCGGGTGGAAGCCCAGCATCATAAACATCGGTACAAAGATGGGGGCCAGAATTGACCAGATGGCCGAACCGCTGGCAATAAACATGCACAGCAGGGATGACAGCAGCGCCAGGCCAACAAACGCCGGAACGCCGCTTAATCCCGCTGCCTCCAGCGCGTCCGTCAGGCTAACGGCCATAAACTTGCCCATGTTGCTCCAGTTAAACATGGCCACGAACTGCGCCAGCGGAAACACCATCACAATGAACCCGGCCATCTCTTTCATCGGCTCGATCATCAGATGCGGCAGATCCCCCTGTCGGCGTATTTTGCCGGTGGCGATGCCGTACGCGAGCGAAACGACAAAGAAGAAGAGGATAATCAGCGGCACAATGCCCTGAATGAAGGGCGAGGGCAGAACGGTGTGCTTAACCGGGTCGCGAAGCACGCCGTTTTCCGGCACCACCATCAGCGCCACCGCCGCGATAAACGCCAGCGAGACGATCCCCGCGACGCGCAGGCCAAACTGCTGCTCTTTGCTCAGCGTCTCCAGCTTTTCATCGCTGCGGCCTTCCCATTTACCCAGGCGCGGCTCGATGATTTTATCGGTAATCAGCCCGCCGACAATCGTCAGGACAATCACCGAGCTGGCCATAAAGTACCAGTTGTCGATCACGCTGACGTGCACGGCGGCGTCGATGGTTTTGGCGGCCTCGGTGCTGATGCCGGAAAGCAGCACGTCGGTGGTGACGATCAGCAGGTTAGCGGTAAATCCGCAGCCCACGCCCGCTATCGCCGACAGCAGCCCTGCAACAGGATGGCGGCCAACGGCGAGGAAAATCAGCGCCCCCATCGGCGGCATGATCACCAGCGCGGCGTCGGACGAGATATGGCTGAAAAAGGCGATAAACAGCACCATGTAGCTGGCGTAGCGCGCGCTGACGTGAGAGGCCATCTTCACCATCAGCGCGGGCAGCAGGCCCACGCGTTCGGCCAGTCCCGCTCCCAGCACCAGCGCCAGAATGGCGCCCAGGGGGGCAAACCCGCTGAAGTTTTTAATTACGTTCGGTAAAAACCAGTGCAGCCCTTCAACGCTGAGCAGGTTTTTTACCGCCACCATGCTGCCGTCGGCCGGGCTGCGCACGCTGACATCAAAGGCCGACAGCACGGCAGTCGCGACCATCAAAATTACAATCAGATAGATAAAAAGCAGGAAAGGGTGCGGCACTTTATTGCCGATCCTTTCAACCCAGCCATAGAGCTTACCGGATGGGGAATGCGAAGGTATGGATGACATACTCATGGGCGTTCCTCGGGACTGTTGTGTTGTTGTGTTGTGTTTTTTTATTTTAAAGGTGACGGCGTCACGCCCGGTGGGATCGGACACGCGTACGGTTTTTCTTGTGTTTGTTGTTCGAACTCTTCACGGCATTTATTCAGCAGGTCGGCATCCTGTAGCAGGTTGAGCGCCGTGGCCCCCATCACTTTTCCGGCCAGCAGCATGCCTTTATGGGCAATGGAGGTACGCCCCTGCGCCACGAGTTGCCAGGTATGCAGCGGCGTGCCAACGGTAAAGCAGGGGCTGAAGCACTGGGCGACAGGCATTTTCCAGCTGACGTCGCCCACGTCGGTTGACCCTGCCAGCACGTTGTCGGTGATGGCATAGGGGGCGACTTCATCCACCAGCAGCGTCTCCTGGTGACGGCGGGCAAAGGCTTTACCCAACTCCCCACCGGTGGCGGCAATATTTTTCAGGCTGTTTTGCAGGTCGTTCGGGGTCAGCGTAGCCCGAATTTCACGGGCGAAGTCGCGCTCCTCTTCCGTCCATGCCGGCGTGCCGTAATGCTGCAACGCGCGGTACATCGCCGCCTCGAGCGTGCGGTTTGGCAGATAGCTTGAGCAGGCTTTATCAAAGCGACACTCGACGGTGGTTTCGGTCATCATCGCCGCCCCCTGGGCGATTTTCTCGATGCGTTCGTAAATCTGCTGCGCATCGGCCATCTCCGGGGCGCGGATCAGGTACAGCACCTCCGCCTGCGCCTGCACCACGTTGGGCGAAATCCCGCCGGTATCGGTAATGGCGTAATGGACGCGCGCTTTCTCAATGATGTGTTCGTTGAGGAAGTTGGTGCCGGTGGTCATCAGCGTCACGGCGTCCAGCGCGCTGCGTCCCAGATGCGGAGAGTTTGCCGCATGGGCCGCGATCCCCTTAAACCGCCAGGCGGCCTGAATATTGGCCAGCGTGCTGACGTTAAACATCCCGGCGAAGGCTTCCGGGTGCCAGGTGACGGCGGCGTCCACATCGTCAAATAACCCTTCACGCACCATGAAGGTTTTACCTGAGCCGCCTTCCTCGCCCGGGCAGCCGTAAAAACGCACCGTTCCGCCGCCGCCGTGCTGCTCCAGCCAGCTTTTCACCGCCACCGCGGCGGCCACGGCAGCGGTACCTAACAGGTTATGCCCGCAGCCGTGGCCGTTCGCCCCCGGCGTGGCGGATTGCGCCGTCGCGCAATGTGCCTGCTGGCTTAATCCTGCCAGCGCGTCGTACTCGCCCAGCAGGGCAACAACGGGCCTGCCGCTGCCGTAGCTGGCAATAAAGGCGTTGGGAATGCCGCCGGCTTCCCGCGTCAGGGTAAAACCCTCGGCCTCCAGCGCGCCGGCAAGCCGTTCGGCTGACCAGAACTCTTCAAAACGCGTTTCGGGATGATCCCAGATGTCGTCGGCAATATCGGTAAACGTCCGACATCGCGTGTCGACGGCATCGGCGATAAAAGCGTAGTTCTCCTGCATTACACACCTCGCGTCCACGGGAAATTAAGCGCAGCTCGCGCCAGCGTTTCGATGGCAACGTTCATCACCTGCTCATCGAAATCGAATTTTTCGTTGTGATGTCCGGCGCTCAGCCCGGTGCCGAACACCATGTAGGAGGCCATTCCGCCGTTCTGCTGCACGCGGGCCATCATCAGCGTCGCATCTTCGGAGCCGGCAGGCGCGTTGACCCTGTCAATGGTGTGAGCAATGCCGGATACCTGGCCTGCCTGTTCGCGAAGGTAGTCGACCCAGGCCGGAGAGGGGGCGCTGGAGGTCGCCGCTCCCATCAGGCTTATCTCAGCCGAAACGCCGTAAAGCGCCGCTGCGCCTTGAATTACCGCCTGCGCGCGGTCAAAGACGTACTGGTTAATTGCGTCGCTTTCGCCGCGGGTTTCAACCTTAAGCAGCGCGCTGGCGGGCACCACGTTGCGTCCGCTGCCCGCCTGCATCACCCCCACGTTGACGCGGGACGCGCCTTCGCTGTGGGGCGCAATGCCGTGCAGCGCGATAGCGGCCTGGGCCGCCGCGAGCAGGGCGTTACGTCCATCCTCCGGCTTACCGCCCGCGTGTGCGGCGACGCCGGTAAAGCGCGCGTCAAATTTGGTGGTCGCCATAAAGTTATCGCTGCCGCAGACCGCCGTTCCGGCAGGCACGCCGGTCCCTATGTGGATGGCGGTAAAATAGTCCACGCCGTCCAGCGCGCCTGCGGCTACCATGGCGCGCGCGCCGCGCGTGCCCTCTTCGGCGGGCTGGAAGATCAGCCTGACGGTGCCGTTGAGCCGCGCTTCATTCTGCTTAAGCACCCGCGCCAGACCCAGGCCGATGGTGGTGTGCCCGTCGTGGCCGCAGGCGTGCATCATGCCGGGGTTGCAGGAGGCAAAACCCTCGCGGAACGGGCGATGGCTGTCGTCAAGCGCCTCGCTCAGATCAAGCGCGTCCATGTCCACGCGAAAGGCCAGGGTCGGGCCGGGACGGCCGGTATTCAGGGTAGCGACGATGCCGGTGAATCCCCCCTCGAACGGGGCGAGCCATTTCTCGGGCGCGCCCTGCGCGCGGGCCCGGTCAAACTCTCGCGAAAGGGTCGCATCGTCGGGCAACCCCATTCGGCTTTCGGCGTCCACCACGTCGCGGCCCATCGCCAGTTCGTAACCCAGCGAGTCGAGGATTTCCGCAACTTTCGCCGCGGTACGAAACTCTACCCAGCCGGATTCCGCAAAATGGTGAAAATCGCGACGCCACGCGCTCAGCTGCGGGGTTAACGTCTGGATGTACTGCGCCAGTGTGTCCATATCTGTTCCTGTCATCATTAAAATATGTGAACTGCTTCACGCTGTGATAGTTTTTACTTATCACTAACCGATTTTTCACAGTTTTAACCGTTCAGGAATTACCCTCGCACATCCCTTTCCATTAAAGTAGATGACAGTTTCTTTACTCTGATAAACAACGGTTATCGGTCGCGATATGTCATTTCAGATTAAATTTCATCAAATCAGGGCGTTTGTTGAAGTGGCGCGCCAGGGCAGCATTCGCGGCGCCAGCAGGACGCTTAACCTCTCGCAGCCCGCGCTGACCAAATCCATCAAAGAGCTGGAGGAGGGGATGGCGGCACAGCTGTTTGTGCGCCGGAGCAAAGGCGTCGCCCTGACCGAGTGCGGGGAAGGGTTTTACCACCGCGCAAATTTGATTCTGGAAGAGCTGCGCGCCGCGCAGGATGACATCCGCCAGCGTCAGGGCGAGCTCGCGGGGCAGATCAGCATAGGCATGGGGGCAAGCATCTCACGCAGCCTGATGCCGAGAGTGATTACGCGCTTTCACGCGCGGCATCCTCAGGTCAACGTGCGAATTATGGAAGGCCAGCTGGTATCGATGATAAATGAGTTACGCCAGGGCGAGCTGGATTTTACCATCAACACCTATTATCAGGGGCCGTACGATCACGAATTTACGTTTGAAAAGCTGTTTGAAAAACCGTTTGCCGTTTTTTGTCGGGAAGGGCATCCGGCGACGGGAGCAACCTCCATTAATGAACTTCTGCAATATAGCTGGACAATGCCAACCCCTCGCGGAAGTTATTATAAGCAGCTGCAGGATACCTTTACCCACCGCGCGCAAATACCGCGAATTGGCGTAGTCTGTGAGACCTTTTCTTCCTGTATTAGCCTGGTGGCGCAAAGTGACTTTATCAGCATTTTGCCGCAGGAGCTGGGCTGTGACCCGCTGCTGGCGCACCGTCTGGTGATGCTGCCGGTTGCCGAATCCCTTCCCAAAGCGGCATATTATTTAATTCAGCGACGAGATTCGCGCCAGACCCCGCTTGCCGAATCGTTAATAACGCTATTCAGAAGGGAAGCCAGAAATATTATTTGCTGAAAATGTCGACAATAAAAAAATAGAGTCTGCCCGACATCAGACAGACCCTACAGTACACACGGTCGTGCATCCTTTCGGGGATCCTACATGTATTATTCCTTTGGCAGGTTTAATTAGTTATAACAGGTTTTCTTTAAAAGAGAAGGGCGTTGAGTGACTGATTTCACGAATTTTTAACGTAAATTATTTTATTTATTAAGGCTAAAATTTACGTTAATTTTCGATTAAATATCTTTCGGGTTATATTTATATATATTCATCGGGTAAATATTTGCCCTTACCCGGGGTTGTTGAGACCCGTATCGGGCGCAGGTATAGTACAGGCTCAGATGCAGCCGGAGGATTTCCATGAACCCTGACGACAAATCACTTTTTCTTGACGCCATGGAGGATGTCCAGCCGCTCAAACGCTGCGCGGATATTCACTGGCAGCAGAGCCGCAACGCGCGGGCGCGTCAGGAGATCGATACTGAGCAGCTCGACAATTTTCTGACGCTGGGATTTCTGGAACTGCTGCCGCTTGAAGAACCGCTGATGTTCCAGCGTGAAGGGGTACAGCAGGGAGTCTTTGAAAAATTGCGTTCCGGCAAATATTCCCGTCAGGCCAGCTTAACGCTGCTGCGCCAGCCTGTGGAGCAGTGCCGCCAGATGGTGTATTCCTTTATTCGCCAGGCCGGACGCGACGGTTTACGCAATCTGATCGTCGTGCATGGTAAAGGGCGAGAGCAGAAGTCTCACCCGAACGTGGTGCGCAGCTATCTTGCGCGCTGGCTGACCGAGTTTGACGAGGTGCAGGCATTTTGCGAAGCGCAGCCGCACCACGGCGGCAGTGGAGCATGCTACGTCTCGCTGCGTAAGTCAGATGACGCGAAGCGGGAGAACTGGGAGCGCCACGCCAAGCGCAGCCGCTGACCGGGCAGGCGAGCGATATGCCCGCCCGCCCGTGACTCAGAAGGTTTCCCAGTTAGCGTCTGACGCGTTCGCCCCTGCCGTTGACGGGCGCAGCAGTACGGGCGTTTTTACGTTTTTAGGACGAGATGCAGTGGCTTCCTGGTCGTTCAGCCTGAATGCCGCCACCGCCTGGCGCAGCTGTTCAGACTGATCCTCCAGCGCCGCTGCCGCGGTTGCCGACTCCTGTACCAGCGCGGCGTTTTGCTGCGTTACGCTGTCCATCTGCGAGACCGCCAGGCTGACCTGCTCAATACCCCGGCTCTGCTCGTCAGACGCCGACGAGATTTCACCCATAATATCGGTGACGCGGGTTACGGCGGCGACGATCTCCTGCATGGTTGCACCCGCCTCGCTCACCTGTTCAGAGCCCGTATTTACCCGGCTGACGGAGTTCTCGATAAGCCCCTTGATCTCTTTTGCCGCCTGCGCGCTGCGGCTGGCCAGCGTGCGCACTTCGCCTGCCACGACCGCAAAGCCGCGACCCTGTTCTCCCGCACGAGCGGCCTCAACCGCCGCGTTGAGCGCCAGAATGTTGGTCTGGAAGGCAATGCTGTCGATCACGCCGGTAATATGCGCGATTTGCCGCGAGCTGTCGGCAATATCGTTCATGGTGCGCACCACGTTATCCACCACCTGGCCGCCGCGCGCGGCCGTTTCGGAGGCGTTCTTCGCCAGCAGCGTGGCCTGACGGGCGTTGTCGGAGTTCTGCCTGACCGTGGCTGTCAGCTCTTCCATGCTGGCGGCGGTCTCCTCCAGCGAGGCGGCCTGCTGTTCGGTTCGTGCAGACAGGTCGTTACTCCCGGCGGCTATTTCGCCCGCGCCCGTGTAGATGGAGTCCGTGCTGCCGCGCACGGCGCTGACGGTGCGCGCCAGCGACCGCTGCATCTCGTGCAGACCGGCGGCCAGCTGGCCCATTTCGTTGCGTCCGGAAATATCGACGTTTTGCGTCAGATCGCCGCTCGCGATGGTGCGAATATGGTTCATGATGGTCTTAAGCGGTTTTACCAGCAGGTGCTGCAAACCCTGCCAGATCACCACCAGCACGGCGATGACGGTCAGGAAGATCGTCGCCAGCGTCCACTGCATCTGGGTGAAGCTGCTCTGGTTCTCTTCAGCGGCGGCTTTCAGCAGGACGTTGTTTTCGGCGCGCCAGCGGGCGTACACCGCTTCCATATCGTCCTGCGCCTGCTGGGCATCCAGGTCGCCATAGGCCTGATAGTTATCGGCGCGCAGATACTCAATCGACAGGCGCATCACCTCGTGCATGTGATTCCACGCTTTCTGCATCTCTGCGGTGAGCGCGGCATTCTGACCGTTAACCTGCGGTATGTCCTGCCAGTTTTTATAATAGGTTTCGGCCCTGGTCAGCGAGGCGTTCGCGGTGCCGAGCAGGGTATTAATTGCCGCAAGGGACGCGGGATCGCGCTGGTTTTTCAGGTAGCGGATCGCCACCCGGGTAACGGTGACGCGCGTTTTTACCAGCGTGTTTACGCTGTCGCTCAGGCTCTCCTGTTGGGCATTGAGCACCCCGGAGTTCTGGAAGTTATGTCGATCGTTATTCACGGCAGAGTAGAACAACCCTCCCGTGACAACTTGCATCAGACAGAATATGGTGAGTGCAAAGATAATACCGGTAATCACGTGCAGATTTTTCAGCATAGCGGTCGTCCGTAAGAGAAGGTGCAGGGTTACATCAATACTATCGTCGTAGCGAATTTAAACTTTAATTTTACTATTGCTTAACTAATGGTTTCGTTGCGGAACCTGTTGTAAATCCGGATCATTTTCACGAGGAAGGTCAGCATGAGCAGCATTGATAAAAGCGGAACGTTCACGCTCGGAACGCGTACGGTTAAACGATTTGGCTATGGCGCAATGCAGCTTGCCGGGCCTGGCGTATTTGGTCCGCCAAAAGACAAACAGGCGGCGCTGGCGGTGCTGCGTGAGGCGGTGGAGTCGGGGGTAAATCACATTGATACCAGCGACTTTTACGGTCCACATGTGACCAACCAGCTCATCTGCGAGGCGCTTCACCCGTATCGGGATGACCTCACTATCGTGACCAAGATTGGAGCCCGGCGCGGGGATGACGCCTCCTGGCTACCGGCGTTTTCCGCCCAGGAGCTGACGAAGGCGGTGCATGACAACCTGCGAAACCTGAAGCTGGACGTGCTGGACGTGGTTAACCTGCGGATCATGTTCAGCGCCCACGGGCCGGCGGAGGGATCGATCGCCGCGCCGCTGAGCACCCTCGCGGAGCTGCAGCAGCAGGGGCTGGTTCGTCATATCGGGTTGAGCAACGTCACCGCTTCGCAGGTTGCCGAAGCGCAAAAGATGGTTAACGTGGTGTGCGTACAAAACATGTACAACGTTGTGCATCGCGGCGACGACGCGTTAGTCGATTCGCTGGCGCAGCAGGGGATTGCATGGGTGCCGTTCTTCCCATTGGGAGGCTTTACCCCGCTGCAGTCTTCCGGGCTACAGGCGGTGGCGGATTCACTCGATGCAACGCCGATGCAGGTGGCGCTGGCGTGGCTGCTGCAACGCTCGCCAAATATCCTGCTGATCCCGGGTACCTCGTCGCTGGCGCATCTGCGGCAAAACCTGGCGGCAGCGGAACTGGTGCTTCCGCCTGAGGCGCTGGAGACGTTAAATTCGCTGGTGGATTAGTCCCGGCATCAACGAAAGCCCGGCATCCTTCCGGGCTTTTTTATGAGCCCATCTGGCTTTTCTGACGGTGAAGCGCTAACGCTTCCGCCACGATCTCCTGCTTACTTTTACGTGTTTCATACGCCGTAATGCGGATGTACTCCATCAGCGCCGGATCGATACGGGCGCTTAACATCCTCAGCTCTGCCTCCTTTGCTAAACCGCGAGCTACGCGCTTATCGGGATAATCACGGGCTGGCATAGAAAACGTTCTCCAGAAATTGTCTTGTTAATTTGTGCTGTAAAATATGCGCTAGTCTTGTTTGAAAGTCAACGTATAGTGAGCGTGCAGTGATGTTGTTTTTATGGTTTTTACGTATTAAGTCTTAAGTAAGTGTTCAGATAGTGTTTCTGTTGTCGACGCCGTGAATTCGCTTTTATGCATAAAATAATATTTTCCGTTTTGATAATGAGCGAATTTGCAGCGCGCTGCATTCTATAAAATGATTAATAATTTCTTACTGAAACTTATTTCATCTCTATTCCCGTGCCGGGGTAAGGGTATTATCGAATTAAATCTGCTGGCTGAGCGCCAGGGTGTAAAAATCTGATGTGATGATGCCCGCTCCGCCGTGGATCCCTGATATTCTTCGAATAAGCAACTGTTGGCCGGTCAAATATTCCAGAGCAGGGGAGTTATTTAGCGATATTCAATTATTTCACCCCGATAAGCCCCTGCTATTTCGCTGGTTTTCTTTTCTTTCGACGTAATACATTTTGTCTGCGCGCTATTTTTAATTTATGCTTCGCATACGAACAATTTGTGTTGTGCAGGGCTAAAGCATCGTAGCTGTCAATTTAGCCTTGTTTTATAAAGAAATCAGGAGATTCATTTTTATGTCAGACAATAATCCCCGCACATCCGGCTGGCTGGGGCTGTGGTGCCTGCTGGTCGGTGTGATACTTCTTGTGACGGGGCTGTTTTTTGCCGTCGGCGGCTTTAAGCTCGTTACCCTTGGGGGCAGCTGGTACTTTCTCATTGCCGGTATTTTCATCCTGCTCTCGGCAATTCAGTTTTTCCGCCGGAAGTCCTCCGCCGTGCTGCTGTTCGCCCTGGTGTTTCTTGGCACCCTGATCTGGGCATTTTTCGATGCTGGCACAGACTTCTGGCCGCTGGTTTCCCGCTTAATGTTGCCCGCCGGGCTGATGCTGCTGGCTGCAGCAACCTGGCCTGCCTTGCGTAAACGTGAAGGTAAATCTTCCTGTGCAAAAGGGGCGTGGGGAGTCTGCGCGGTTATTATCATCGCCATGGGCGTCACTTTTGTTCAGATGTTTCAACCCCATCCGACCGTGGCCTTCAGCGGCGAAAAACGCCCGCTGGTGCCGGTCAAAGAAGATGCGAAACAGCAAAACTGGGATCACTACGGCAACACTGCCGGCGGCAGCCGCTTTGTCGCGCTGGACCAGATATCCCGCGACAACGTGAAAAACCTGAAGCCGGTCTGGACGTACCACACCGGCGACGTTCCGGAAAGCCCGGACGGCAATGGCGCAGAAGATCAGCAGACGCCGCTGCAGGTAGGCGACCGCGTCTTCCTGTGTACGCCGCATAACAACGTGATTGCCGTGGATGCCGATAGCGGCAAAGAGATCTGGAAAGCGGAAATCAACGCTAAGTCTGCAATCTGGATGCGCTGCCGTGGCCTGGCGTACTTTGATGCCACTAAACCGCTGGCGCAGCCGACCGTGGCTGGCTCCACGCCGGTTCTTCCGGCGCAGGTCGCGCCGGGCGCAGCGTGCCAGCGTCGCATCCTGATGAATACCATTGACGGTAAGCTGATGGCCTTAGACGCCGACAACGGGAAGTTCTGCCCTGATTTCGGCACTAACGGCAGCGTCAACCTGCATGAAGGGATGGGCGACGCGTCAGATCCAACCTATGTATTAACGTCGGCCCCAACCCTGGCCGGGACCACTATTGTGGTTGGCGGGCGCGTTGCGGATAACGTTAGCACCGATATGCCGGGCGGGGTGGTACGCGGTTATGACGTGATCACGGGCCAGCTGCGCTGGGCGTTCGATCCGCGTAATCCGGATCCGAACTACGTTCTGAAGCCGGGCGAACACTACAAACGTAGCTCCGCCAACTCCTGGGCCCCTATGTCCTGGGATGCGTCGATGAATACCGTGTTTATTCCGATGGGAAGTTCCTCCGTCGACCTGTGGGGCGCTGACCGTATTCCGGAAGATCACAAATACGCCACCTCAATCCTGGCGCTGGATGCGACTACCGGGAAAGAGAAGTGGGTATACCAGACCGTGCATAACGACCTCTGGGATTTCGATATTCCGATGCAGCCGAGCCTGGTTGATTTCCCGACCAAAGAGGGCAACAAGCCGGCGGTGGTGGTGGGCACCAAAGCGGGGCAAATTTACGTCCTCGATCGCCTGACGGGTAAGCCGCTTACGGAAGTGAAAGAGGTTCCGGTAAAACCGGCCGATATTCCGCGCGAACAGTATCCAGCAACGCAGCCGCGCTCCGTGGGTATGCCGCAGATTGGCGCGGAGACCCTGAAGGAATCGGATATGTGGGGGGCTACGCCGTTCGACCAGCTGGCCTGTCGTATCAGCTTCAAATCAATGCGTTATGACGGCCTGTACACGATGCCGGGAACCGATGTTTCTCTTAGCTTCCCGGGCTCGCTGGGTGGAATGAACTGGGGCAGTCTGTCCACGGATCCGAACAACCAGTATATCTTCGTCAACGACATGCGCCTGGGCCTGTGGGTTCAGCTGATTAAGCAGGATCCGCAAAGCGCGGTGGCCAACACGGGCGGTGAAGCCGTGAACGCCGGGATGGGCGCCGTTCCTATGAAGGGGACGCCGTACTCGGTCAACAAAAACCGTTTCATGTCACCGCTGGGCATTCCGTGCCAGAAACCACCGTTTGGCTCCCTGTCCGCCATCGATCTGAAAACGCAGAAAATCGTCTGGCAGGTGCCGGTCGGTACCGTCCAGGATACCGGGCCGTTTGGGATTAAAATGCGTATGCCGATGCCTGTCGGTATGCCGACGCTGGGCGGTACGCTGGCCACGCAGGGCGGTCTGGTGTTCATTGCCGGAACCCAGGATTACTACCTGCGCGCGTTCGATTCGTTTACGGGTGAAGAAGTGTGGAAAGCGCGCCTCCCTGTGGGTAGCCAGGGCGGACCTATCAGCTATGTTTCACCGAAAACCGGCAAACAGTACATCCTGATTTCCGCCGGCGGCGCGCGCCAGTCGCCGGATCGTGGAGACTACGTGATTGCCTACGCGCTGGATAACTAACCGCGAAAGCAGCCAGGCCCCGTCTTAGTACGGGGCTTTTTTTTGGCGTAAGCACCATAAAGATGAAGAAGGGAACGGTTCAGGTCAGCCAGTGAAAAGCACCCGCCAGCTGCGGCGACGGCGGGCCATCTCGCGGCCCAGCGCGATCGCCTCGTCGTGTTGCAGAGCGTCAATGGCCTGCGGGGTCAGTGCCGGTAAACCATAGCGCTGGCGCAGGGCAGCCAGTGCCGTGGCGCTGGCATCCTCCGGGGAACGGATATCCGCCGCCAGCTTCTGGCGCAATGCGCCGAACGTCGCCTCATCACACTGCGTCAGCTCACGCAAAAAACGTTTACAGCAGCCCAGCAGATTCAGGGGCGAGCGGTCAGGCGACTGTAACGCCAGCAGCAGGCCGTCCCGGTCGGCAACGCGCTGATAGCGACAGCTGACCACGTAGCCAATCTGCTCCTCCACGCGCAGGCGCTGGAAAAACTGCGGCTCGCACCACAGCGCCAGCAGCCGCAGCGCGGCGAGCGACGCGCCCGGCGGCAGGGGGATAAACACCAGCAGCGCCGAATCCGCGCTGGCGTGCGGGATTCGTTCGATCCCGCGCAGAAAACCGCCAGGCGGCGTGCCGTCAGCGTTTACCGGCGCGTCAAGCAGGGCAAGCAGCCGGCCTGCCCGGCGCGCGTCCCCGGCGCTGCCGCCGGCTAACGCCGCCAGCCAGCCTTCCGGTGGCGAAGCCGGGGCCAGGCGTTCAGGCAGCTGCTGAAGGAGCTGACGGATCGCAATGCCTTCCGCCGCTGGCGCAATAGCCGGTGCGGGACGCGAGAGGCACTCTGCTATTTTTCTGATGATGCGTTCCGCCACCGCGAGGGCGTCAGGCAGCCGCAGGGTAAGCTGCCAGCTGCCGTCGACCGTTTGCCACTCGCCGCTGCCGCCGACATGGCGTAGCCCGGCAAGGAGAGGGCGTAACTGACTGCCGATCGCCACCCCTTCAGACCAGCCAACGCGAGAATAAAAAGGCCTGCGCAGGACAAGCGCTGGCGGCTGCGTCTGCGGGGACACATGCAGCAGCGGAACGGCTTCGGCGGGCAGCGGTGGCGCCGAGCCTGACGCTTTCTGCGGGTAGAACGTAAACGCGATGGGCTTATCCGAAGCCCGCTGACGCCGCCAGCGGCGAAGCGACAGGGCAAAACCCTGGCTGACGATACCTTCATCGACGTCCATTTTTTTGCAGGCCAGATAAGAGGCTGGCGCCGCCAGCAGATCGGCACAGAAGGCGGAAAAACCGGCGGGCGACGCGCCGGGCGCAAAGCCAAACGCCCGCTGGCGCAGCTGCTCCAGCGCCGACAGGGCGCTAAAACGCTGCTGCGCCAGCCGGTAGTAGTGCCGCTGCTGCTCCGCCGTCGTTTGCTGTAGCGCCCGCAGCCAGTGCGTCACCTGCTCGTTTATGGCTTCATGCTGCTCACCGCCAAGCGTAATCGCCAGCCAGCCGCACTCGTCATCCTGATAAAGCCAGTCTAACCCTACGTCTTCGGCCAGCCCGCGCGCCCGTAGTCCGGCTATCAGGCTGCCGGGGGCGTCGTCGAGTAAAAATTCCCTAAAAAGAGCAACGTTGTCATTTAACCGGATCGCCGGGCAGCGCCACAGGGCGGGGCGCTCCGCCACCGCCAGCTCATACTCCGCTGGCGCGCTGAGGCGCAGCGGCGGCGCGGCTTCAGGCCCTTCACCTGAAGCAAAACCTGCCGCAAAGGTATGGGCAAGTCCGGCTAAATCATCCAGCGCCTGCGGCCCCTGTAGCCACAGCTGCAGCCGCCCGGCCACATAGTAACGGCGGTGAAAGTCGCGCAGGGCGGCCTGAAGCGCCTTTGCGTCATGGCCCAGGGAGTCCTGGCTGCCCACCTGAAAGCGGCGAAACGCCGCCGGTGCATCCATCGCGTGGCGCGCCGCGGCTTCGCGCCTTGCGCCATCGTGTTGCTGGATGAGCCGGTTTTCCGCATCAATGACCGCGACTTCACGCTGAACGTCATGCAGAGAAAGCAGCGGCGACTGCAGCATATCGCGCAGCCGCGCCACGCCGTCGGACAGGCTATCGGCGGCAACGTCGAAGAAAAAGGCGCAGTGGCGTGCCAGCGTGGTGGCATTAACGCTGCCGCCCTGGCGCTGGACCCATGCCATTAGCCGCTCGTCGTCCTGATAGCCCTGGCCGCCGCGGAACAGCAGGTGCTCAAGTAAATGCGCCAGCCCGGCGAAGCGCTGCGGCTCGTGATGGCTTCCGGCGCTCACTCGCGCCAGCGCGGCCGCGCGCGTCGCCTGCGGCTGATGAACCAGCGTCGCCCGGATGCCGCCTGCCAGCTCGACGATGCGGGTATCCATGGGCCTCAGAGTTCCCGGGTTTTGTAGATGAGCTCGGAGCGGGTACGGTTGCGGAACTGTAGCTGGCCGATTTTCATGTCGCTACAGGCCGCTTCGCGCCGCGCCTCGAGGATTTTATGGTGATGCGGCGATTTGCTGCACACCGGATCGGCGTTGTCCGCGCTGCCGGTAAGCATAAAGGCCTGGCAGCGGCAGCCGCCGAAGTCCTTCACCTTTTCATCGCAGGAACGACACGGCTCCGGCATCCAGTCAAAGCCGCGATAGCGGTTGAAGCCGAAGGAGTCATACCAGATGGATTCCAGGCTCTGCTCAAGCACCGAGGGGAACTCCACCGGCAGCTGGCGCGCGCTGTGGCAGGGCAGCGCCGTCCCTTCCGGGGTGACGCTGAGGAAAACCGAGCCCCAGCCGCCCATGCAGCCTTTCGGCCGTTCCTCATAATAATCGGGCGTGACGAACAGCAGGTTGGTCAGATTGCCCGCGGCAGCCATTTTCTGTCGGTATTCGGCAACCACACGTTCAGCGCGGGCAATCTGTTCTCGCGTCGGCAGTAGACCCTGGCGATTAAGGAACGCCCAGCCGTAGAACTGGCAGGTCGCAAGCTCAACGTCGTCGGCGTCCAGTTCGATGCACAGCTCGATGATTTTATCGATCTGATCGATGTTATGCCGGTGGAGGACGAAGTTGAGCACCATCGGGTAATCGCGCGCCTTAACCGCTTTGGCCATCGCCAGCTTCTGCTGAAAGGCTTTTTTATTCCCCGCCAGCGCGGCGTTGAGCACCTCATCGCTGGCCTGGAAGCTTATCTGGATATGATCGAGACCGGCCTCGCTGAACGCGTCAAGCTTGCTTTCCGTCAGGCCAATTCCCGAGGTAATCAGGTTGGTATAAAAACCCAGATCGCGGGCGGCGCGAATCAGCTCAGGCAGGTCTTTACGCGTGAGCGGTTCGCCGCCGGAGAAGCCCATCTGCACGCTGCCCATTGCCCGCGCCTGGCGGAAAACGTCGATCCACTGTTCGGTGGTGAGCTCCCGATCCTGCCGGGCAAAATCCAGCGGGTTAGAGCAGTAGGGGCACTGTAGCGGGCAGCGGTAGGTCAGCTCCGCCAGCAGCCACAGCGGTGGATTGACGGCGGTTTTATTCTGGCTCACGGAAAATTATCCACTTCTGTTGATAAGCAATTTGCAGGAATTCAACGACGTCGTCATCGACGCCGCCGGCTTCCGGGAACCGCTCGTTGAGTAGGGCAATAATCGCAGCCGCATCGCGCTGGCCGTCAACCAGTTCGAGGATCGCGGCCGCGGTTTCATTAAGTTTAGCCATCCCTTCCGGATAGAGAATCACATGGCTGTCCTGAGCGGCTTCCCACTGCAGGCGATAGCCACGACGAAAGGCGACGATTGCGTTCTTTTTCATGCTTATACCAGTCGGGTTGTGTGCCAGGCCGCTTTGTCGGTGACCGTGTGATAGGGAGGGCGCTGCAACGCGTAGGCCATGGTCATCGCGTCGAGCATCGTCCACAGGATATCGAGCTTGAACTGCAGGATCTCCAGCATCCGATTCTGCTTTTCTGCGCTATCGCAGTAGGTTTTCGCCAGTTCCAGGCCATGCTCAACGTCGCGGCGGGCCTGGCTGAGGCGGCTGCGGAAATAAAAATAGCCTTCCTCTTTGATCCACGGATAGTGTTGCGGCCAGCTGTCGAGACGCGACTGGTGAATTTGCGGGGCAAACAGCTCGGTCAGCGAGCTGCAGGCCGCCTCCTGCCAGCAGGCGCGGCGGGCGAAGTTAACGTAAGCGTCAACGGCGAAACGGACGCCGGGCAGCACGTGGCGTTCGCTGATTAAGTCGTCGCGGCTAAGCCCTACGGCTTCGCCCAGCTGAAGCCAGGCTTCGATACCGCCGTCATGGCCGTTGCTGCCGTCATGGTCGAGGATCCGCTGCACCCACTTGCGACGCGTGTGCGGATCGGGGCAGTTTGCCATGATTGCCGCGTCTTTCAGCGGAATGGTGGTCTGGTAGTAAAAGCGGTTCGCCACCCAGCCCTGGATCTGCTCGCGGCTGGCCTCGCCGTTGTGCATCGCGATATGGTACGGATGGTGGATATGATAGTAGGCGCCTTTCGCCCGCAGGGCGTGTTCAAACTCTTGCGGCGACAGCGTTTCGCGAATGTGCATAGTTAGTCCTGAAGCGTAATGTTCATCCCGTCCCAGCTCACCTCTATTCCCTGCTCTGCGAGGGCGTGACGCTGCGGCGATTGCTCGTTAAGGATCGGGTTGGTGTTATTAATGTGAATCAGAATTTTGCGCCTGGCCGGCAGGGAGGCCAGCAGCGCCATCATGCCGTGTTCATCCCCGAGCGCCAGGTGGCCCATGTCGCGACCGGTATTGCGCCCGACGCCGGCGGCCTGTAGCTCATCGTCCTGCCAGACGGTACCGTCAATCAGCAGACAGTCCGCTTTGTTAAGCCACGGCAGGATGGCATCGTCGGGCTCGCCGAGTCCCGGGGCGTAGAACAGCGTCTGGCCGTTACGGCGGTTTTTGATAAACAGCGCCACGTTATGGCCCGGCAGCGGGCGGTCGCGCCACGGGGAATAGGGCGGCGCGTTACTGGCAATGGGGACAGCGGTAAACTCCAGGTCCGGACAGGCTTCCACGCTAAACGGGCTGAGCGGGGCAATGGGATGATGAATCAGGCCGCCGTTCCAGTGCTTAAGCATGGTAAAAATCGGGAAACCGCTGGAGAGATCCTCATGCACCTCCGGCGTACACCATACGTGATGCGGGCATCCCTCGCGCAGGCTGAGCAGCCCGGTGGTGTGGTCAATCTGGCTATCGGTAAGGATAATGCCGCCGATATGCGTCCCGCGCAGAACGTCTTTCTTATTCAGTTCCGGCGTATGCGCGATCTGCTGGGCGATATCGGGGGAGGCGTTACACAGCACCCACTCTTTGCCGTTATCGCTGACGATGATGGACGACTGGGTGCGGGGGGTAGCCTGGATGGTGCCGTTGCGTAAACCCTGACAGTTGGCGCAGTTACAGTTCCACTGGGGGAAACCGCCGCCGGCGGCGGAGCCGAGGACTTTAATAAACATGGAGATGGACCAGGTAGTCAAACGAAAATGCCCGCACGGATGGCGGGCAGAGCGATTAGCGGTTGGAAATGTACAGCGTCACTTCCAGGCCAAGACGTAAATCAATAAAAGCAGGTTTCTTCCACATCGTTTTTTCCTCTATAAAATACGGCACTAACACCATCGTTTGTGCCGGTTTTGTGATAGCCATCAAATAATGCGCTACAGAGGGGTAAAGCTCAACCCGCAAAATGTAAGGAATTAACTTAATGTTTACAATACAACCTATTGTTGCCAAACATTTTTTAATACCTTTTGCCAGTTGGCCCACAGCAGCTTATCCAGCATTAATTGATCATAGCCGCTATCGCGCAACGCGCTGATTAGCCGCGGTAAACCACTCACGTCGCCTAACTCATCAGGCAGCGTAATGCCGTCAAAGTCCGATCCCAGCGCGACGCAATCGTCACCCATGATGTTAATAAGATAGTCGATATGGCGGATAATAGCGCTCAGCGGGGTGTCGCTATCGCGTTTACCGTCGGCGCGCAGAAAGGCATTGCCGAAGTTTACGCCCACCACGCCGCCGCTGTTGCGGATAGCCAGCAGCTGCCGATCGGTTAAATTACGCGGCTGCGGGCACAGCGTGTGGGCGTTGGAGTGGGTGGCGACCAGCGGTGCCGAGGAATGGCTGGCGGTATCCCAGAACGCCTTTTCATTCATATGCGAGACGTCAATCAGCATGTTCAGGGCGTTAGCCTGCCTGATGAAGGCGATACCTTCCGGGGTGAGTCCAGGACCACTGTCCGGGCTGCCGGGAAAGGCGCCGTTTACGCCGGTGCCAAAGCGGTTAGCAATATTCCAGAATGGACCAATGCTGCGCACGCCGGCGGCATAAAAAGCATGCAGGTCGTCCCCGTCACTGTCGAAACCGCCCGCGCCCTCAATATGCGCCACCATCGCCAGCACCTTGTCCTGACGGCAGCGTTCAATATCAGCCGCGCTCAGGCACAGTCGCGCGCGGCCAGCAGATTGCGCGACGATCTGCTTAAGGATCGCCAGCTGCTGCCAGAGAATGTCGACCGGCTGCCACGGCTCGTCGGCGTGCTGCGGTGCCATGCGGGCAATATACGCCTGCGGCGGCACGAAGAGGGCAAACAGCCCGCCGGAAAATCCGCCCTGCTGCATGCGCGGATAATCGAGATGTCCGTTCCCGATGCCCGAAAAGAAGGCCGTAACCGGATCGTGGCGATGGTGAAGCCAAAGATTAAGCAACAGGTCGTTGTGACCATCAAAAATCGCCATAGCGCATCCCACTGTGTTATTGCTAAGAAAGTTGCCCGGCACGATAACCTATTTGTCCCGTCCGGCAAGGAGAAATTTACAACCTGGCAGCAATTATTAATATCACTTAACAGTAGGGAGATCGGCACATCGTGTTGCGTGCCGGGGCGAAAGCATTTCCGATTCCATGCGCCATTGCAGCGCATTCGTTCCCTGAGCTAGAGGTCTACGCTATACTGCGCCACTTAGCATTATGCGTGGCAGGTAACGAAATATGCGGGAGAGCATTAACTTACTTTTCGTGGTGCTGTCTTTTGCGGCACTGATTATGCTGATGCGCTTTTTCGTCAGGCGTATTCGGCATCCAAAGCGTATCGTTGCCGACAGTCGGGGATTGAAAAAAATCTCTACCCATCCTTTCTGGTTTGGCGGATCGTCAGGTAAAACCTACTTTTATGATGAGCAGTATTTATACGAGGTTATAAAGGGTGATGCCCGTAAAATTGAGCTTACGGCTATCGTAAAAATTAAGCCGGGCTCGATAGTGGTAAATAACAGGCGGCTCTGGTCTGTGAGCTATCTTGAGGGAGCCGGTGAAAAACAGGTGCAGTTTTATAATAATCTGACGGTGTTTAATCAAAACTTCGCTGCTTTTTTAGAGACTGTAAAACGCGTGAATCCTGAAGCCGATATTAAGGCCGTCTCCTTGTTCAACCTGTGACTGGAATACATCACCTTTCTTTTTCTGACTGCCCATACGGCAGGTATGGGCAGTGAAGCCGTCGATATTATTTCTTCTTGTTCATCATCGCTTTTAAATCGGCGAAGGGGTTAAACGTGGCGACGCCCATGTCTTTTTGCGCATCCTCACCCGCGACAACGGTGGTGCCATACTGGTCCGCCTCGGTGTACTTCGAGTGTTCGTGATCGTGGCAAAACAGACACAGCAGCTCCCAGTTACTGCCGTCTTCCGGGTTGTTGGTGTGATCGTGGTCGATATGGTGAACCGTAAGTTCACGAAGATTCGAATAAACAAACTCGCGCGAGCAGCGTCCGCAAACCCATGGGTAGATTTTTAGCGCTTTTTCACGGTAGCCGCTTTCCAGCCGTGCGTAGTTTTTGGGGATAAGAGCCATTGCTGAAGTACCTGTTAACATGAGAATACGTCACACTATATCGCATTATGTTATGACGGGAGAATGCCATCCTCGCATGGACGGATGGATACAAACGGCGTTTTTAGTCAGTTTATTTGAACTATTCCGTTAAATAATCACCATTTATTCTCATCCGTGAATGCGTAGAGTAGGGATTACGCAATGCTTCATCAGGATACGTCATTATGAAAAAGATCGGATTTTTGTCGTTTGGCCACTGGACACCGTCCTCCCAGTCCGCCACGCGAAGCGCGGCAGACGCGCTGCTGCAGTCTATCGACCTGGCGGTTGCTGCCGAGGAGCTGGGGGCGGACGGGGCGTATTTCAGGGTGCATCACTTTGCCCGCCAGCTCGGCTCCCCGTTCCCGCTGCTGGCTGCGATAGGCGCTAAAACCAGGCGTATCGAAATCGGTACGGGCGTGATCGACATGCGCTATGAGAATCCGCTGTATATGGCGGAGGATGCCGGTGCGGCCGATCTGATCTCTGGCGGACGGCTACAGCTTGGCATCAGCCGCGGCTCCCCGGAGCAGGTGATTGACGGCTGGCGGCATTTTGGCTATGTGCCGCAGGAAGGTGAAAACGAATCCGATATGGCGCGCCGCCACACGGAGGTACTGCTTGACGTACTGCGCGGTGAGGGGTTTGCGAAACCGAATCCACAGCCGATGTTTCCGAATCCGCCGGGGCTGCTGCGACTCGAGCCGCACTCGGACGGCCTGCGTGAACGTATCTGGTGGGGCGCGGGCTCAAATGCAACAGCAGTATGGGCGGCAAAGCTGGGAATGAATCTGCAAAGCTCAACGCTGAAAGACGATGAAACCGGCGAGCCGTTCCACATCCAGCAGGCAAAACAGATCCGCGCCTACCGGCAGGCCTGGGCTGATGCGGGGCACGCGCGACAGCCACGCGTTTCGGTCAGCCGCAGCATTTTTGCTCTGATGGACGATCGCGACCGGATGTATTTCGGTTCAGGCCGCAATGAGAGCGACAGCGTGGGCTATCTGGATGAAAAAACGCGGGCAATCTTTGGCCGCAGCTACGCCGCGGAGCCAGACAGGCTGATTGAACAGCTGAAGCAGGATGAAGCGATCGCGGAAGCGGATACGCTATTGCTCACCGTGCCAAATCAGCTCGGCGTGGAGTACAACGCGCACGTTATTGAGTCCATCCTGAAGCACGTCGCTCCCGAAATGGGCTGGCGGGACGGCAATGCATAACCTGTCTCTCTGGTATCGCCGTTTTGGCGAGCCTGAATCGGTACTCCAGGCAGAATCCGCCGCGCTCTGTACGCTAAAGCCGGGAGACCTCCGGGTGCGCATGCTTTTTGCTCCGGTCAACGCCTCCGATCTCATCCCCGTTACCGGAGCGTATCGCCACCGCACGCCGCTGCCTGCGGTCGCCGGTTATGAAGGCGTCGGCGTAGTGGCTGAAGCGCCCGCGGCTTACGCGGCGCTGCTCGGTAAGCGGGTGCTGCCGCTGCGCGGGCAGGGAACCTGGCAGCGCTACGTCGACTGCCCGGCAGAATATGCCGTTCCCGTTCCGGACGACGTCGACTCGCGGCTTGCCGCGCGCGCCTATATCAACCCGCTTGCCGCGCAGATGATGCTGGACCGCTATCCTGCGAGCGGGAAAACGGTGCTGCTCACCGCCGCCGGATCGGACTGCGCTATCCTTCTTGGCCAGTGGGCGCGCCGGGCGGGGGCAGAAGCCATTTACGGCATCCATCGTTCAGCGGTGCACGCCGGGCGCCTGGCTGATATGGGGATCGTCCCGATTGCACAGCACGACCGGGAGGCGGTCAACGCCGCGGCCTCACGGGCGGACGTGGTGTACGACGCCACGGGCGGTAGCCTGGCGGAGACGATTCTGAGCGTGATGCCTGAAAGGGGGACGTTTGTCTGCTACGGGCTGCTCTCCGGGCAGACCTTCCGGCAGCAGCGGGCGTTGCCGCGCGTGGCCTGGTTTCATATCCGCAACTATCTGGACAGCCTCAGCGCAGAGGCGTGGCAGGCGGAGTTTCAGCGTATCTGGCCTGAACTGCGCGCCAGCCGGTGCAGCGATCTCGCCCTTTACCCTCTGCCGGAATGGCAGAGGGCACTGGGTTACTATCGCGAAGCGGGAAGAGCGGGCAAGCCCGTGCTGTCGATGGAGGATTAATCGGCCCTGTGGCTCATATCGCTCAGCAGAACCGCGATACTTTGCCCACCAGCCGTCTGCTCAAGGCCAATTTTGACGATAATGGTCAGCGGAACGGAGAGCAGCATGCCGACAGGCCCGAGCAGCCAGCCCCAGAATATCAGGGACAGGAAAACAACGAGGGTGGAAAGCCCCAGCCCGCGTCCCATCATTCGTGGCTCAAGAATGTTCCCGAAGACGAGGTTAATCACCAGATAGCCCGCCAGCAGGATCAGCGCGTCGTATAATCCGCTAAAAACCAGAGTCTGAAGGATAGGGGGGATCGCCGCCAGCACGGAGCCGATGTTGGGGATGTAGTTAAGCGCAAAGGCCAGCAGCCCCCAGACGAAGGCAAAACGCACGTCCAGCGCGACGAGCATCCCCCAGACCACGATCCCCGTCACCAGGCTGATGGCCGTTTTCAGCACCAGATAGCGTGAGACGCTGTCGAGCGCGCGCTGAATGGCGCCCATTCCCTCCACCGGACGAACCATAAGGTGCTGAAGCTTTGCGGGCAGCTGCGGGACTTCCAGCAGCATAAATACTACCGTCAGGAACAGCAGGAAAATGGAGGTCATCGCGTTAGACAGCTGCGCCAGCAGGCTGGTCACAATCGTCATGGCGGCATTCGGATCGATGTACTTAAGCAGCTCCTCAACCGAAACTTCGATGCCTGCCCGCTGCAGCCAGGGCTCAATTTGCAGCAGCGGGATCGCCAGCGAGGAGCGATACTTCGGCAACGTTCGCGCCAGCTCGTTCAGGGACGTTCCCAGATAGGCCACCAGCAAAACCATCGCGACGATAATTATGCTGATAAGCAGGCTTATCGCCAGCACGCGAGGAATGCGCAGCCGCACCATCCGCTGCACCAGCGGGTTGAGGATCACCGCGATAAACAGCGCCAGGATAAAGGGCACGATGATATCGGCCGCGAAGCGGACCCCGGTTAAAACGATCGTCAGCATGCCCAGCATGATGACGATCTTTAGCCCGTTGAGGGTAATAATGGGTTTAGCCATGAACGTTCCCAAAAAGTTTTTATTAATAATAGAGGGTAAAGCGGTTGCAATAAACTAACCAAAATCAAACGGAGTGGGTAAAGAAGTGAAAAGACTTTGAGTAATTTCCTGGCTTATGATACAAATCAGGCGTGTTCAACTACTGAGGACAATTTTCATCCGCAAAGACGAGAAGCAAGACCGCGGATAATTGTAATTTTATGGACAATTTGTTCAGGACGTATTTTTCAAACAACTCTGCTCTGTTTTCTACCTCCCTCTGCCTTCTTTCCGGTGAGCAACACTGGCGTTCCGCGCTATAGTCACGTCTTCTGCCTGAGCTGGCGCTATGCGCTTAGCTATCTGATTTAATTCCCTATTTTTTTGGTTTGCTGCCCGCAGCGAGCCTCGATGGATTATATTCTCAAGCAGGAGAAAAACATGTTTTACTGGATTTTATTAGCTCTGGCTATCGTCGCTGAAATTACCGGCACCTTGTCGATGAAATGGGCGAGCGTCAGTGACGGCAGCACCGGTTTTATTTTGATGCTGGTGATGATTACGCTTTCCTATATTTTCCTCTCTTTCGCGGTAAAAAAAATCGCGCTCGGCGTGGCCTACGCATTGTGGGAAGGTATCGGTATTTTGCTGATTACGCTGTTCAGCGTGCTGTTATTTGACGAAACCCTGACGACGATGAAAATTGCCGGTCTAACGACCCTTGTAGCAGGTATCGTGCTGATTAAATCGGGTACCCGCAAGCCGGCTAAACAGCAGAAGGAGCAGACCCATGCAGCAGTTTGAATGGATCCACGCGGCCTGGCTGGGGTTCGCGATCGTTCTGGAAATAATGGCTAACGTCTTTCTGAAGTTTTCTGACGGTTTCCGTCGTAAAGCCTACGGCCTGTTATCGATTGCCGCGGTGCTGGGGGCGTTCAGCGCCCTGTCACAGGCGGTAAAAGGCATCGATCTTTCCGTCGCCTATGCGCTGTGGGGCGGCTTTGGTATCGCCGCCACCCTGGCAGCAGGCTGGATTATGTTTGGCCAGCGTTTAAACAATAAAGGCTGGATAGGGCTGGTACTGCTGCTCGCAGGCATGATCATGATTAAGCTCGCCTGAGCAATCTACTGCTGCGCCAGCGCCTCCAGCCTGTCGCGGAATCCGGTCACTGACAGCGCCCGGTTATCGGCCCGCCAGCGATCTTTCGCTGCCGGCGCCGAGCTTTGAACGCCAATCAGCTGCCAGCCCTTGTCGGTTTTTAGCATCAGCGGCGATCCGCTGTCACCCGGCAGCGTATCGCACTGATGCGACAGCACGCTGCTTTGCGCCCAGCCCGTTACCACGCAGTCCGTATGGGTGTACAGCGAATCGAGGTGATCGACAGGATAGCCTGCCTGCGTCACTTTTCGATCGGCGGCCTTCAGGGCGTCGGTAAGTGCGGCTTTGTCGCCATCAAAAAGCGGCAGCGGGGCGATCCCGGACGGCGGATAGCGTAAGGCAATGAGGCCGAAATCCCAGGATGCCGCGCCCGGCGGCACAATCCAGCCGTCACCGTCCGCTTTTAACCGTTTACCGAGCGACGCATCCACCCGGCCCTCGATACCGTGAATTTCATACCGCCATATCCCTTTTTGCGACACAAAGCGCAGGGCGATCGCCTTGTCCGGCTTGCCCTCGGGCGGCATTAACAGGCAGTGTCCCGCCGTCAGCGCCAGGTGTGGCGTAATGAGCGTTGCTGTACATAAATTGCCGCTGGCGGTTTCCAGCTGCCCGATGGCATCCCAGGGGGAGTCGGTAGGATCGGTGACACGCGTGCGGTCGTCATGACCAAAAAACAGCGTCTTAACCTCTTTAGCGCTAATGGCGTCGCCATCATCCGCATGTGAAAAGCCCGCAAAGAGGCTAAACGTTCCCAGTAACAGCACAACAGATTTACGCATATCACACTCTGGTGGGGTAATTATGATTATTAAAAGTGAACCCTATGAAAATACTATAGACGGGACAGCGGGAAAGTGGGAGTAAAATCAGCGTGCTACATTCAGGAAAGATAAAAACGGCTGGCAACGAGCGCGCATAAAATTAGCAGGATAAGAATGAACTCAAACCGATAGCGCCGCAACATACGCCCTCCGGATAAAAAAACGGCGCTGACCTGTTTCCCGTTCAGCGCCGGTTTGCCAGCGTGCCCAGAAGGGCACGGTTAAGCCTGTACCTTACGCTGCCGGCTGTGCAGCAGGTTTAGCCGCTTCGTGTTTTGCCGCTTTCTTGTGATGCTTTTTAGCGGCCTGGGCTTTCTGCTCTACCGCAGGTTTAGTTGCCTTTTTGTGGTGCTTTTTCGCCGCCTGAGCCTTCTGTTCTGCCGCAGGTTTTGCTGCTTTGTGGTGTTTTTTATGGTGAACCGCTTTGGCCGGAGCGGCGGTGGCTGCCGCAGGCGCTGCGGTGGCGGTAGTTTCCGCCGCGAATGCAGCAGAGGACAGACCCATAGCAGCGGCAACAACCAGAGCTAATACTTTTTTCATTTTCATACCCTCGAATTTGGTTTTTCATTTAACCCCACTGCGGGGCCGTTGAAATAACTATATCCCTGTAAATTCGGGGTTTCCGTGAGTGATTGGTATCGGCGTGTAACCGTATGTACACGCCGGGGTTTAACCCCGGCGCGGTCGATTACAGGTAGCGGGAAGTCAGATGTTCGCGGAAGTATCGACTGTTCAGATCTTCGCCCGTCGCCTGGGTAATTAACTGCGAGGTGCTGAAGCGGCTGCCGTGCTGCCAGATGTTCTGACGCAGCCACTCAAAGAGCGCCGTGAAATCGCCGCCGGCAATGGAGTCCTGCAACCCTGGCAGCGCGGTTTTAGCGGCATGGAACAGCTGTGCCGCATACATTGCCCCCAGCGTATAGGACGGGAAGTAGCCGAAACCGCCGTCGGTCCAGTGGATATCCTGCATGCAGCCGTTGCGGTAGTTGTCTTTGGTGGACAGCCCAAGCCAGGCCTGCATTTTTTCATCCCACAGGGCGGGGATATCATCGACCTCAATTTCGCCGTTGATCAGCGCGCGTTCAATCTCGTAGCGCAGCACCACATGCGCCGGATAGCTTACTTCATCCGCGTCAACGCGAATGTATCCCGGCTTCACGCGCTGGTTCCAGGCAATGAAGTTCTCTTCGCTGAATGCCGCCTGGCTGCCGAAGCGGGCATGCACCGCCGGAAGCAAATGCTTCAGGAACGCGTCGCTGCGGCCAAGCTGCATCTCGAAAAACAGGCTCTGGGATTCGTGTATCGCCGTAGAGCGCGCCAGCGCAACGGGCTGACCGGCCCATGCCCGGGGAAGGTTTTGCTCGTAGCGGGCATGTCCCGTTTCGTGGATCACCCCGAAAAGCGCGCTGAGCAGCTCATCTTCATCGTAACGCGTGGTGATTCGCACGTCCTCCGGCACGCCGCCGCAGAACGGATGGGCGCTGACGTCCAGACGACCGCCGTTAAAATCGAAGCCAAGAATTTTCATCGCTTCCAGACCCAGCTCGCGCTGGGTTGCGGTCGGGAAGGGGCCCTGTGGCGGAACGAACGAATGCTGGGCCTGCTTTTCCACCACCTTTGCCAGCAGATCCGGCAGCCACGACTTCATGTCGCCAAACAGCACGTCCAGGCGGGCGCTGGTCATGTCCGGCTCAAAAATATCCAGCAGCGCGTCGTAAGGCGTGCAGCCTTTGGCATCGGCACGCAGGCGGGCTTCTTCACGACTGAGTTTCACCACCTCCTTCAGGTTGGCAGAAAAGCCCTGCCAGTCGTTGGCCGGACGCTGGGTGCGCCAGGCGTGCTCGCACCTGCTGCCTGCCAGCGATTTGGCCTCCACCAGCGATTCCGGCAGCAGCGTCGCCTGCTGGTAGTGACGCGTCATTTCACGCAGGTTGGCCTGCTCAACGTCGTTCAGATCTTCTTCTGCCGCCGCGGCCAGCCATTCGCCCACTTTTTTATCGGTCAGGATCTGATGTTGCAGGACGCTCATCTCCGCCAGCGCTTCACCCCGCGCGGCGCTGCCGCCTGGCGGCATCATGGTGAACATGTCCCAGCTGGCGATGGAGGTGAGGTGAGAGAAGCGTGAGAGGCGCTGGAAGGTGCGGGTGAGCTGTTGATAAGAAACGTTTTTCTGCATAGTTATTGTTCTCGTTCTGTTGGAGGTGTTCAGGGGAGTGTAACGCGATTTAGGGAGGAACCGTGTACTTTTGATGTCAGGGGCGTGAAGCCCCTGTCAATTCAATCGTAGAGCCATTTTCCTGCTTTTGCGGATTCAGCAAACATGCTTACGGTTAACGGAATGCGGGTTGCTTCTACCTCTTCCCGCTTTAGCTTAAACCAGCGCTTTAATAATGGGGTGTTCTGCCAGGGAAAATAACGAGACCAGTTCACGCCAGATAAATCCACGTTAAATTCTTTCTCGTACCGGTTTAACGCGTCGTGAAGGTCATCGCCTGGTGAACCGAATAAATCAGAATCGAGCTCAAGCAATATCTCGTTCCAGTTATCGTCAAGTTCGCGTGAAATTTCATCGTTGAACATATCAAGGACTTTAGAGCTAATTTCGTCTGTGAGCATTAGAACGATGTCCACTGTATACGGTCTTTAGGTCGTGCGATCAGGTTATATTTCTCCTGAGTGCGCGTCGAAATTCTGTAAAGGGTGGTAACTAATGACCCCCAACCTAACCAGGGACAATAGCGGGCAATAACAGCGGCAAGGCTTGTTGTTGTTCTCATCCGTACACCCACCGGTGTTTTGACTCGAATTCCGAAAGGGGTTTTAACATCCTTCAAAATCATTCGCGCATACTTTGAAATGACGCTTGTTCCTTCAATGGCATTCCCTGGCTTCGTTCGCGTACCTAACCACGGTTGCCCGCCCAAAATAGCCGCACCTGAAACGGCATCTATCCCCAACTCTATACAGAACTCCTCCAGAAAAATGATCTCAAGTAACTCGCCCGGAGTGACGTTTGAATGGCCTCTGTAAAAGTAGGTGCCGTTAACTTCTTCGATTGTATCCATATCGACCCCAGTTACGCTGACGCCCGCTCATTCCATGCATCGGAGAAAATAATATTTCCATCGTTATGCTTCCATGTGATTTTCTCGTAGCGCAATTCAACCGTTTCCAGGTGGTTGTTATTGTTGTCGCCCGGCGCGGCCATGGCAGGTGATACCGAAACAATCCGCACCCCCTCCAGAACAATATTGAAGTACTCCGCTTCCAGGCCTGCATCATTAATCTTGTAGAACTTGAGTTCGGCTTTTTGCAGAGCCTGACCAGTGGCGACTGCCTTATAGAGATAGGGTGAGGAGTAATCGAATTCCTTAACAATCATCATCGGGGAGTGGATGCGCTTACCCGTAGGTTTACCTGTCAGATTATCGGTCGGCGTAGAAAGGTTATGGTGAAAACCTTTAAATTCAATGCTGTACTCCCTCTGCTGCACGTCGCAACCGCCTTTGATCAGTGCGCCACCGTCATCGTACAACCACATGTTGCCTGGAATAGCCATGTAAAACCCCTCTTTTCATAGAACGGAGTCGATGAGCTTACAGAGAGCGGTGTGGATAATAAATACACGAAATAGTAATAAGCAATTGATTATGCTTAATTTTTAATTAAGCATAACTAACGTCAGAAATGAGCCCCGCACAATTACGTTCATGCGGGGATAACGTTAACCTATTGCAGACGTTTATGCAGGCTGGCGCCCACCAGCAGCGCAGCGCACAGCATCAGGGCAATAAACCCGCCTACGCCGTTCCAGCCGTAGTGATGCCAGAACACGCCGCCGAGCGTACCGGCAATGCTGGAACCGAGGTAATAGCTAAACAGATACAGCGACGACGCCTGGCCTTTGGCGCGGCGCGCGCGCGGGCCAATCCAGCTGCTGGCAACGGAGTGCGCGGCAAAGAATCCGGCGGAGAAGAGCAGCATGCCGGCAAAAATCAGCCAAAGGGAGGAGAAAAGCGTCATCAGCAGCCCGAACAGCATCACGGCAGTAGAAGCCAGCATCACCGGGCCGCGGCCGTAGCGAGCCGTCATGGCCCCGGCTTTTGGCGAACTCCAGGTTCCGGTGAGATACGCAACGGAGAGCAAACCCACCAGCGCCTGGCTGAGATGCCACGGAGAGAGCATCAGACGATAGCCAATATAGTTGAACAGCGTCACGAAAGAGCCCATCAGCAGGAAACCGGTCAGGAACAAACGCGGCAATCCCTTATCGCGCCAGTGCAGGCGGAAGTTGATAAACAGCGTTTTCGGGCGCAGGGAGGCAGGGCGGAAATGGCGCGATTCCGGCAGTATTTTCCAGAACATCAGCGCCGAGGCGAGCGCGAAGCAGCCGATAACCGCCAGGGCAATGCGCCAGCTAAAGAAATCCGTAAACACGCCGCTCAGCAGGCGTCCGCTCATCCCGCCGATAGAGTTCCCGCTGATGTACAGCCCCATGGAAAAGGCCACAAAACTCGGGTGGATCTCTTCGCTGAGGTAGGTCATCCCCACCGCCGCCACGCCGCTGAGGGAGAGGCCAATCAGCGCGCGCGCGATCAGAATGCCGTGCCAGCTGGTCATCATAGTGGACAGCAGGGTACAAACGGAGGCCAGCATTAACGCCGTTACCATGACCTGCTTGCGGCCGATAGCGTCCGACAGTGGCCCGGTGAACAGCAGACCAATCGCCAGCATCCCGGTTGAGATGGAGAGAGAAATACTGCTGCTGGCCGGCGACACGCCAAACTCATGCGACAGGACCGGCAGAATAGGCTGTACGCAGTAGAGCAGGGCAAAGGTGGCGAGACCTGCGGAAAAGAGCGCCAGGGTGACGCGCATAAACTGCGGTGTTCCACGCTTAATAAACTGAACCGGCTGCGGTGCTGCGGGTAAGACATCAATGTCGCTTGCCGGCGCGACATCAACAGCTGTTGTACGACTCACACGTAATCCTTGCTTAAACATCCCCGTGATTTCTGGTGACGGGTATGACCACAGGATCAGGGTAGGAAAATGTAAATATTCTGTCTAATATATTAATAATCTCAAATGATACTTTATAAATATGAATATCGAACTGCGCCATTTGCGTTATTTTGTTGCCGTCGCCGAAGAACTGCATTTTGGCCGCGCCGCGGCAAGGCTGAACATCTCTCAGCCGCCGCTAAGCCAGCAGATCCAAATCCTGGAGCAGCAGGTGGGGGCGCGCCTGCTGGCGCGAACCAACCGCAGCGTGAGCCTGACGGCGGCGGGGAAGCAGTTTCTCGCCGACAGCCGACAAATCCTGAGCATGGTGGATGACGCCGCGGCCAGAGCGGAGCGGCTCTATCTTGGCGAAACGGGGGAGTTGCGCATCGGGTTTACCTCGTCGGCTCCCTTTATCAGCGCCGTTTCACAAACGCTGTCATCGTTTCGTCGCAACTTTCCCGACGTGCATATTCAGACTCGCGAAATAAATACCCGGGAACAAATATCGCCGCTCAATGAAGGCTCGCTCGACCTGGGGCTGATGCGCAACACGCGGTTGCCTGATACCCTGGCGTGGCAGGTGATCCTGCGGGAACCGCTGATGGCGATGATCCCCCGCGACCATCCTCTCGCCGCTAAGCACAGCGTCACGCTGGCTGAACTGGCGAAAGAGCCGTTTGTCTTTTTTGACCCGCAGGTGGGGACCGGGCTGTACGACGATATTCTCGGCCTGATGAGGCGCTATGGGCTTGTTCCGACCATCGCCCAGGAGGTAGGAGAAGCAATGACGATCATTGGTCTCGTTGCCGCAGGGCTTGGCGTTTCGATTCTTCCGGCCTCGTTCAAGCGGGTGCAGCTGCCGGAAATGCGCTGGGTAACTATTGCCGAGCCGGATGCGGTGTCGGAGATGTGGCTGGTGTGGTCTAAACATCATGAACAAAGCCACGCGGCACAACGTTTCAAAGCAGCGCTAATTACCGCCTCTCACGGGCGCTATTTATAGGGAAAAGTGGGCAAAAATGTGCAGTAAATCACATGGCTAAGTAAAAATTTGACGTCGGCCATTGAAGTGCTTCACCATAGCCCTCAGTTTATTTCGAAGCTCGAAAATAAGGGAGTACGAGGTGGTTGCTGATAGTCAGCCAGGGCATATCGATCAGATAAAGCAGACCAACGCGGGCGCCGTTTATCGCCTGATTGATCAGCTCGGTCCGGTTTCGCGTATCGATCTTTCGCGCCTGGCACAGCTGGCACCCGCCAGTATCACCAAGATTGTCCGCGAAATGCTGGAAGCCCATCTGGTTCAGGAGACGGAAATTCAGGAGCCTGGCAGCCGCGGCCGTCCGGCGGTAGGGCTGGTGGTCGAAACCGAGGCATGGCACTACCTGTCGCTGCGCATTAGCCGCGGGGAAATCTTTCTCGCGCTGCGAGATTTGAGCAGCAAGCTGGTGGTAGAAGACCGGCTGGAACTCCCGCTCGACGCAGAACAACCTCTTCTTGACGCCATTCTGATCCATATCGACCAGTTCTTTATTCGCCATCAGCAGCGCCTCGAACGCCTAACGGCAATTGCAATTACCCTGCCGGGAATTATTGATACCGAAAATGGCATTGTGCACCGCATGCCGTTTTATGAAAACGTCAAAGAGATGCCGCTGGGAGAAGTGCTGGAAAGCCATACCGGCGTGCCGGTCTACATACAGCATGATATCAGCGCCTGGACGATGGCCGAGGCGCTGTTTGGGGCTTCCCGCGGCGCACGAGACGTGATTCAGGTTGTGATTGACCACAACGTCGGGGCGGGGGTGATCACCGACGGACGACTTTTACACGCCGGCAGCAGCAGTCTGGTGGAGATCGGCCATACGCAGGTCGATCCGTACGGTAAACGCTGCTACTGCGGTAACCACGGCTGCCTTGAGACGATCGCCAGCGTCGAAAGCGTGCTGGAGCTGGCGCAGGTGCGACTCAGCCAGTCGATGAGCTCCACGCTGCATGGGCAGCCGCTGAGCGTAGATGCGCTGTGCGCGGCGGCAAGGCAGGGCGATCTGCTGGCGAAGGACATCATTACTGGCGTGGGCAATAACGTCGGGCGCATTCTGGCCATAATGGTGAACCTGTTCAATCCGCAAAAAATCCTGATTGGCTCGCCGCTCAGCCAGGCGGCGGAGATCCTCTTTCCGGCGATCTCCGCCTGTATCAGCCAGCAGGCACTTCCCGCTTACAGCAAAAATATCGTGGTCGAAAGCACCCAGTTCTCCAACCAGGGAACGATGGCGGGCGCCGCGCTGGTTAAAGATGCGATGTACAACGGCTCGCTGCTGATTCGTTTACTGCAGGGCTAACTCTTTTCCACTGATGTACGAAAAATTGCGCTATCTCAAGCCGGGTAGCGCACGCATCCCGTAGACTTTCCCCCACTGAATTATTTACCTGGTTTATATTTTTGAAGCATACCCAAGAGGTGGAATGAGTCATGCTTAAGCGTTTCTTTATTACTGGTACTGATACTTCTGTCGGGAAGACAGTGGTATCCCGCGCGTTGTTGCAGGCCCTGGCGGCAAGGGGTGAACGCGTTGCAGGATACAAGCCGGTTGCAAAAGGCAGTAAAGAGACGCCAGAAGGGCTGCGTAATAAAGACGCCCTGGTTCTGCAAAGCGTCTCGTCTCTGGAGCTGCCCTATGACGCCGTTAATCCTATCGCCCTGAGCGAGGAGGAGAGCAGCGTCGCCCACAGCGGGCTAATTAACTACAGCCTGCTTTCTGATGGCCTGGCAAACCTGAGTGAACAGGTTGACCACGTTGTCGTTGAAGGTACCGGCGGCTGGCGCAGCCTGATGAACGATTTGCGTCCGCTATCCGAGTGGGTGGTGCAGGAGCAACTGCCGGTGGTGATGGTGGTGGGTATTCAGGAAGGGTGCATCAACCACGCCTTGCTGACGGCGCAGGCTATTGCGAATGACGGCCTGCCGCTGATTGGATGGGTGGCGAACCGGATTAACCCCGGCCTTGCGCACTACGCTGAAATCATCGACGTGCTGAGCAAAAAACTGCCTGGTCCGCTGGTGGGTGAACTGCCTTATCTGCCCCGCGCCGAACAGCGCGACCTAGCGCACTACGTCGATCTCTCTGCTTTCGGCGGTATGCTGCCCGTAGATCGAGTCGTGGCGTAACGTCCTCGACAGTACGGACGCCACCACGCAGGCAACCAGCAAGCCGGGGAGTAAGACATACTGCCCGGTCATTTCACATACCATCAGGGCCGACATGATCGGCGCGTGCGTGGTGGCGGCGAGCAACGTCGCCATCCCCGCCAGCCCGAGCAAAATCGCCGTCTCAGCGCCAGGAAACCACAGGGCAAATAGCTGCGCAAACAGCATGCCGGTCGCCATACCGACAAACAGCGTTGGCGTGAATACCCCACCGGGCGCACCGGAGCCGCTGCTCGCCAGCACCGCCAGCAGCTTGCAGATAAAGACGCCCGCAATCACCGACAACAGCGGTGGCGACTGCAAAAATGCCTGAACCACGCTGTAGCCATTTCCCCAAACCTTCGGCGTTAGCAGCGACAGCAGCCCGACGATCAGCCCACCCAGCGCCAGCTGCCACGGCGGCGAAAGCTTCAGACGCAGAAACAGCGTATGGCTAAAACCCATCAGCCACATCAGCAGCGGGCCGCAAACCCCTGCCAGCAAGCCGACGCCAACCATCAGCGCATAATCTGCGGCCGTTAAGGCTTCGCTCAGGTGCACCGTATAAAGCGTGTTTGCGCCGGGGCTTAACAGACGCGTGGTGAGCAGCGCCACCACGGCGGCAATCACTACCGGGCCGAGCGAGGCCAGCATGAGGGTGCCGAACAGGATCTCAGCGATAAACAGGCTCCCGGCCAGCGGCGCGTGATAGGCGCTGGCCATCCCGGCGGCGGCACCGCAGGCTATCCACAGTTTCCATTCAGATTTCGGCGTAAAACGCTGTGCAAAAAAGGAGGCGGCGAGCGCCGCGAGCAGGATCATGGCGCCCTCACGGCCGATGGCGCTCCCGCTGGAGACCACCAGCAGCGACGCGAGGGATTTCACCAGGCTGGCGCCGTAATCAAACTGGCCGTCACCCGTTTCCAGCGCTTCCATATAATCCGTTGGCGCATGCGGGCGTTGCGCCGTAAGCCGCTGCCATCCCCACAGCAGGATGCCTGCGGCCAGGCCGCCCAACGCGGGCGTCAGCGCCCGACGCCAGGGAGATAACGCGGCGGCGGCGTTTACCAGGCTACCGCTTACGTTGCTGAGAAACAGCCACTCCAGCAGATACATGCTGTGGCGAAATGCCGCTACGGCCAGCGCCGCCAGCACGCCGGTCACGGTGGCGATCAGGAGCCGGCGGAACATGGCGCGAATGTCGGGGTAAGCGTGAAGTCGTTGCATGGGGCAGAATTAAACGGAGACGATAGGATATTGTGATAGGAAAACGAGGGGTTAGCAAAAGGTATGCGTGCGAAAAAGAGGCCGGGCATAGCCCGGCGTGGGTGTTTAACTGTCGCTATGAATATTTAACGCCCGGCGCGTGCGCCCTGAACTCAAATACTCCGCAATATAATCCTGAGAAATTTCGCCGTTGTAGCGTCCGTCTTCGTCCACGATCGGCATCCAGCTGGTGTTGCTCTCATACAGGCGAGAAAGCACCACGCGCAGGTTGTCTTCGGCCTTACCGGTCATGCGGAACGGATGGAGGATGTCGACGCAGGCGCCGTCGGCATTACGCGCTTCGCGGCGCTTCACAAAGCCCAGCGGCTTGCCCTGTTCGTCAACCACGGTAATGGCGCGAATATCGTTATCGTCCATGATGGCAAAGGCCTCCGGCAGCGGCGTTGATTCGCGCACCGTGAGGGTAGGCTGCCGATCGGTCACGTCACCCGCGGAAACCAGCAGCAGGCGTTTCAGCGTGCGATCCTGGCCCACGAAAGAGCCGACAAACTCATTGGCCGGCTTCGCCAGCAGCTCGTCCGGGCTGGCGCACTGGACGATACGCCCCTGGCGGAAAACGGCGATGCGATCGCCTAGCTTGAGCGCTTCGTCAATATCGTGGCTCACCAGCATGACGGTCTTTTTCAGCTTGCGCTGCATTTCCAGGAACTGGTTCTGGATCACCTCACGGTTGATCGGGTCCACCGCGCCGAATGGCTCATCCATCAGCAGTACCGGCGGATCCGCCGCCAGCGCGCGGATCACGCCGATACGCTGCTGCTGGCCGCCGGACATCTCGCGCGGATAGCGGTTCAGGAACTTGTGCGGATCCATCGCCACCATATCCATCAGCTCTTCGGCACGGGCTTTACAGCGGGCTTTGTCCCAGCCCAGCATGCGCGGCACAACGGTGATGTTCTCTTCGATGGTCATGTTCGGGAACAGGCCAATCTGCTGGATCACGTAGCCAATGTTGCGGCGCAGGGTAACGGTGTCCATTCCGCTGGTGTCTTCGCCGTTAATCAGGATTTTACCGCTGCTTGGGGCGATAAGCCGGTTAATCATCTTCAGGGTAGTGGTTTTCCCGCAGCCGGACGGGCCGAGCAGCACGCACATTTCCCCTTCGGGCACGTTCAGGTTAACGTTGTCGACGGCCTTAACGGTCTGGCCGTGCTTCTGTGAAAATTGTTTGGTGAGGTTTTCCAGTTTTATCATTATCGAATCCCCTTCGGAGTCAGTACTACCTGCAAACGGTGCAGCAGCCAGTCGAGCACAATCGCTAAAAGACAGATCATCAGCGCGCCCGCAATCAACATGCGAATATCGCTTCCGCCAATGCCGTTAAGCAGCAGCAGGCCGAGCCCGCCCGCGCCGATCACGGCGGCAATCGCCATAACGCCGATGTTCATCACCACGGCGGTGCGGATCCCGCCAAAGATCACCGGCAGCGCCATCGGGATTTCCACCCAGCGCAGGCGCTGCCAGAAGGTCATGCCGATACCGCGTCCCGCTTCGCGCAGCCCGGGGGGCAGGCTGTCGAGCGCGGTATGGGTATTACGCACTATCGGCAGCAGCGAGTAGAGGAACACCGCCGTAATGGCGGGCAGGGCGCCAATGCCCTGACCGATCAGCGAAAAGAGCGGGATCATCAGGCCGAAAAGCGCGATAGACGGGATGGTGAGCACGATGGTGGCAATCCCCAGCACCGGCGTAGCCAGCCATTTGTGGCGAACGATCAAAATGCCCAGCGGAACGCCAATAATTATCGCCAGCCCCACGGCCAGGGCCACCAGCCACAGATGCTGAAGCGTCAGGGTGAGCAGATAGTCCCAGTTGTCGAAAATGTAGTGAATGGTCTCCATAGCGCCTCCTACAGCAGTCGTTTGCTACGCAGGAAATCACGGGCGACCTGCTGCGGTGACTGATGGTCGATATCCACCTTCTTGTTCAGCTCGGTGATAACGTCGTTGTTAAGCTGGGCTGAGAGGGTGTTAAGCGCCTCTTCCAGCCCCGGGTTGGCATCCAGCGTGTCTTTACGCACGACCGGCGTCACGGCGTAGCTCGGGAAGAAGCCTTTATCGTCTTCCAGCACTTTGAGATCGAAACCTTTTACCCGCCCGTCGGTGGTGTAAATCAGCCCCGCATCGACAAAGCCGTCGCGCACCGCGTTATAGACCAGACCAGGATCCATCTGGCGGATCTGCGGGCGGTCGAGCTCCATGCCGTAGGCCGCCTGCAGCGGTTTCATCCCGTCGCTGCGTCCGGCAAACTCCAGGTCAAGACCCAGCATCCAGTTGTTATCCGGGTCGGTTTTACGGACGTGCTCAATCTTTGCCACCATCTCAGACATGGTGTTGATATGTTCCGCCTCGGCGCGCTTGCGCTGCATGGCGAAGGCGTAGGTGTTGTTCATATCGGCAGGTTTAAGCCACACCAGGCCGTGCTTTGCGTCCAGGCGTTTCACCGTCTCGTAAGACTCCTGCGGCGACATGCGCTTGTTGATGTGGTTAAAGATGATTAGCGACGTACCGGTATACTCCCACGTCATATCGATCTGCTTGTTGATCATCGCGTTACGGGAAATTACCGTTGCAATATTGGTTTGCGGCTGCACCTGAAAGCCTTTCTTTTGCAGGTACTGCACGGTCATGGCCGACAGGATGTGCTGCTCGGTAAAGCTCTTGGTCGCCAGGATTAGCGGGGCCGCCAGCGCGTGGCTGGAGAAGAGCGCGGCGGCACACAGCGCCGCCAGGCGGGAAAACGGTCTCATAGAAGCTCCTTGTTATTGTTATTGAGCGAGATGTGGGCTCATCACGCGGCCCAGCGCGGCCAGCAGGGTATCCAGGATCAGGGCGAACAGGGCGGTAGCCGCCGCGCCCAGGATCAGCGTCGGGAAGTCATTCAGATAAATGCCGGGGAATATCAGCTCGCCGTAGCTGCTGGCACCAATCAGGAACGCCAGCGGTGCGGTGCCGACGTTAATCGCGGTGGCTATGCGGATCCCGGAGAGCATCACCGGCCAGGCGTTGGGGATCTCAACCTGGCGCAGGCGCTGCCATTTGGTCATGCCAATGCCGTTCGCCGCTTCCAGCAACGATGAGGGAACGGAGCACAGCCCGGCATAGGTATTACGCACAATCGGCAGCAGCGAGGCGAGGAACAGGGCGATAATGGCTGGCTTATCGCCAATGCCAATCACCACCATCGCCAGCGCCAGCACCGCCAGCGGAGGAAGGGTATTGCCCACGTTGAAGATTTGCATCACGTATTCAGCGATACCTCGCGCGGCCGGGCGGCTCAGCAGAATACCGCTTGGAATACCGACCAGCAGGGCAAAGAACATCGATGAGAAGACCAGAATCAGGTGCTGCCGTCCGAGATAGAGCAGGTCAACCTGGCGCGCCTTAATCGTCTCAGGCCCAATTCCCCAGACGAGGAGGGCGAGAACCACGATAATGGCGCCGATAAAAAGCAGCGATCGTTTGAGTAATGGGTGCATTGCGGTGTGTCTCCCTGTGCGCATGCGTTATAGCAACCACCGGTTGCCTGTTGTTATGCCATGTTTCGGCAGGGGTACTTCACCTATAGCAAGCGAATGGGACGGGTTCCAGCGAAGGGGGTAAAACAGTAACCCTATGAAATTAGTGACAACCTGGACTAAGCCTTATGCGATAAGGGCTGTCAGCGGGAAGGCAGAATAGTCTTAAAGAGAAGCGCCTTAAGTGACAACGTCACCTAAGGCATAGCGGCGGGCTATCGGCTCAGGGCGGCACGAACCTTTCGAACACGCCATGAGATGCGAACAATCGAGAAGCCAGCCACGAGTACCAGCATCAGCCCCAGCGCCAGCATCGCGTTGAATCCAAACCAGCGAAAGAGGATCAGCCCCGCAATACCGCCGGTGATAAACGAGAACAGGGTGGTTAAATGGGTTTTTAGCTGGCTTTTCTGCGCCGCCGTGTCTTTTGAGTAATCCCGGCGCAGCATGGCGACCATGACGGAGGCCAGCGAAATGCCCGCATCGGTTAGCGTGCCGGTAATATGGGTTGATCTCACCCGCCCGCCCGAAAGCTGCGTGGAGGTGGAATTATGGATCCCCATCAGTCCACACAGGAAAAGAATAATTTCCTGATTTGTGGCGAAGGAGTGGAAATAGAGTTCGTAGAGAGAAACCCCGGCCAGTAAAAAACCTTCTACCAGCAGAACCTGGCTAAATACCAGCCTGACGTTATGGATAATGCCCCAGATAACAATTATTCTGGCGACAATGGCGCCCGTCACAAACGACAGAATAATGGCGCCGAAGAAAAGGATATCGTTAAGATCGGTGGAGGAGACTTCGCTGGATAGCTGCGAGGTGTTACCCGTCATGTGGGAGGGAAAAAAGCCAAACGCGCCCAGCGCAATGGCATTCAGCAGACCCGCGGAGGTCGCCAGCCACAGAGCAAGACGGCGATCCTCCTGATGCGTTCGTTCTTTCTTTAATTTAATCAGCAAAGAATACCTCCCGTTTGAGCTTTGCCTGATTCTTCAAGCTAACAAAGCGATATCGCTGGCTGACCAGGATATTGCTTAATTATTATTTCATCGGGAGGTGTTCGTGGTTTTGTAATTAAATAAAATAACCCTGTTAATATAATGCCTTATCTTGCGTAGCGCGACGCCTTAAAGGTCAGCCCCACCGCGCTCAGCAGTAATATGCCGCTCAGCCCGAAGGTGCTCTGCCATCCAAGGGAGTCAAACATCAGGCCACCTGCCGTCGAGCCGAGAGCGATGGAGAGCTGGATCACCGCGACCATCAGCCCGCCGCCCGCCTCGGCATCTTCCGGGAGCGTCCGGGCGAGCCACGTCCACCAGCCCGTGGGCGCCGCCGTTGCCAGCATTCCCCAGAACCCAAACAGCAGGGCAACGATCCACAGGCTATGCCCGGCCAGGATCAGCACGCCGGCAATTATCGCCATCAGCAAAGGTATGGCCATTAATGTCCGGTAAAAGGCGGCATTCAGTACCAGGGCCACGATCGTCGTGCCGACAAAACCCGCTATTCCGATACCCAGCAGGATCAGCGACAGGCCGGAGGCGCTCACCTGCGTGACGGTTTCGAGGAAGGGACGAACATAGGTAAATAACGCAAACTGGCCCATAAAGAACAGACCACACGCCATCAGACCAACGGAAACCGCGGGCTGGCGAATCAGGCGAAATACGCTTTTGTGTGACCCCTGGCCCTGGTTTGCGTTCATAGCGGGCAGGCTAAACCATTGCCAGACGAACGCCGCTATCGCCACGGGAACCAGGCAGAGAAACGCGCCTCGCCAGCCGATGGTCGATCCAAGATAGCTGCCCAGCGGCGCGGCGACAACCGTCGCCAGCGCGTTGCCGCCGTTGAAAATCGCCAGCGCTCGGGAGACCTGATGCTGTGGCACCAGGCGGATGGCCGTTGCGGCAGACATCGACCAGAACCCGCCGATGGCAATGCCGATCAGCGCCCGGCCCGTCATATAGACCAGATAGTTCGGGGCGAAGGCGATGACGATCCCCGATAGCGCCATCAGCATGGTCATGCCCAGCAGAAGATATTTACGGTTCATATTCCCGGCAAGTTGGGAAAGAAAAAGGCTGGTCAGGACCGCCAGCGCACCGGAAATGGCGATACCCTGGCCTGCCAGCCCCTCCGTCACGCCTAAATCCCGGGCAAGGGGCATGAGCAGGCTGACGGGCATAAATTCCGAGGCAATCAGAACGAATACGCACAGGGTCATGGCAAAAATACCTCCCCAGCGCGCAGGTTCAGTATTACGTGATGTGATGGGGTTCAGCGTAGACATAGTCGTAATTCACAGCGGAGAGAAGAGAAGCCCCCTTGAGACTCGGGGGCTGTGCGTATTATTTCAGGCTGGTTTTGAAGAACTGCGCAAACTGCGCGAACGGGATTTTCCCCGCGGCGTTGTCGTAGAGATCGACGTGGTTTGCGCCCGGGACAATCACCAGCTCTTTCTGTTTACTGCCGACGGCCTTAAACGCGTCTTCCGCAAAATAGCGAGAGTGCGCGTTTTCACCGGTCACAATCAGCGTAGGAATGGCGATCTCCCCGGCATAGCTCAGCAGCGGCATATTCATAAAGGATAACGGCATGGTCGCGGTCCACGCGCCGGTGGAGTTAACGGAACGGGCGTGGAAGCCGCGCGGCATTCGGTAGTAGTCATAAAATTCTTTCAGAACCGGATGCGGATCGGCGGGTAACGCTTCCGGCAGGATCCGTTCGGCCGCCGTCACCTTACCGTTTTCATCAACATAAATGTCATGGCCGCCGTGGGCGAAGGTGCCGCTTTCGGCATCTTTCCAGCGCTGTGCGTTCAGATACTGCAATACGGCCCGGCGATCGGCCGTCGTGTAACGATCTTTCCCGTCGCCCACGCCGTGACCCATCGCGCGGCTCATGTCATACATGACGCTGGTGGCAACCGCCTTCACGCGGGTATCCATGGATGCCGCGTTCAGCGCCATACCGCCCCAGCCGCAGATGCCGAGAATGCCAATACGGTTACGGTCAACTTCTTTCTGTAATCCCAGGAAATCCACCGCGGCGCTAAAGTCTTCGGTGTTGATATCAGGAGAGGCTACGTTGCGCGGCTGGCCGCCACTTTCACCGGTATAAGACGGGTCGAACGCCAGGGTAACGAAACCCTGTTCAGCAAGGGTCTGGGCGTACAGTCCGCTGGATTGTTCTTTGACCGCGCCAAAAGGCCCGCTGACGGCAATCGCTGCCAGATTGTGGTCGCCGCGGTTTTTAGGAATGTAGAGATCCCCAACCAGGACGATCCCGTACCGGTTCTGGAACGTCACCTTGCGATGGTCAACCTTATCGCTCTCGGCGAACGTTTTATCCCAGGTGGTCACCATCGAAACGGGCGCGTTTGGATTCGTTGTTTCTGCATAACTCATTGTCGTCACTCCACTTAATGATGCGCATAGCAGCATCGCTACGGATAGTTTTTGGGTGAATGTTTTCATAAGAGGTACCGCGTGTTGTTGTGATGGGGGTCATTATAGTTAGCAGTAATAGTGATGATTAGAGGCCGAAAGCTGCTAAAATTAATATCATATTGTTATAAATGGAGGGGCGATGGCGAAGCGGGAAAACTACAACGAGCTGTACCTGTTTATTCAGGTGGTGCGCGAGGGAAGCTTTACGGCAGCCGCACAGCGGCTCGGGCTTGCACAATCCGGGATCAGCCGCTCGGTCCGGGAGCTGGAAGAGCGGCTGGGCGTTCAGCTTCTGATGCGGACCACGCGTAAACTGTCGCTGACCCACGCCGGGGAACAGCTTTATGAGACCGCGGGCGCGGCCTTTGACTCGCTCGATTCCGGCCTTACCCGACTGGCACATTACCGCCAGACGCCTGCCGGAACCGTGCGCATCAATGCCAGCCAGCACGCCATCGAAAAATGCCTGCTGCCAAAGCTTGCCGTATTCAAACAGCGCTACCCGGATATTCGGCTGGAGCTGATGAATGAAAGCCGCTTCGTGGACATTATCGCCGAACGGTTTGATGCGGGCGTCCGGCTGGGGCCGGAGGTGGGGCAGGGAATGATTGCCGTACGCATCACGCCCGATATGGAAATGGCCGTGGTGGCCGCCCCGGAACATTTTCGTCGCTACGGTTTTCCGCAGACGCCCGCAGATTTAGTTGCCCATCCGTGCATTGCCTATCAGTTTGCCGACGGTAGCCACTATCAGTGGGAACTGGTGCAGGACGAAAAGCGTTTTACGCATCGCCCCGAGGGCCAGTGGGCCTTTTCGGACAGCTATATGGAGGCCGAAGCGGCGCGCCTGGGGCTTGGGCTGGCCTACGTTCCGGTTGAGCAGGTGGCTGACGATCTGGAGCGCGGCACGCTGATACGCGTTTTGCAGCGCTACAGCCTGCGGATGGACGGGCTATATCTCTATTATCCGCACCGTAACGTGTCGCCGGCGCTGAGAGCCGTGATTGATACGCTGAAAATTTAAGGGCCATCTACGCTACGGCCTATACAGCCACTATGGTTGTGATACGCTACTATTTTATATTGCGCTGCTCAACTAAGGCTAAGAAATGACAAAAATAACGGCAGAATATACGACTGTTGATCTATCCCGTTGGGCAAGAAAGGAACACTTTGCGGTATTTCAGGGCTTTGCTCAATCCACGTTTAACCAAACGGTTCAGCTGGACATTACCGCGCTGCTAAAACATATCAAACAGGCTGGCTGGAAATTTTATCCTGCGATTATTGCCCTTATTTCAAAAGCCGTAAACCGGCATCCGGAATTCCGCATGGCCATGAAGGATGATGAGCTTATAATATGGAACGAGGTGCATCCAGGGTACACCCTTTTCCATAAAGAGACGGAGACGTTTTCATCATTATGGAGCCACTTTGACGGGAATATTAGTCACTTTCAGAACGTTTATGCAGAAGACGTTTCTCGCTATGGTGATAACCTTGCCTACTGGCCTAAGGAAGAGTCCCGGGAAAATGTTTTCTTCATATCGAATATTCCCTGGGTGAGTTTCACTACTTTTAATGTCAACGTCGCTAACATGCAGAACTTTTTTGCGCCCATGTTCACGTTCGGGAAATATTACGCGCAGGACGGGAAAGTCTTGCTGCCTTTCGCCGTTCAGGTTCATCACTCCGTGTGCGATGGTTTCCATGTGGCAAGACTGATCAATGAGCTGCAGGAAATGTGTGATGACGTAGCGTGCTATTCAGAGCCTGAGATGCCATAAGCCAGCCCGGAGATAAAAAGCTCTGGACTGGCCGGGAGAGTGGACGATCTCAGACGTCCTGGCGTTTTATCAACCTGCCTTTTCGCACTTCAGTCAACCGCGTAATCACGACGAAGAATACCGGGACGAAGAAAATGGCCAGTAGCGTGCCGCTGAGCATTCCGCCGAAAACGCCCGTTCCGATAGCATGCTGGGTGCTGTCGCTGGGGCCTCTGGCAAGCATCAGCGGAACCACGCCTAAGGTAAACGCCAGAGAGGTCATCAGTATTGGCCGCAAGCGTTGCTTCGCTGCGGTCATTGTCGCATCAACCAGGTTATGCCCTTCGTTCACCAGCTGCCTGGCAAATTCAATGATAAGAATCGCATTCTTGGCGGAGAGTCCGATCAGGGTTATCAGGCCGACCTTAAAGAAGACATCGTTGGCGCTATTCGCAATGGAAACGGCCAGTACGGCGCCGACCAGCCCTGGCGGAACAGCAAGCATTACCGCGAACGGAACAGACCAGCTTTCGTAAAGTGCCGCCAGCACCATAAATACCACCAGTATCGACAGGGCAATCAGCGCCGGGAACTGGGCAGCGGACTCCTTTTCCTGTAAGGAGCTGCCTGCCCATTCACCTGCAAAGCCCGCAGGTAAGCGCCGCGCCAGGCTGTCCATCGCGTCCATTGCGGTACCCGTCGATTTTCCCTGAGCCGCACTTCCGGTTATGCGCAGGGCAGGAAATCCCTGATAGCGGTTCAGCTGCTGTGGAGCGACATTCCAGGAAAGCGTCACAAAAGTCGATAAGGGAACCATTTTCCCGAGACGATTCCTGACAGACAGGGCCAGTAATTGTTCTGGCTGCATCCGGTAGGGGGCATCCGCCTGAACGATAACCTGCTGAACCCTGCCGTTGTTGGTAAAATCGTTGACATAATTCGAGCCTGTCGCCACGGAAATAGTTTGATTGATTTCATCAAACGACACGCCCATGGCTTCTGCCTTCTCCCTGTCGATATTAAGCGCGAGGCTGGTTCCCTCACTAAGCCCATCGATATAAACATCGGCCAGCTGTTCATGCTGATTCGCCTGCATAACAAGTTCGTCTGCCGCAGCTTTCAGCGCCGGATAACCTTTACCGCCCCTGTCCTGTAAATAATAGGTGAAGCCGGATGAGGTACCCATATCCGAAATTGCCGGAGGCAGCAGGCTCATGGTTACCGCGTCAGGCACGTTTGCCATTCTTGTCTGAATGGAGTCAGCTTCGCTCTGCGCCGTGGCCCCCTGGCGTTTCTTCCAGTCTTTAAGCGTGGTGAATGCCATGGCCGAGTTCTGACCCGAGCCAGAAAAACCAAATCCGAGGATCATAATGTTACTCTGTATCGCCTGACGCTGAGCGATTTCCTCTTCAAATTTATCAACGACCTTTAGCGTTCGCTGCATGGTGGCATCAGAGGGGAGCTGGATTGATGACATAAAATACCCCTGGTCTTCGTCTGGCAAAAATGAAGAAGGCAAGGAAGACAGGCCCGCATACAGTGCTAAACATAACGCTGCGTAAATCAACATCATGCGGCCGGTACGCTTGAGCACAAATCCCAGACCGGAAAGGTAAAATGCGGTTAGCCTGTGAAAGCGCGCGTTGAACCATACTGAAAATGCTCTGCTTATACCGTGATGATTGCTATGAGGCTTGAGCAGGGTCGCACAAAGCGCAGGGGTTAACGTCAGCGCCAGGAATGCTGAAAGTAAAATAGAGATCGCCATCGAAATACAAAACTGTCGATAAATGATACCAACGGATCCGCTGGCGAAAGCCATAGGTATAAATACCGCGGTAAGCACCAGCGTAATGCCGATAATGGCCGGAGTAATTTCACTCATCGCTTCTCGCGTCGCTTCCTGAGGGGACATATTTTTTTCTTCCATCAGGCGCTCAACGTTTTCGACCACAACAATTGCATCGTCAACGATAATTCCAATGGCCAGCACCATACCAAACATGGTCAAAATATTGATGGAATAACCACTGAATAGCATAACGGTAAAGGTCCCGAGCAGGGCCACCGGCGCCACAATCGCGGGAATAAGCGTGCAGCGAATCTTGTGCAGAAAAAGCAGCATCACAAAAAACACCAGCACCATCGCTTCGATAAATGTCTCAACCACTTTCAGGATAGAAAGCTTAACAAACGGAGACGTATCGAAAGGTACGGTAAACGCCATGCCCTCTGGAAGCACATCGGATAGCTCCGCCAGCCGCGCGCGGATGCTGGCGGCCGTACTCATCGCATTTGCGCCGGGAGAAAGCTGAATAGCGGCAGACGTTGCTGGCACGCCATTTTCACGTATCCCAAATGCATAGCTTTGCAATCCGATCTCCACGCGGGCAACGTCTGCCAGCCTCAGGCGAGCACCGGAGGTCTCTGATTTGATCGTGATGTTACGAAACGACTCTACCGAAGAGAGTTGCCCTTTTACCGTTATAGGATAACTCACCCCCTGTCCGCTGGTTGCAGGTTCATCTCCCGTTCTGCCCGGAGAAACAATCACGTTTTGATGGCTGATAGCGTTTAATACGTCGGTGACCGACAGCGCATACGCGTGTAATTTCATCGGATCCAGCCATATGCGGAGCGCCTTTTCCCCTCCAAAAAGCTGGACTTTACCTACACCGGGTACGCGTCGGAGTTCATCCGTGACGTTTCTGGCAAAATAATCGCTCAGGTCGGCTTCCTGATATTCTCCTTTTTTTGATTTCAGTCCTACCATCATTAAAAAACCGGAGTTGGCTGCCTCAACGCTTATGCCATTTTGCCTCACCGGTTGCGGCAGGCGCGGCTCCACAATCTTAATTTGGTTTTGCAGATCCATTTGAGCAATTTTAATATCGGTCCCTGGCTTAAACGTTACCGTAATCGTTGCCATCCCCGTGTTGTCAGTGGAGGACTCGAAATAGAGCAAATCGTCAACGCCAGAAATTTCACGCTCAATCAACGATACTACGGACGTGTTCATCACATCCGGGCTAACGCCAGGATAACTGACCGAAATAATAATGCCCGGCGGCGCAACGGCAGGATATTGCGCAACGGGAATGCGAGGAATAGACAATATTCCTGTAAGAACAATAAACAGCGCGACAACCCATGCAAAAATGGGCCGTTCAATAAAAAAATGTGACATTACAGGTTTATCCAGTCAGCGTATAAGAGTTTATCGTCAAGTTGTTTATTTTGATAAGGGTATTTCATCGTCCGTAGAAACCCGCTTACCGATATCCCTGAGCTGGGAGAATTTCTCGAGGAGATGGGGCGCATCATCCAGGCTTGTAGCAAACATCCACATATAAGTCATTACGGAATAAATATAACCAGCGCTGATCCCGGACTGCAGACTCATTCTGATAATCGTCACCGAAAAGAGGATAAATACCAGAATGCCGATGGAAAAATATCCCCACGCCTCTCTGTCGGACAAGACCATGCGCAGGCGGGCAAGCGTGTCATAATGTCTGCTCAGGGATCCAAACGATGCCCTGCTAACGTAATCCACCTCCTTTTCAAGGCGATTATTAAGCCGACGGTATAACGTCTCGTTTTTAAAGGCATAGCCCGGAACGAAGGCCATCAGTATTGCCACGATGATGAAACAGATCGCACCTGCCCAAAAATCAATCCATAACAGCATCGCTGCCGCGCCGAAAAGCGAAACAATCGAGGTGATAAATACGGGCAAATGCAGCTCGAAGAAATCCAAAAATTCTCGCGATAGCGTGACTCTCGCGGCGATAGTCGAGTGACTAAGCGAGTATTTCCGTTGAGCGATAACAACCGTCACCGCAAGGCTTGCGTAGATACGTGCAAAGGTTCGCGTATCGACGCTGCGTCGGGCGGCGCCGATGCACCACATGAACAGCACCATCAGGCCATAAATGGCCGCACGGGAGGTTTGACCCGCCAGTATCGCATTTATCGCCACGCCCGCCAGAACGGGATACAGCAGGAAAGCAACGTTTTCAGCAATAACGAGCAGGAAAGTAATACACAACTTTTTTTTGTGGCGGAAGGCGAGCCTCTTCAGTGAAGGCGCAACTCCAGAGGCCGCAGGCGCGTTTGTTTTGTCTTTATAGATCATCTTGTATATATATTTTGCATCGAAGCGGCGAGAGCATTCTGCCGCTGGTTAATGACGTTCGTTCAGGTAAGTATCGGCTGGTATGCGCTGAGTATATCTTCATGATGTCATCCGCGAGTGGAGGTTTTATGGAGGCTATGTGTAGCCAACGCTTAGGTACTTTTCATAATGACAGGGCGTGTAATCAAATCATTCGTAAACATAAGTACATGGGCAAGCCGCAAAAAAACAGCAGTAAAAAACACTCGTAATAAAAAACCAAATCGCTAACGTCTGGCATGATTTTTAAAAGTAAATGCAGGGCAGTAATGATTTGCAGGAATGTTAATATTGTTCCCGATGTAATGATAAAGAAGGTTTTCAGTACTCCCGGTCTTTTCTGTATGATGAAAAACAACACGGCTATAGCTAATGATATTCGGATCGGTGATGAAAAAGGTAAGGTTGACTCTCCTTTTTCATTGAAATAATGCATAAGACAAAGCCAGGCGTATAGTAAGCCCCATGAAGCTAATGCGTATAAAAACGAGGCCACGACGTTTTCATGTCGTAAATTAAATTTAGCCGTTATGATAGTTTTCCTTACGCAGCAGCGGCTGTCTTGCTATGGCGCTTTATCCTGCGAGGGCAGAAGAAAGTCGCTGGATTCCCGAACGCTTATTACCTGTACGATCATTATTACGTGACAATGTTGCTTTGTTATTTTTGAATTGTGTAGCCAGTATGGAGAACGCAAAAACCTTTTTAAAGCCTCAGGCATAATTTCATGAACTTCTCCCTGGTTTTCCTGTCAGACAGCACTGCTGTAAGAGATGTTGATAATAATGCAGCGAATAATTTTTAACCATGTTGTTAAAAGACCTTTCAGGGTAAAATCCTCGCTGTCATCAGTACTGTGGAAGAAAATATGAACAACAACATTCTGATTATCGTCGCCGAAGACGATGATGACATCGCTGCCATACTGACGGGCTATTTGCATAAGACAGGAATGAAAACCCTAAGAGCTGAAGATGGTGAGCAGGCGATCAATCTTACCCGTATACATAAACCGGATCTCCTGCTGCTGGACATTCACCTGCCCGTATACGATGGCTGGAATGTACTGACCACCCTGAGAAAAGAAACCAGCGTACCCGTCATCATGGTTACCGCACTGGATCAGGACGTAGATAAGCTTATGGGGCTGCGGCTTGGGGCTGACGACTATGTCATAAAGCCTTTTAATCCCTCAGAGGTTATTGCCAGAGTGGAAGCGGTACTTCGCAGAACCAGAACGAGAGTTGAGGCTCCGCATTCACGGCCTGTAAGAACGCCGTATCTGACAATTTATCCCGATGAATTTTATATTGAAATTACTATCGAGGGTGAGGTTCACGCGCCGGTACTCACGACCACTAAATTTAAGCTTCTGACCTATTTAGCCAGAAACCCAAGGAAGGTATGTTCACGTGAAGAGTTACTCGACGCGTGTTTGCCTGAAGGGGACACGCTGGACCGCACGGTAGACAGTCATATGAGCAAACTGAGGAAAAAGCTTGAACAAGCCGGACTTAAGGGGATGCCTGAAAGCATCAGAGGATTAGGCTACCGGCTGGGTGAAAAAAAATGAACAAAGAAACGTTTCTGAGCCGTCAAATATTGACGCATATGCTGTCGTTAACGTTCATCATTATCGCCATTGCCGTGCTGGGATCCTATTTATTCTACAGCTTCCTGATCGACTTTCTGCCGGGCGGGACGAATGCGGGTAATGAAGAAAATATGACCTTCCTCGACTGGATGTGGATCCTGATCGCTTCACTTACCAGTCTGGTCGTTTCACTCTTCTTTACCGTCAAACTGTCGGCGAGGATCTTAAAACCGCTGAACGACGTGGCGTTCAGCCTGAAGCAGATCGCGCAGGGAAATCTTAGCGCCAGAGCGTGTGGCGGCAGCTCCCAGCTGGGTGAGATGAATAATCTCGTTAACGACTTTAATGAGATGGCGGAAAAATTACAAACGCTGGATACGCAGCGGAATTTATGGAATGCGGCAATCGCCCATGAGCTTCGCACGCCGGTGACTATTTTGCGGGGAAGGCTTCAGGGACTGGTTGACGGCGTTTTCGAACCAGACCCGGCGCTATTAAAAAACCTCCTGAAACAAACGGAAGGATTGACCAGCTTAATTGAGGATCTTCGCGTTGTGAGCTCCTCAGGCGGGGCAGGTTACTCCCTGATGCTTAGCGAGGTCGATCTTGCGGCAACGATTTCGAATGCGATCGAAACCTTTTTGCCTGATTTTAAAGCTAAACAATTTGTAATCATTCCTGAGCTTAAATATCAGCGAAGCGTTTGCGACCCTTTACGTATTATTCAGTGCCTGACGGTGCTGTTCGACAACGCCTTAAAATATTCAACGTCACAGACCCTCTTAGTGAAAAATGGCGTTATGGGAAACGATAACTATATTCTCGTTCAGGATAAAGGCCCTGGAATTCCGGAAGCGTTGCAGAAGTCTTTATTCCAGCCTTTTCAGCGAGGTGAAGAGGCCAGAAAGGTCAATCCTGATGGGTGCGGTTTAGGGCTGTCGGTAGTTAAGGCCATTATGCACGCGCACGGAGGAAACGTTAGCTATAGCCTAACGCGAGAAAACGGCTCGCTGTTCAAACTATCGTGGCCAGTGTAAAAACCTTGCTGCACAGGCTCAATTGAGCCTGTTGTCAGCCAGGGTAAGGTTCCACAAACTGCCAAGTTTAGCATCCCACTCCGCTGGGGTTATCTTCAGCTTTCCTCTTTTTGGACTCAGGGTTATTTCACTGAAATACAGGTCCGGCCCTTTTAGCATAAGGTCGATGCGGCAATAGCTGATGTCTTTCGACAATTCCTGGGCAGCAATGACCGATTTAGCAAATGATTCAGGCTCATCAACCGGTTGCGGCGTGTTGGGATATTCCATTTGAAAGGGCTGCAAAGTCCATGAACTGTCATAGACATTAATGAATCCTTGTCCCTTGTCATCTGTAAAGTCAGCTTCGATGAAGCAGGCTTTCCCATGAAAACAGTGTACTCTTAACATCTCTGGCGTAACGCTCCTGTCCTTATCTGCAAATAAATCAAGGTAAGGTTCGCATATAATGACGGGCTTAATATCCTTATATTGCCATTCTCTGGTTGTATAATACATGTTTCTTTTCAGCGAAAGCTTCAGCCTGGTCAGTGCTTTCCTGGGTTCAAAATATGCTTTATCTTTGCAGACGATAGCGCTTCCACTGTCGTGATTGCATTTCAATACGAACCGATCGGGCAGTGTTTCGACGTCAATATCTTCCACCCTGTTATAAACGCCGGCCAGCGGAATAAGCTTAACTAAAGACGTGCTTTTTGCCACGTACTCTCTTACGGCAAGCTTATCAGCTAACATTGTGTAAAATGGATTATGTTCAAATAAGATGCGGTGGCAAATTTTCTCATTAAGCGTTGACGGGTTGCGTAAATCCGCGCTAACACCCGTCACTCTTTTAAGTCTGGCCAGATGGAAAGCCATATCATTAGTTAAGAGCGTTTTATACTTCCTTAAAAAATATTCCAGGTATCTAAGGTGGTATTTTATTTTATTCATTTCGCCTCCATATCAGAATGTGCATTCTGTCAGAGGATCATTGATTTAATTTTCGCAAATGATGGAGGCTATATGGACAGATATGCGCTTTTAATGCAGGGGCTTTGAGAACCTTCGCCCCTCGCATGGTGCGAACGGCCAGGAATGTCCAGGCTAATAAAAACGCCGCGAGCTGTTTCCAGCCTGCGGCGTAAGGATCGGTGATGAAGCGTTCTGACGATCAGGCAGCCTTAACGGCTCTGATTTTCTTACCGCCATCCGCCTCTGCGTCTGTCTTATCGGCAACAGGAGCGGCATTAAGATCGGGAAGCCTGCTGGTACGCAGAATATGCTGCACGGCCTCTTTCTGCTCGGCGAGATAGAGCCCAAGGTTTTCCGCCTGCGTTTCATCCATCTGCATTCCGCTTTGCAGCAGCCAGTCGGTGAACGCTTCTGCCATGTCGAGCAGTTTGTCGTGAGCGTCAGCCTCTTTCTTACTGGCAAAAGTCATTTTCTCTTCACCTTTTCTTACGACAACGAATTTTGTTTCAACAGCCATTTTGCGCCTCCGGTACTGTAATTATATACAGTATAACAGTTCCGGCTCCGCGTTGCAGCAAAAATGTACATAGATGGCTTGCCCAAAAGGATGCGCAAGCCAGAAGCGTCTACCGGTACAGCGTTTTTTCGGCAACGGGGATGAGCAGGGTGGATTGCCAGTCTGCCAGCGTCAGCTGAGCCAGTTTACCCAGCGCGACGTAGAAAGGATGCGCCGCGTTTTCAACAAACACGGAGAGAAAACGCGTGCTCCACGGCAGCAGATGCCAGGCCAGAAGCTGGTCGCGCTCTGCGTCGCGTCCGTTTTCGGCGAGCCATGCCGCCAGCATCAGCAGCGTGCCGACGTGATCTTCCGGCTCATTCTGCTGCATCTCAAAAGCGATATTGTTTTCACGCATCCACTGGCGCAGCGCAAGGGTCGAATCGCCAAACAGCACGGACTCGCGATCCAGCCAGACGGAGCCCCACGGTGGAGCGGGTAAGGCATACGGGCCAATAAACAGACGCTGCCAGGCGTCCTTCAACGCTTCATCTGTTTGAGCCTTAAACATATCGGCGACGGGCTGCAGGCTTTCCTGCGCCAGCGGCCAGTCCTGAACCCAGTCACCTGCGATAAGGGCGCTCACCAGCGGCGCGGTCTGTTCGCTGTCCGGGGCAAAATAAAATAGCGCACCCAGTACCCGGGCGCTGAACGCGAACGATTCGCGATGTGAGAGATCATTCATTACAACATTCCTTACTTGCGCGCGGGCTGCCCCGCGCGCCTGTGTTAACCGGCAATCGCCAGTCCAGCGGTCATATGCAGACCATAGAATAGCCCACGGCCAATAAGTTCACCCAGCACCACCAGCACGAAGCCGGTGAACAGGCCGAGCGTTTTTGGTTCCTGGCGACGAATAAGAGGGCAGATCCAGCAGCCTAAACCCGCCACCAGCAGCGCGATGCGCCATACCTGAAGCGAGCCATAATCAGGCAGCAGAGCGCTGGCCTGCTGGATGGCGCTGTGGATAGTCGCCAGCGCGTTGCTTTGCAGCACGATCGCACCCACGCTGACCAGCAGCGCCAGCGCGCTGACGGAGGCGGCAAAAGTCCCTCTGAACGCGACGTTTGCGGCGCGAAGCAGCAGCGCGGCCAGCAGTGGACCAGCAAGAGCCAGCGTCAGGAAGAAGGCCAGCGTGGTATAGCCCGTGTACCAGGTCGGAACGGTATCAATCTGATAGACCCGGGTCATCGCCCAGACAAAGACGAGCCCCAGTATCTGACTGACGGCCAGCCACACTTTCCCTAAAGCAGGGGGCATTTTACCGATAACCGACACCAGCCACCAGAAACCGCCCACGGCAAAGAAAAGCGAACCAGCCGCGATTTCATTACTCAGGGCAGAAGAGCCAACCCGGTTAAGCGAGTTAAAGGCGCGCAGCGGTGAGCCAAGGTGCAGTACCGAGGCCATAAACCCAATTCCCATTACTACCCAGAGAAAAAACATGCTGCGCACGATACGTTTTTTAGCCGCATCGTCTTCTGCCCTGAGCCAGGCGAAACCCATCACGATTAACGCGCCGGCCACGCACTGCCCAAAGACCGTGAAGATTACCAGCGGCCATTCATGCCATCCACTTCCCATCTCACACCTCCTTCGGGTTTGCCAGGTAGCCGGTGGTGTCACCCGTCGGACGGCTGTTGGCGTTAGGTTTGATCACAATGCTCGGCTTCGTGAAGTGTGCAGACGGCAGCGGCGCGACCGCGGCAAGCTGGCCGTGCTTTTTGCGCAGCTCCTCAATCGGGCCGAAGTCCAGCGCGCGCAGCGGGCAGGACTCGACGCAGATCGGCTTTTTGCCGTCCGCCACGCGGCTGTGGCAGCCGTCGCACTTGGTCATGTGGCCTTTGGCGGCGTTGTACTGCGGCGCGCCGTACGGGCAGGCCATGTGGCAGTAGCGGCAGCCGATGCAGACATCCTCGTCCACCACCACAAAACCGTCGTCGCGCTTGTGCATTGCGCCGCTCGGGCAGACCTTGGTGCAGGCCGGATCTTCGCAGTGGTTGCAGGCAATCGACAGATAGTAGGCAAAGACGTTCTGATGCCAGACGCCGTTATCCTCCTGCCAGTCGCCGCCCGCGTATTCGTAAATCCGGCGGAAGCTGACGTCCGGGGTTAAGTCTTTGTAGTCCTTGCAGGCCAGCTCGCAGGTTTTGCACCCGGTGCACCGGCTGGAATCAATAAAAAATCCGTACTGGGTTGTCATCGGTTACTCCTTAGGCCTTCTCGATCTGCACCAGGTTAGTGTGCTGCGGGTTTCCTTTCGCCAGCGGTGACGGGCGGTGCGTGGTCAGCGTATTGATACAGGAACCGTGATCGACCCGATCCCCGTTCATGCTGGCGTCGTGCCAGGCGCCCTGGCCCATTGCGCTCACGCCGGGCATGATGCGCGGCGTGACTTTCGCGGCAATGCGCACTTCACCGCGGTCGTTAAACACGCGCACCATATCCCCGTTTTTAATGCCGCGTTTATCGGCATCCACGGGGTTTAGCCATACCTCCTGGCGACAGGCGGCCTGAAGCACATCCACGTTGCCGTAGCTGGAGTGTGTACGGGCTTTGAAGTGAAAACCGAACAGCTGCAGCGGGAATTTGCTGCGCTCGGGCGCATCCCAGCCTTCGAAGGTGGGGGTATAAACCGGCAGCGGGGTGATGGTTTCGTCTTTTTGCAGCTCCCAGGTTGCAGCGATATCCGCCAGCCTGCTGGAGTAGATCTCGATTTTTCCCGACGGCGTTTTCAGCGGGTTGGCGTGCGGATCGTCGCGGAATTTTTTATAGGCCACAAAGTGTCCATTCGGATCTTTGCGCTTATAGATGCCCATTTTTTTGAGCTCATCGTAGGACGGCAGCTGAGGATCTTTAGCGACCATTTTGGCGTACAGATATTGCAGCCACTGTTCCTGCGTACGGCCCTCGGTGAATTTCTGATAAATATCCGGCCCAAGGCGCTTCGCCACCTCGCTCATGATCCAGTAGATTGGCCTGCGCTCAAACTTCGGCGCGGTAACCGGCTGGAGGAAAATCAGGTAGCCCATGTTCCCGGCGTAATCGTTAGGAATGATATCTTCCTGTTCGACGGTCATCAGGTCCGGCAGGATAATATCGGCATACTTCGCCGATGAGGTCATGAAGTTATCGATAACGACGATCGTTTCGCACTTGTTCTCATCCTGCAAAATGTCGTGGGTTTTGTTGATGTCAGAGTGCTGGTTGATGATGGTGTTACCGGCGTAGTTCCAGATGAACTTGATCGGCACATCAAGCTTTTCTTTACCGCGCACCCCGTCGCGCAGGGCGGTCATCTCCGGGCCACGGGCGATGGCGTCCGTCCAGCAGAAGCAGGAGATTTGCGTTTTCACCGGGTTTTCCGGCAGCGGCATACGCTCAATGGTGATGGTGTAGGTCGATTCGCGCGCGCCGCTGTTGCCGCCGTTAATGCCAACGTTGCCGGTGAGGATCGGCAGCATGGCGATGGCGCGGGAGGTTTGCTCGCCGTTCGCCTGGCGCTGCGGCCCCCAGCCCTGACAAATATAGGCCGGCTTTGCAGAGCCGATTTCGCGGGCAAGCTTGATAATCCGATCGGCAGGAATGCCGGTAATCCGCGACGCCCACTCCGGGGTTTTCGCCGTCCGATCGTCACCCTGGCCGAGGATATAGGCCTTGTAATGGCCGTTGGCGGGCGCGCCTTCCGGCAGCGTTTTTTCGTCATAGCCAACGCAGTAGTTATCGAGGAAGGGCTGGTCGACGAGATTTTCATCAATCAATACCCACGCAATACCCGCCACCAGCGCCGCATCGGTGCCCGGACGGATCGGGATCCACTCGTCCTCGCGCCCTGCGGCGGTGTCGGTGTAGCGCGGATCGATAACGATCATGCGCGCGTTGGAGCGTTCGCGAGCCTGTTCGAGGTAGTAGGTGATCCCGCCGCCGCTCATGCGCGTTTCCGCCGGGTTATTGCCGAACATCACCACCAGCTTGCTGTTTTCGATATCCGAAGTGCTGTTGCCGTCGTTGCTGCCGTAGGTGTAGGGCATTGCGCAGGAGATTTGTGCGGTGCTGTAGGTGCCGTAGTGGCTGAGGAAGCCGCCGTAGCAGTTCATCAGGCGCGCGACCAGCGAGGCGTAAGGGGAGGAGCGGGTAATATTGCCGCCAACGATCCCGGAGGAGTAGTTAATATAGACCGCTTCATTACCGTATTTTTCGACCACGCTTTTCAGGTTCGCGGCGATGGTGTCCAGCGCCTCTTCCCAGGTGATACGCTCGAACTTGCCTTCACCGCGTTTTCCCACGCGTTTCATCGGGTAGTTCAGACGGTCAGGATGGTTAATGCGGCGGCGAATGGAGCGGCCTCGCAGACAGGCGCGAACCTGGTGGTTGCCGTAGATATCCTCACCGGTGTTATCCGTTTCGACCCAGTAAACTTCGTCGTCGCGGACGTGCAGACGCAGCGCGCAGCGGCTGCCGCAGTTCACCGAGCAGGCACCCCACACAACTTTATCTTCCGCGGGCTGGATGGCGGCCTGCACCGCAGCGGCGGCGCTTTTCAGACCAAAAGGTAACGCGATCCCACCGGCGGCAAGCGCCAGGGATCCTATGGCGGTAGATTTAACCAGAGCTCGGCGGCTGATCCCGCCGTGATGTTCAACTTCGGACATGACTCACCCCATCATTGTTAGTATTTATTTTCACCCGTGATTACAACCGGGCTAATGATGGGGGGAGTGTTACTTATTTGGAGGTATTAAATATTAATCCTCGTCAAATCAGGGGGATTGAGTGCAGAAAAATCATTGCGGCTCAGCGGGCGCACTGTCCTGCGTACCCGCGCCGCTTACCGGGTAGTTACCGCTGCTGGTGCGGGTGTACAAAATTTTGAAGGTATCGTTGGCACAATGCCCAACGACCTGCGCATCCGGCTGGTCGGCCTGATCGTTGGGGACGATATTTAGCGTAAAGCCAGACTCCGGCACGCCGTTGTTGATAATCTTCTGCTGAATGTCGCTTTTCACGCGCTCGCAGGAATCCGGGGCGGCGAGGATCGCAGGTGAAGCACTCATTAACAGCAGGGCGGTAATCCAGGGTAACTGTTTCATCTGTTGCTCCTTTTCAGTGTGTATGAGTTAATTTTAGCAGGAACCGTGTAAATAACTGTATTTGCTAATATGATTGAGAATATTGTCTTTTGACGGGTAAATGATGTGAAGAATTACGCAGCGATAACGCTACTGGCAACGGTACTGGTGGGATGCGACAACAGCAGCGCGCCGCTGTCCTTTACGCCGGAGATGGCGAGCTTTTCGAACGAGTTTGATTTCGATCCTCTGCGCGGCCCGGTGAAGGATTTCACCCAGACGCTCTTCAACGAAAAGGGTGAGGTCTCTAAACGCGTGACCGGTACGATGTCGACAGAAGGATGTTTCGATACGCTTGAGCTGCACGACCTGGAGGCCAATACGGGCGTTGCGCTGGTGCTGGACGCTAACTTCTACCTCGACGCAGAGACCCAGCAGCAGAAGGTAAAGTTACAGGGTAAATGCCAGCTGGCGGAGCTGCCCTCTGCCGGCGTGAAGTGGGACACCGACGATAACGGGTTTGTGGTTGCCGCGCACAGCAAAGAGATGGAGGTGAAGTACCGGTATGACGCCGACGGCTATCCGCTGGGTAAAACCACCGTGTCCGGCGACCAAAAGCTGGCAGTTCAGTCGACGCCGTCGAACGATCTGCGCAAGCGCCTGGATTACACGGCGGTAAGCCTGTTGAACGATAAGCCAATGGGCAGCGTGAAGCAGACCTGCGACTACGATCGCCACGATAACCCGGTGAGCTGCGAGCTGGCGATCGTCGATGACAGCGTCAAACCTGCCGTTGAGCGCAAGTACACCATCAAAAACAGTATTGAATATTACTGAAATGAAAACCGCGCAGGTTACTGCGCGGTAGGTTTAAGCAGGCTGGCGGCGGAAGATTTGTGCCCGGCCAGATGCTGATGCTGGAAAATACACATGCGGATCGTGTTACGGTACTCGCCGTTGATAAAGAACTCATGGATCAGCTCGCCCTCCACCATAAAGCCCAGCTTACGGTAGATATGGATCGCTTTTTCGTTCTCTTTATCGACGATGAGATAAAGCTTATAGAGATTCAGAACGTTAAATCCGTAATCCATCGCCAGCTTTGCCGCCCGCGACGCAAGGCCTTTCCCCTGATGTTCCGGTGAGATAATGATCTGAAACTCGGCCCGGCGGTGAACGTGGTTGATCTCAACCAGTTCAACCAGCCCGGCCTTCTCGCCTTCGCACTCCACCACAAACCGGCGCTCGCTCTGGTCATGGATGTGCTTATCGTAAAGATCCGACAGCTCAACAAACGCCTCGTAAGGCTCTTCAAACCAGTAGCGCATCACGCTGGCGTTGTTGTCGAGCTGATGGACAAAGCGTAAATCTTCGCGCTCCAGCGGGCGGAGCTTAACGTCACACAGGTTCGTCATTACGGTGCAACCGTGCGTCCAGTGCGACGATCCAGACAGCGCAGGGTGTTAGGTTCCCAGTAAGCGTTGACGTTGGCACTTTGCTGACACTTATCGCGCGCATCAAACGCGACGTCTTCTTTATCCCACTCTTTTTCCGCGCGCTTGTTCACTTTCTGACGCAGGCTGCGGGTGTCATTCCATTGTTCTTTGTCCATGGCGGCGTTCTGACGGCTTTGCGCGCTGTCACCAGACTCAATGATGAGCTTGCTGGTTTCGGCAGTCGCCGTTGCGGCAAAGGTGAACGATGACAGCGCCAGTACGGCTGTCAGACAAAGGCGTTTGCTTAATGTAGTCATAGCGTTTCCTTTAAACGGGTGCAGATAATCGGATTCCCCTTCTGGATTCTACACCAATCCAGAAGGGTGTCATACCCGCGCCGCAGGTATGGGAACGTTGAGACCATTATCGCGTATCATGCCTAAATCAATCCTCACGAAATGAAAAAAATGTTGAAAACGACGCTGCTTTTTTTCGCGACCGCGCTGTGCGAAATCATCGGATGCTTTTTGCCGTGGCTTTGGCTAAAGCGGGGCGCGCCCGCGCTGCTGCTGATTCCGGCTGGGGTGGCGCTGGCCCTTTTTGTCTGGCTTCTCACCCTGCATCCGGCCGCCAGCGGGCGGGTTTATGCCGCCTACGGCGGGGTCTACGTCTGTACCGCGCTGCTGTGGCTGCGCGTTGTCGATGGCGTCAGGCTCAGCGTATATGACTGGGCCGGAGCAGCAGTTGCCCTGTGCGGCATGCTGATCATCGTCGCTGGCTGGGGGCGCGCCTAGGCGCCCCCCATAATGTGATCGCCCGCCGATTTTACGATCATTATACTTGTATGGTAGTAGTGTAGTTGCGTAAATTTCCTGCATCACAACGAGCGATGTAAGGAAATGGATTATGAAGATTGTCGGGGCTGAAGTATTTGTAACCTGCCCGGGGCGTAACTTTGTCACCCTTAAAATCACCACCGACGACGGTATTGTCGGCTTGGGGGATGCCACGCTGAACGGACGTGAACTCTCCGTTGCCTCCTACCTGAAAGACCACCTGTGCCCTCAGCTGATAGGCCGCGATGCGCATCGCATCGAAGATATCTGGCAGTTCTTCTACAAAGGGGCTTACTGGCGCCGTGGCCCGGTCACCATGTCGGCAATCTCCGCCGTGGATATGGCCCTTTGGGACATCAAGGCGAAAGCCGCTAACATGCCGCTGTATCAGCTGTTAGGCGGGGCATCCCGTGAAGGGGTGATGGTCTACTGTCATACCACCGGCCATACCATCGACGACGTGCTGGAAGACTATGCCCGCCATAAGGAGATGGGCTTCAGGGCGATCCGCGTTCAGTGCGGCGTGCCGGGGATGAAAACCACCTACGGCATGTCCAAGGGGAAAGGGCTGGCATATGAGCCAGCGACCAAAGGGGACTGGCCGGAAGAGCAGCTGTGGTCCACTGAAAAATACCTCGACTTCACACCAAAACTGTTCGACGCGGTACGCAGCAAATTTGGTTTTAACGAACATCTGCTGCACGACATGCACCACCGCCTCACGCCAATTGAAGCCGCACGCTTCGGCAAGAGCATCGAAGAGTACCGCATGTTCTGGATGGAAGATCCTACCCCCGCAGAAAACCAGGCGTGCTTCCGCCTGATTCGCCAGCACACCGTCACCCCGATTGCCGTAGGCGAGGTGTTTAACAGCATCTGGGACTGCAAGCAGCTGATTGAAGAGCAGCTCATTGACTACATCCGCACCACTATTACCCATGCGGGCGGCATCACCGGGATGCGTCGAATTGCGGACTTTGCCTCACTCTACCAGGTACGCACCGGCTCACACGGTCCTTCGGATCTGTCGCCAGTCTGCCATGCGGCGGCGCTGCATTTCGACCTGTGGGTGCCTAACTTTGGCGTGCAGGAGTACATGGGCTACTCGGAGCAGATGCTGGAAGTCTTCCCGCACAGCTGGCGTTTTGATAACGGCTATATGCATCCGGGCGATAAGCCAGGGCTGGGCATTGAGTTTGACGAAAAGCTGGCGGCGAAATACCCGTACGATCCGGCCTATCTGCCGGTGGCCCGTCTGGAAGATGGCACCCTCTGGAACTGGTAAACGAGGAGCGAATAATGAAAAGCGTAGTCATCCAACAGCCAAATTCGCTGGTGATTGAAGAACGTTCCCTCCCGCTGCCGGGCGCTGATGAAGTCCGCGTCAAAATTAAGCTCGCCGGGATCTGTGGTTCAGACAGCCATATCTATCGGGGGCATAACCCGTTTGCGAAATACCCGCGCGTGATTGGTCACGAGTTCTTTGGCGTGATAGACGCCGTAGGCGAGGGCGTGGAGAACAGCCGTCTGGGCCAGCGCGTTTCCGTTGATCCGGTGATCAGCTGCGGGCACTGCTACCCCTGTTCTGTGGGTAAACCGAACGTTTGCACCTCGCTGGTGGTGCTGGGCGTGCATCGCGACGGTGGCTTCAGCGAATACGCCGTCGTACCGGCTAAAAATGCGTGGCGCATTCCGGATGCGATATCTGACAAACATGCCGTCATGGTGGAGCCGTTCACCATTGCCGCCAACGTGACGGGGCAGGCAAAACCAACCGAACAGGACGTGGCTCTGATCTACGGCGCAGGTCCGATGGGGCTCGTCACCGTGCAGGCGCTGAAGGGCGTTTATAAGGTGAAGCAGGTCATCGTGGTCGATCGTATTGACGAGCGGCTGGCGATGGCGCAGCGCAGCGGTGCGGACTGGGTAATCAACAACGGCGAGCAGGCGTTACCGGCCGCGCTGGACGAAAAAGGTATCAAGCCGACGTTAATCATTGATGCCGCGTGTCATCCGACCATTTTGCAGGAGGCGATCGCGCTGGCTTCACCGGCCGCGCGCATCGTGCTGATGGGCTTCTCCAGCGACCCGAGCCAGATCGTGCAGCAGGGGATCACCGGCAAAGAGCTGTCGATTTTCTCTTCGCGCCTGAACGCCAACAAGTTCCCGGTCGTCATTGACTGGCTGGAAAAGGGGCTGATCGACCCTGAAAAACTGATCACCCATACCTTTGACTATCACCACGTTACGGACGCAATCGAGCTGTTTGAAAAAGACCAGCGGCGGTGCTGCAAGGTCTTGCTCACGTTCGACCAATAACAATTCATGCGGTTAAGAGCCTGCGAAGACAGGCTCTAAGTGGTACGCATCTTACCTTTCAGAGATAGCCATCATGACTCATGTACAACCTCAAAGAACGACGTCGGATCTGGTGAAAGCCGCCGTATCCGGCTGGCTGGGCACCGCCCTGGAGTTTATGGATTTTCAGCTTTACTCCCTTGGCGCCGCGCTGGTATTCCATGAAATTTTCTTCCCTGAACAGTCCGCCGCCATGGCGCTGATCCTGGCGATGGGCACCTATGGCGCGGGCTATATCGCGCGCATCGTCGGAGCGTTTATCTTCGGCAGAATGGGGGACAGGATTGGCCGTAAAAAGGTGCTGTTTATCACCATCACCATGATGGGGATCTGCACCACCCTGATTGGCGTATTGCCGACCTACGCGCAGATCGGGATTTTTGCGCCGGTGCTGCTGGTGACGCTGCGTATTATTCAGGGGCTGGGCGCGGGGGCAGAAATCTCCGGCGCGGGTACCATGCTGGCGGAGTACGCGCCGAAGGGTAAACGCGGCATCATCTCCTCGCTGGTGGCAATGGGCACCAACTGCGGGACGCTGAGCGCCACGGCGATCTGGGCCGTGATGTTCTTTGCCCTCGACCGCGAAGCGCTCGTCGCCTGGGGCTGGCGCGTGCCGTTCCTCGCCAGCGTGGTGGTGATGATTTTTGCCATCTGGCTGCGTATGAATCTGAAAGAGAGTCCGGTGTTTGAGAAGGTTAACGACGCCGAAACCGTTGCGCCGGTCGCCGTGCAGGATACCTCATTAGGCGCGATGTTTAAGAGCAAATCCTTCTGGCTGGCGACGGGGCTGCGCTTTGGTCAGGCGGGGAACTCAGGTCTGATCCAGACCTTCCTGGCCGGGTATCTGGTGCAGACGCTGTTATTTGATAAGGCGATCCCAACCGATGCGCTGATGATCAGCTCGATTCTCGGCTTCCTCTCCATCCCGCTGCTGGGCTGGCTGTCCGATAAGGTGGGGCGTCGCCTGCCTTATATCATCCTTAACATTTCAGCCATCATTCTGGCTTACCCGATGCTGTCGATTATCGTCGACAAGAGCTACGCGCCGGGCGTGATCATGCTCTCTATCATCGTTATCCATAACTTCGCGGTGCTCGGGCTGTTTGCGCTGGAAAACATCACCATGGCGGAGATGTTTGGTTCGCGAAACCGCTTTACCCGCATGGCGATTTCGAAAGAGGCGGGCGGCCTGGTAGCCGTAGGCTTTGGTCCGGTGCTGGCGGGGATCTTCTGCAACATGACCGGGTCCTGGTGGCCGATCGTTGTCATGCTGGTGGCGTACTCGCTGATTGGGTTAATTTCTGCTTTGATGATGCCAGAAGTCCGCGACCGCGATTTAAGCCTGGCGGAAGACGCGGCTGATCCCCTGCGTCAGAACGCTGCCGCCGCGGAGCAGCAGAAATATGGAGCCCTGTCATGAGCTTCATTAACGATAACTTTATGATTGGCAATGCCAGAGGCGTCGAGCTCTATCGTGACGTCGCAAAAGCGCTGCCCATTATTGACTATCACTGCCACCTGGACGCGAAAGATATCTTCGAAAATAAAAACCTCGAGAATATTACCGAACTCTGGCTGGCAGGCGATCACTATAAATGGCGCGCCATGCGCGCCAACGGTATTGACGAAAAATACATTACGGGCAATGCCCCGGCGGAGGAGAAATTTGCGGCGTGGGCCGAAACGATCGAAGCGAGCTATGGCAATCCGCTTTATCACTGGACGCATTTAGAGCTTCATCACTATTTTTCCTGTGACGAACCGCTGGGTAGCCATAACTGGCGTGAAATAATGGAACACTGTAATCGGCTATTACAACAGCCTGATTTTACGCCGCGGGAACTTATTAAGCGCTCAAGAGTAGAGGTTATTTGCACCACGGACGCGCCGCTTGATGATTTACGTTACCATCAGCTGTTGCGTGATGACGCGACGTTCCGCGTGAAGGTATTACCGACCTTCCGCCCGGACGATGTTTTTTCACCAGACGCACGGCAGTTTGCTGCCTTTGTCGATCGGTTAGGAGAGAAGACCGGGGCGGCAATCCAGACCTTCGACGATTTTGCCAGAGGGATGAGCCAGCGTATTGCTTGGTTCCACGACATGGGATGCCGAATTTCCGATCACGGCCCCGTGGAGATCCCTTTTCAGGCAGCGGATGAAGGCCAGGTTGAATCCGTATTTGCCCGAAAACGCCGGGGCGAAAATCTGGACGCCCGTGATAACGCGATTCTCGACAGCGCCATTTTTATTATGCTGGCGCGTTATTACAGGCAGCACGGCTGGGCAATGCAGATACACTTCGGTGCGATTCGCAACAATAATTCCCGCATGTACCGTTCTCTTGGCAGTAATACCGGTTTTGACTCGCTGACCGACCAGTCGAATCTTGCGGCCAACCTCAACCAGCTTCTGGATGCCATGGCGCAGGCTGAGGCCTTGCCCAAAACCATCCTGTATAACCTCAACGCCAGCTATAACGATATCGTCGCGACGACTATCGCCAACTTTCAGTCTGCGGAGTTGGGCGTTAAATCCCCGATACAGTTTGGCTCCGGGTGGTGGTTTAACGACACCCGACGCGGAATGGAAAACCAGCTGAACAGCCTTGCGGATCAGGGGCTGCTAATGAATTTTGTCGGTATGCTGACCGATTCGCGCAGTCTGGTTTCGTATACCCGCCACGATTATTTCCGCCGCATTTTGTGCAATCTCATCGGTGGCTGGGTGGAGCGCGGGGAGGTTCCGGATAATAACGCCATCCTCACGAAGATGGTTAAAAATATTTGCCACGATAATGCTGAAAACTATTTCAGATTTTAAATTCTACTCACTGAGTGGGGATGAAACATGTCTCGGACTGCAAAAAAAATTACCATTCCGGTTAGTATCGGCTACGGGCTAACGGATATTATGGGCGGCGGTGCATTTACCGTTATCGGCGCCTGGCTATTATTTTTCTATACAACGTTTGTCGGGCTATCTCCGGTTGAAGCGGCGTCTATTGTCGCCATCGCGCGTATTGTCGATGCTGTAGTAAGTTTGTTTATGGGGAGCTTCACGGACCATTTTTACAAAAACTATTTTGGTAAAAAATTTGGCCGTCGGCGCTTCTTTTTGCTCATCGGCGCACCGCTAATGCTGGTCTACGCGCTGCTGTGGCTTGACGGCATGACATACGGCTTTTATCTCGCGGTCTATCTGGCATTTGAAATTATTGCCGCAATGGTGCTGATCCCCTGGGAAACGTTACCATCAGAAATGACGAAAGACTTTAACCAGCGGACCAAGCTCTCTACCTGCCGCATGTTTCTTTCGGCATCGGGGACGTTTCTGGCGACATTCATTCCCGGATTGCTGATTGGCTATTTCGGGGAAAACAGCGCCCATGCCTATCTCATTAACGGCGTTATTTTTGCCGTCCTGTTCATGGTGTGCGTATTTATCTCGTGGAAAGTGACCTGGGAGCGCGAGCTGACGCCGGAAATGCTCGCCGGGCTTGAAAAAAGCAGGCACCCGCAAACGGCACTGGAGAAGCTGGTCGCCTTTGGCCGACTTTTTAAGGAGTATGGCTCAACCCTGAAAATCCGGGCCTTCAGAAAACATCTCGCCATCTATCTGCTGTCGTTTACCGGCAAAGACGTTTACAACACCGTGTTTGTCTTTTTCTGCGTCTACTGTCTGCATGTCTCATCCTCGCTGGCCGGCACGCTGCTGTCGATGAGCATCGTGGGGCTGCCCGTCACGCTAATCGCAGGCGTAGGGATCATCAAATATGGGCCATCGAAGCTGTACGTATTTGCCTATTCACTGATGTTGCTTTGTCTGGGTGGCTTCTTTGCCGTGTACCAGATCCCCGCGCTGAATACCGTCGCGACGCTGGTCATTCTGGCCGGAGTGTATCAGGTGGGGCGCTGCGTGCTTGAATTTACGCCGTGGAACGTGTTTCCGTTCATTCCGGATATCGATGAGATGGTGAGCCGTCAGCGTCGTGAGGGGCTGTTTGCCGCGGTAATGACCTTCTCCCGGAAAACCACGGTCGCCATCGCCACCTTTATCGTGGGCCTTCTGCTACAAAGCGGCGGCTTTGTTAAAGGGAGCCTGACGCAGCCAGCGGAAGCCATCCACACCATCGCAATGCTTATGTTCATCGGTACCGCTGGTCTGCTCATTCTGGCCCTGTGGCAGGCCCTGACGTTCAACCTGAACAAGCGTACGCACAAAATCTTTGTGGATGAGCTCGATCGTCTGAAGGCAAACGGGTCTCCTCAGCGCGTATCCACCGAGGCTCGCCGGGTCGTGGAAGATTTAACAGGCTATCCCTACGACAGGTTGTGGCGCGAGCCGACTGTCCGGCCTGGCGAAGAGCCGGTGCGCACCTCGGTATGATTTTGGTTTATATCTTTTGCCAGATGTCACACAACTTGATTTTTATATCACACCAGTTAGCCGAAAGTTAATGTAAATCAATGTTCACGGCAGCGTAACCAGTATGGTGATCGGCAAGACACAATAATGACGCTGCCATTCTAGCTGGTGTAGTCAACAGGCGCTGTCGCTCTAACGGAGAGCGGCAGCGGTTCTCAGCTTCCTTTATCAAACGAGTCACAATCATGGAAAACCGGTTATTACAGGCTAAAGCCACGCTTCCTCAGTACAATCGCGACGCGCTTAAGGCCCGCATTGTTCACCTTGGATTCGGCGCGTTTCATCGCGCGCATCAGGCGGTGTATGCCGATATTCTTGCCGCCGATCGCGGCAGCGACTGGGGTTATTGTGAAATTAACCTGATTGGCGGCGAACAGCAGATAGCCGATCTTAAGGCGCAGGATAACCTCTATACCGTGGCAGAAATGTCTGCCGATGCGTGGACGGCGCGCGTGGTTGGCGTCGTCAAAAGCGCGCTGCATGCGCAGGTCGACGGGCTGGAAGCCGTGCTGGCGGCGCTGTGCGAGCCGCAGGTTGCCATTGTTTCACTGACCATCACCGAGAAAGGGTATTGCCACTCCCCGGCAACCGGAAAACTGATGCTCGATCATCCGTTAATCGTTGCAGACCTGCGAAACCCGCAGCAGCCCAAATCTGCACCTGGCGTCGTGGTTGAAGCGCTGGCGCGTCGTAAGGCGGCGGGATTACCGGCATTCAGCGTGATGTCGTGCGATAACATGCCGGAGAATGGCCACGTGATGCGCAATGTTACCTGCGCCTACGCGCGCGCTGTTGATGGCGAGCTGGCAGACTGGATTGAAGCTAACGTCACCTTCCCGTCAACCATGGTGGATCGCATCGTGCCCGCCGTCACGGCCGATACGCTGGATAAAATCGAGCAGCTGACCGGCGTACGTGACCCGGCAGGCGTGGCCTGCGAGCCGTTCCGCCAGTGGGTCATTGAAGATAATTTCGTTGCCGGACGTCCGCAGTGGGAAGAGGCGGGTGCGGAGCTGGTTTCTGACGTTATTCCGTTTGAAGAGATGAAGCTGCGTATGCTAAACGGCAGCCATTCGTTCCTGGCATATCTCGGGTATCTGGCGGGCTATCAGCACATTAACGACTGCATGGAAGACGAAAACTACCGCGCCGCCGCCCGCGCGCTGATGCTAAACGAGCAGGCCCCGACGCTGAAGGTGAAGGGCGTTGATTTAGCTCACTATGCCGACCTGCTGATCGCGCGCTACAGCAATCCGGCGCTGCGTCACCGCACCTGGCAAATCGCCATGGACGGCAGCCAGAAACTGCCGCAGCGTATGCTGGATCCCGTGCGCTGGCACCTGGTTCACCAGACGCCTTTCCCGCTGCTGGCGCTGGGCGTGGCGGGCTGGATGCGTTATGTCGGCGGGGTGGATGAGCAGGGCAACGCCATCGAGGTGAGCGACCCGCAGCTGGCGGCGATTCAGGCGGCGGTAAACGGTAGCGCCGAGGGGGAAAGCCGCGTTAACGCGCTGTTGGGCATTGAGTCTGTTTTTGGCAACGAACTGCCGCAGGACGCCGTTTTTGTGGGGGCTGTTATGCAGGCCTATCAAACGTTACTGCAAAAAGGGGCGAAAGCCACGGTTGCTGAGTACGCCGCCCGGCTTTAATGCTATGACATGCCGCCGTTCGCGGCGGCATGTCGGGGCATAGCTTAGTGCATCCCCAGGCGAATCAGCTCAATCGGCTCGAACTTACCTTCGCATCCTTCCACTTCAACCGTTTTGCTACGACGCACCTGCTCGGCGTTAAGGCCGTCGCTGTGGATCGCTTTAATCACGCCGAACTGGCCTGTACCGCTAATCATGACGCGGCTGCCGGTGGTGATTGCATTTCGGTTACGGTCGTATGTCATCATGGTATTTTCTCCTCTCTCACTTATCCGTTACGGCGCTATTCCAGCGGCTGCCGTTCACGGGGCACTATTAATACGCCTCTCTTCGCCAAAATTATTTGTTTTTGATCAAGCTCACACTTTTTTCTTATTTGAGGGCGGCGTTGACGGTTCAGCACACCCCTTTACAAAGCGGACAGTTCTTTTACTAAACTGATAGTTTCGACGCGTAAGCGTTTAGGGTTCGTTTATATCCGTAATGCCATTCTTGAAGCAGGAAATAACCCTTCACCGGAAAAGGAGTCAGGCTTATGTACAAGAAAATTTTGATGCCTGTTGACGTGTTTGAAATGGATTTAAGCGACAAAGCGGTACGCCACGCGGTCAACCTCGCGAAGGCGGAAGGTGCGACAATTACGCTGGTCAACATTCTGCCCAACAGCAGCCGTTCGCTACTTCGGGGCTTCAACGCGGATATTAAGAAGTTCGAAGAGTATATGACCGCCGAGTCCGACAAGAAAATGAAGGCGTTGAAACGTCTGTTTGATATGGCCCCGGAGAATATTGATTGCGAGGTGCGCTTCGGCAACGTACGCGACGAAATAATCAAGCTCAGCAAAGAGGGGGAATATGACGTCATCGTCATCGGGTCAAAAAATCCGAGCATCACGACGCATTTGCTTGGTTCAAATGCCGAAACTATCCTGCGCTACGCCACTATTCCGGTATTAGTGGTCCGTTAAACGCGTCGCCGCAACCGAAAGGGGGCGGCGAGGCTTTATTCTTCGCTAAACCACTCGCTGTTTTCCTGACGAATTAACTGTACCGACTCGCTAATTTCCTGGAGGTGCAGCGTCATCGCTTTTTCTACGGCCTCCGCGTCGCGTTTTTCCAGCGCGCTGAAAATATCGTGATGCTGGCGCAGCAGCATTTCTGGCGGAGACACGTGGTCGAGGCTCATATAGCGCACGCGGTCAATGGTGGCTTTAATATTCTCGACGGTATCCCAGGCTAACTGGCACTCGGCAATCTGCGCCAGCTTCTGATGAAATTCATCGTCCAGCTGGAAAAAGTCATTTAGCTGTTTGCGATCGATGGCAATACGTTGCTGATGCAGGTTTTGCTCCAGCAGGTAGCACTGGTTGTCGTTGATGAGCGTCGCGGCGCGGCGCACAACGGCGCACTCGATGGCCTGGCGTACGAAACAGCCGTTACGCACCTGCGAAAGCGAAATTTTATTGACGTAGCTACCGCGCTGGGGGCGGATCTGAATCAGGCCGTTTTCCGCAAGCTTAATAAACGCCTCGCGCACGGGCTGACGGGAAACGTCAAAACGTACCGAAACCTCTTTTTCTGAGAGCGGCGTACCCGGCGGGATCAGGCAGCGAACAATATCGCGTCGTAATATGCGATAAATTTGCTGATTAACGGGCTGGGTAGGATTAAGTTGCGATTCAGCGGCCATGGATTGTGATTTCTCAGAGAGTTAACCTGAACATACTACCATTCTTTTGCACGCCGTCACATACCCGGCCCGCAGGCCGGGAAGGGCAGTTTAGCCGCGATGCACGTTCAGCCCGGCATAGCTTTGGCTAACCGGCATCATTTCAACGGTATTGATGTTGACGTGCTTCGGCAGGGTGGCAACCCACCACACGGTTTCGGTGATGTCTTCCGGCGTAAGCGCGTTGGCATTTTCATAGGTTTTATCCGCCTTCGCGTCATCGCCCTTGAAGCGCACGTTGGAGAACTCGGTTCCGCCGACCAGGCCTGGCTCAACGTCGGTCACGCGGATGGCGGTGCCGTGCAGGTCGGTGCGCAGGTTCAGGCTGAACTGGCGGACGAAGGCTTTGGTTGCGCCATACACGTTGCCGCCCGCGTAAGGCCAGCTGCCGGCGGTGGAACCGATGTTAATGATGTGCCCACGGTTGCGCTCAACCATGCCCGGCAGCACGGCGCGGGTCATGTACACCAGCCCTTTGTTGTTGGTGTCGATCATGTTTTCCCAGTCTTCCACGCTGGCTTTATGGGCAGGCTCCATGCCCAGCGCCAGGCCGGCGTTATTGACCAGAACATCAATTTCGCGCCATTCGGCAGGCAGGTGAGCAATCATCTCTTCAATGGCGGCGCGGTTGCGCACGTCCAGCTGTGCGGTCAGGATGCTGTCGCCCAGCTCGTCCTTCAGCTCCTGAAGGCGCTCCTGACGACGGCCCGTTGCAATCACTTTGTGTCCGTTGGCGACGAAGCGACGCGTGATGCTTTCACCAAAACCCGCTGTCGCCCCGGTAACTAAAATAATCATCTCACTGTTCCTCAACGCTTTTTGTGTGGTACTAACATAGCACGCTCTCCGGCACGTCGTTAAGGCAACATTTGTATGACACCGTTGCAGGCCGGCGCTGGCTGGCCTACTCTGGGGAGAAATACCGTGCTCAGGAGTAAACGATGTCGGTCAACAATCCGTTTTTTGAAAGTAGCCTGTTGCCCTATCAGGCACCACGTTTTGATGCGATCAACGACAGCCACTATCGTCCGGCCTTTGATGAGGCAATGCGCCTTAAGCGCGCGGAAATTGATGCGATTATCGCGCAGAGCGCCGCGCCGGACTTCGATAACACCGTGCTCGCGCTGGAAAAAAGCGGGGCCATGCTGTCGCGCGTCAGCAGCGTGTTTTTCGCCATGACGTCAGCACACACCAACGATGACCTCCAGGCGCTGGACGAGCAGTTCTCTGCCGAACTGGCCGGTCTGGCGAACGATATCTGGCTTAACGATACGCTTTTCGCCCGCGTGGAAGCCGTCTGGCAGGATCGCGACGCGCTGGACGCCGAATCCCGCCGCCTGGTAGAGGAGACGTATCAGCACTTTGTTCTCGCAGGCGCGCGCCTGAATGCCGATGAAAAAGCAGAGCTGAAAGCCCTGAATACCGAATCTGCCACCCTGACCAGCCAGTTCAACCAGCGCCTGCTGGCCGCGAACAGGGCGGGAGGGCTGGTGGTGGACGATGTCCGCCAGCTTGATGGACTCAGCGCGGAGGAGATTGCCACCGCGGCCCACGCTGCCGCGGAAAAAGGGCTGAAGGATCGCTGGCTGATCCCGCTTTTGAATACCACGCAACAGCCCGCGCTGGCGGCGCTGGCGCAGCGCGAGACGCGCAAAAAGTTATTTTATGCGGGCTGGGAACGTACTCAGCAAGGCGACGAAAACGATACGCGCGGCCTGATCAGTCGGCTGACCGCCTTACGGGCAAGGCAGGCGCAGCTGCTCGGTTTTGAAAACTATGCCAGCTGGAGCATTGCCGATCAGATGGCGAAAACGCCGGACGCCGCGCTCGGGTTTATGCGCGGGATTGTCCCCGCGGCGCGCAGCAGGGCCGCGCTGGAGCAGGCGGATATTCAGAAGGTGATTGACGACGAGCAGGGGGGCTTTGCGGTGCAGGCCTGGGACTGGGCATATTATGCCGAACGCGTGCGCTCGGTAAAATATGCGCTGGACGAGTCGCAAATCAAACCCTATTTCGCGCTCAATACGGTGCTGGAAGAGGGCGTGTTCTGGACCGCCACGCAGCTGTTCGGCATCCGTTTTGTCGAGCGTTTTGATATACCGGTTTACCACCCGGACGTTCGCGTGTGGGAGATTTTCGATTGCACCGGTGAAGGCATGGCGCTGTTTTACGGCGACTTCTTCGCGCGTGATTCCAAAGCGGGCGGCGCGTGGATGGGGAATTTCGTTGAGCAGTCTTACGAATTTGCCGCGCGCCCGGTTATCTACAACGTCTGCAACTATCAAAAACCAGCGAGCGGGCAGACCGCGCTGCTCTCCTGGGATGATGTGATTACCCTGTTCCACGAGTTTGGCCACACGCTGCATGGCCTGTTTGCCAGCCAGCGGTATGCCACGCTTTCCGGTACCAATACGCCGCGTGATTTCGTTGAATTTCCGTCGCAGATCAATGAACACTGGGCCAGCCATCCGCAGGTGTTCGCGCACTTTGCCCGTCACTATCAAACCGGTGAGCCGATGCCGGATGCGCTGCGGGAAAAAATGCTCAACGCGACCCAGTTTAACAAGGGTTATGACATGGCGGAGCTGCTGAGCGCCGCGCTGCTGGATATGAACTGGCACGGCATTCAGGAGCCGGTTGAGGACGTTGAGGCCTTCGAAGCCGCCGCGTTGAAAAAAGAGCGGCTGGATCTACCTGCCGTACCGCCGCGCTATCGCAGCAGCTACTTCGCCCATATCTTCGGCGGCGGCTACGCGGCAGGCTATTACGCCTACCTGTGGACGCAGATGCTGGCGGACGATGGCTACCAGTGGTTTGTCGAGCAGGGCGGATTAACGCGTGAAAACGGACAGAAATTCCGCGAGGCGATTTTGTCCCGCGGCAATAGCACTGATTTAGCTGAACTTTATCGCCAGTGGCGCGGGCACGATCCGAAGATCGAACCGATGCTGGAGAATCGTGGATTGAGTGGGTAAGGGCATTACTGGCTGAAGACAGAACCGGGCGTTAAGCCCGGTTTTTTGTCCGGTTTTTTCTTCCCCAAAATTCCTCCCCAAAATGAATCCTTAAATTCTGCGAAATTTGCAGGAGGATATCAGAGCTGCGAGCTATATCCGTGGCTTAATCAGCTTTATTACCACATTTGCCTCGAGCTGCGGCGCCACGGAAGGATGGTCAGCTGAGCCACTAAGAGCTTGATCGTGAAGTCAGTGACATTCTTGATATGTGGGAAAAGCGGGTGCTGGCCGGGAGTCCGATTTCGCCTGTTCGACGAGCGCTGGCAGCGCCAGTGGCACAAAAGGGGCTTACACCTGCAGAATTACTCAAATCAATGTACGAACAAAGAAAGCGTTTCGGACATTAAAGAAAAGGAAATATTATGGGGTGACCGCATCTCACCCCCACGTAAAAGAATTATGTAACCAAGCTCAAAAATTAGGGTGTCAGACACATAAAAGCTGGAGCTGTGGTATTACCAACGAGATAACCATTTTCAATACGATGTATTGTGAGAAATCTTCGGGTTTCGAATGCTAACGAGAAAAAATTGATAGCAAGGTCCTCATCCGAAGCAGTATCTCGTTCTCCTTTAACTATTTTAAGGCTATCCATTTTGAACGTGGTGGCGTTAATTTTGTTGTAAGTAAAAAGAGCATCACGGTTAAGTCTGGTTTGACCGTGTTTGGATTTCACTATACCGTCAATACTGATTCGGCCTTGTTTGTCATAGTCCAGTTTTAAAATCATGACTCCTTTTATTTCATAAGCATTTTGAGGTGCCCTGAAGATAAAATCTGAATCACAGTCGATATTAAAACGATGGCGATAATGAACGAAAAAGAATACAGACTCAATCAAAGCAATTGTGAAAAGTATCAATACAACTGATTTTCTTTTTTGAAGAAGAACTTTTATCTTTTTCATTGGTTATTTCCATGAGTGATAAGTGTAATCCATGCAAGATATTATTTTATTATCTTTTTTCTTGCATTGCGACAAGAATACTCTTCCGTTTTGATTTTTTAACGCGCTGCCAGTTGAAAAAAAATATAAAGCGGTATTGTCAATACATTTTACGTTGTTATCGGTTATATACTTTTGTGCAGCTGTGAGAGTCTCTTTCAGTTTGGCATTTCGGCCCATTAAAACAGAATAGATTGGGCAGTGATCTAATTGGCCTATTTTGTATGGGGTAGTAGATGATTGTTTATTATGTAGAAGTTCGGTTCCAAAGATAACTATGACGGGAGCTAGAATAACCATCATTAAAGCGACTAAACCAAGCCATTTATTTGACATGGAGAATTTTTTTTCTTTTAACTTTTCCGATATTAAATTTTCTGCTGCTTTTGATTGATAATGAATTTCATTTGCGATTCGTACTTGTATCTGATTGCTAAAGATGAAACCTTCTCGAGGAACTGTACGAATGGACTCATCTGGAGTCTGATAATGTGATAATAACTTTCTGAGTTGAGAAACATACTGATTTAAACTGTTATTAGAGGGTTCTAGTCCGTGCTTCTCCCAGACAGTATGCATAATTTCTTCTCTTGTAAGCAGCTTACCTTGTTCTTGTAAGAAAAGTTGTAATAGTCGTGCAACGATGGGGCTGAGGATTAAACAATCTTTTTCGTCATTTTTGGTCCAGAGCGCACCATCATCTGTGCGAAAACAGACCAGATCCTCGATGATATACAGCATAATCCCTCATTTCCTCTTCAAAGCACGCTGAAAATTATACATCCTACAACCTTATGGATAAACCCATGTTAGGAAATTTCCTAACAGAAGTCTTTCTAGTTGGTGTATTGGTCTTTAAAAGTTTATAAATCAGCATAAAACTCTATAAAATCAATAATTTCAATATAAAGATTCCATTGTCGGTTTTCGATGGTAAATTTCTGCCCATCGAAAAGTTGCCGCAACATAACTCTGATAGTTGAGCGCGATGTGTAGGCAATCCAAGTTTTCGTAGAAGCTATGTGAATGAATTATATATTCGAACTGCTTAGAAGATGGAATAGGAGTCGACACTGATAATGGGCAGTCAAGATTACTCATTTTCTGCCGAGATTACTTGTGACGAACTATCAACAAAGCTAAATCATTATGGATTCATGGAATGCCATGAAATGATAAATTTCCTTGAGTTTGTGTGTGACAAAAAGCCTGACAGACTTGCATTAAACTGGCTGAAAGGAAAAATCACCCAATGTCTTGAAATACACGATAATGGAAGTGATTATTTTGAGGGGTTGAGAATCATCAAGTTGTTAATTTATGAGGCGTTGATTATTGATCGATCACAAGATTAATTCTGTTCTCGTAGTATTCATCTAACTACACGTAAACTACCAAGCGTGGAATGAGGTGTTATGTTTGATTTTAAAAATGTCATAAATTTGTCAGGGGTAATTCTATCTCTTGGAATCTTCTCTGCACCGGTCAACTCAGCTCCGATGATTGGTATAGGAAGTATGTATGATGTACTAACTCCTGAAAGTCAGAGTCTTACAAAGCGTATTTATAACAGTGGCGACTCCACTGCCTTTGTGAGAGTTGAGTTGCTAGAGATAGATCCAAATAGCAAAAATACCTCTAATAATGAAAGCCCTGTGAAAGAGATGGACGGTAATGTTCTCGAAAAAAATAGGCTGGTAGTTACACCTTTGAGGATGATTATTCCACCAAATGGATTTCAGTCGGTTCGTGTTATGTGGCCGGGAATGCGAGAGAAGGAACGGTACTTCCGTGTACGATTTACCCCAGTTATGCCTCAAGCCGATGATGGTTTTGGACTAGATAGCAAGGCGGCAGGGCAATATCGACAAGATACACTGCAAGCAGGTGTAAATATTCTTACTGGATACGGAGCTATTGTAATTGTTCAGCCTGAGAAACCCACATTTAATACTGGGATCAAAAATAATACAGCTGGGGGGATATCTGTCACAAACAATGGCAATGCAACGGTAGTACTTGAAGATATTCGCCAGTGTCGAACTGCTAATACTGACTGTGGTGAAGTCAGTCGAGAGTTTATTCTCCCTGGGCGTAGCCATTCAATTACTGGCAAAAAAGATTTCAAAACAAATTTCACTCTCATCGAGGGAAACAATAAGCAGGCGAAGTCTTTCTAATACCTGCTTAATTCACTAGCACTCTTTTGTGCGAATTTTGGACGAAATAACCTTAAGGAGTTTTTTATGAATCGTCAATTAACTGCAATCAAAACTAGCATTTCTGCGGCAATCTTTGCTTGTGCGGCAATGACAGGTGCAGCAAACGCTGCAGATAGCCAGAGTTACACTATCAACCTGTCGGCTACTGTCCCATCAGATTCCTTCCAGGTTCTCCCGGTTGATGCAGGCTGGATCGATCAGACCCAAGATATGGGTTATGACATTGCAAGCAGCAAACTGCAGGTTTTTGAAAAGCAGTTCCAATACAAAAACACCGCTGGTGGCATCCAGGCAACTCTGACTGGTAACTTGAATTCTGACGGTAAACCACAGTTGTCAAACGGTACGGATGTTATTCCATTGGCTGTGACCTTTAACAATACGCCTGTAACCAAAACCGCATCCGAAGTGGTAAGTGCAACGGCAGCTAAAGCAGGTGGCCGTACTGCCTTAAAAATCACTCAGGCTGACGATGCAGCGCTCACCGTGAACGGCATGTTTACCGGCTCTGTGGCCATGATTTTTGAGCCTGTAGTAACTCCATAATGTCTGGCTTGTTTCTCTAACTTGACAGAGGAGGCCGCTGTATTACTACAGCGGCTTTTAATATGAAAAGAATCGTGTTGCTTTTATCTTTTTGCCCATTCTTCTATGCAGAAGCGGAAATGACACTAGCCGCTAATATGAGGGCTCTTCCTGAAGATTTCAGGCGTTACTTTTATGAGTCAGAAGTTCATGCACAGGTTTTTTTGAACGACTCTCTGTTATTCGAAGCTGCAATAACCTTAACAGAAGGCGGTAAAGTTCGCCTCATTCGTATCGTGGAAGAGTCAGATAACCTTGAACCTGTGATTAGGGACAGATGGAAAGAAGTTCTGGAGAAAGGGGTATCGGTAGGGGAATGTACTAAAGAATGTCCGCCTGGTCTTATGGCGGCTGAATATCGACTAGATAACTCAGTACTGAAACTATATACATCAGATTATGAAACAGCAAGAACTGAAGAAAGCTTCATCACATTGCCGGAGAGAATGCCTGGTGGAATGATTATGTATAATGATATTTCTGTGACCAACAGTGATAGTACCCGCAGTTGGGGGATTAACTCAACACTTACAGCCTCTTTTCTTGGGTGGAGCCAGAAAGCCTCTTTTCAGTCTTCTGGTACCGACGGTAAATATCATTACAGCAGCAGCAACCTATATGAATTATATTCCCAGAAAGAATTTCCCGGTCATTTTATCCGATTAGGCTTTTTCACACCCGACAGTGATACGGGTAACGTTGAAATATCAGGCTTCGGATATGACACGGTAGTTGGTGCCATGTGGGGTACATCTGACTCCTTACTTATTAGTAGTGACAGCGTAAGTGCCTGGCCTGTATACGTCACTGGGAAAAATCAGTCAATTGCGGAGGTTTGGCGCGATGGGAGACTCATTCATACGCAGCAACTAGAGTCGGGTGTACAAGCACTCGATACGAGACGTCTGCCGGGCGGCATATATGACATAACTATCAAAATTATCGAAAATGGTCACATTGTCGACACCCAGCATGCACAAATTTATAAACCCCAGGGCTGGAACAATCCCGAAAAACGCTGGCGCATGAACCTTTGGGGGGGGCAGCAGCGAACCATTGGTACTACCAACCGCTATGGCGACGAAAACATTAATCCTGGAGCGGCTGGCGGCGGTATTGACTTTCTTATTCACCCGCGGGTGGTGATGGGGTTGAGCGGCGCAGCCACCGAAAACGAACATCAAGTCCGGGTTAGAAGTAATGTCACGCTTTCACCGAACGATTCGTTGTTTGCGCAGTATACGACAGGTAGTAATGACAACCAGTCAAACCAAAATACCGATTTTCGTTATTACCGCACCATTCAAGGTGGAGGCTCGGCGAGCCTGTTTTGGCGGTCAACAACAACTGACGTATACGGCCATCAGACTAGAAACCGTCAGCAGGGTGATGTCTGGGGATCATCTTTGTCGCTACGACTACCTTGGTCAACATCACTTACAGTAAACGGCCAGTATATCGATACTCCTTGGCGGAAGGGATTTAGTACTGATATCTCGACGACGACTCTGGGTTCGTTAGCTGGAAGAAATATGAACTTTCGAGTCAGCGGCTGGGATAGGCCAGGTTACGGTAATAAGCGCCGTGATAATGGTGTGTCGCTGGGTCTGAGCTTATCACTGGCACCATCTTCACAGCACGCTGTATCAGCGGAAACGGGGATGAATCAAAATCGCGGTTATTCGAGTCTCAGTTATCAGTATCAGCCAGAGGATGAAAGCGTACTTCGCACGATGGGAGGAAGTGTGTCATACAGCTCCCGGAATACTGTATTAAGTGCAAATGCTTCAGTGGATACGCAGTTCGCAAGCGGTGATGGCTGGGTGCAACACAACACGCAAGGAAGTACAAACACAGCAGGTGGAAACCTAAGTCAAGTGCTGATGTTGGGTGGAGGAAAGATGGCATCGGCCAGCGGCAGTACCACCCGAGGTATGAGTTCAGCACTGATTGTGGATGTAGAATCGGATGACGATGATATCGTTATCCAAGCCTCGGGAAAGATCTCTGAGATCCGCTTAACCCCCGGTAGAAATGTTGTACCAGCAGAACAGTGGAAAAGGGACTTAATTCAATTTAGTGCCACCGGAGGAGATAGCGTTAAAGTCTTCCCAGAACAAAAGAGTATACAACTAAACAAGGGCAGCGTGCAGTACGTGAAAGTAAATGCGATTAAGACCTATTCACTTATCGGAACTTTACAAGATGAGCAAGGTAAACTTCTTAAAAATAGATTCGTAGAAAGCGATGTTAGCGGGTCGGTAATAAATGCGGAAGGCGTTCTGACATTAGAGACAGGCAGAAATAATCGAATTCTAAAAATGAGAGCTGAAGATGGAAAACCAGCCCTGGCATGTGTTCTTCCAGCCACTGAGGGGCTCCAAGCTAATTCTGTGCAATTTGTGGATTCGTTGAAATGCAGCGTGGAACACAGAGGGAATAAAAAATGAGAATAATCACGTGTTTTTATTTTTCGGCTATGATGTTGCTAATCATTGCGCCAAATTCGAAAGCTGAAATCCTGAATATAACTGCAAGCTTCACACCATCTTTATGGATGCCGGATAATAATAAGTTCACAAATACCACGCCACAGAGTGGGTATTGTGTGCGCTACCCAGATGAATGTAAAAATGGTGATGTTAGTCTTGGGACTGGATTAGTACTTAAACCATCAAGATCTCTTACTGTAAATGACAATCCAAGAGATAGCCTTTATTTCAAATTACCTTCGTCTTTTAGGGAAGTTGAAGTCAGTAATGGTACCAGTAAAACGATTGTTTCCTTTAGAATTAATGCCTTAAGTGCCAGATATACAGCTGCTAAAAATCACGGGGTGTATGATTGGAAAAACGTTCAGTTCTTTTCAGAACCAACAGGTGGATGTGTATATCGTGCCCCTGGATGGATAGGTGGGTATTATGCTTGGTGGTTGTGGTCATATCCGGAGGGTGTCGGTGGTTGTTATAATATTACATCAACAGACCGGCCTGAAGGAGACGATAAATATATAAATGGAGTAGATGGGATTAGTCTTGGCTATGATCTAAAAACACCTAATCCATTGAGTATGGAATCAGGAATTTATACAGGAACGCTGAGATTTGATGTAGGTCCTGGAATGGATATCGATTTCGGCGACAACTTTCAAGCTTCAGATAGCACCTTGACAATTAACTTTTCACTCAGCGTAAATCACGAGCTTAAAATCAATACAAATATAGAAGAGCGCAAAATATCTCTACAACCTTGTGATAAGGGTAAAAAATGTACAGAGGAGCAAGGAAAAGCAAACTGGGAACGCTGGATGATAAATCGCATAACTCCAGAACTCACAGGTAAAAGTATTTTTTCAATATCCTCATCAGGCTCTTTTACAACCTATCTACAATGCGAATATCAAATCGGAGATAATTGCTCCATTAAAGGAGATGATTCTAAAGAAAATATTCCTGTGCAAACGCTTTTGACACTCCCTAATAATATTGTTGATAAAAACTCAGGCGGAGTCGTGAGTAGAAAACGAATTGGCATTGGCAAGGATATTAATAGAAATATATTCGAAACTAAAGAGTTTGGTCAGGATAAAAGTGGTTATATAGATTTTTTGATCATTAAACAAGATGTAGATAGAATGTTATCTACTCGACCTGATACATATCGAGGTGCTGTAACAGTGATTTTCGACTCTCATATCTATTAAATATTTTTCGAGAGGTAATACATTGGTTTTTTATTTGAGTTTGTTGCCAAAACATTCTCACAATATACTCTCCAACCTATAACATTGGAAAGCTTATGAAATGAGAGATTGAATCCCACTGTCTTACCTATCTCGGGAGAATACAGCTTCTTGAAGAACAAATCAGGCACCTCCATGAACAGGACGATCTACTAACCTTTAACCGAGCGAAGATATTTTTAGTTGTCGAAAAAAATCGGACGACAACGACGATTATCGCGCTCAAACAGATTGGCTTTGTTGCAGGTGGGGCGCAAGTTTATGGAGGGGCATAGTTTATGCGTTGGATCGTTAGGGCTAGCATGCGCAGCATACGGCGCCCCTATGATTGCTCATGGTTTAAATAATATGTACGAAAATGGGTTCTATCTTCTTTTCCGAGAAGAACAATCGGGAACCCTGAGAGATGCATAAAGATTTGCTGCTACGAAGCTGGGTTATGGTAATAACCAGGCTGACTTAGTTTACGGTGTAGATGATCTCTCTTTATCAGCATATGGTGCGGGCAGAAAAGTTCTGGCACCCAGAGAAAAATCATGGAGTCTATTCCATAATATCCAATCTTATTATATCAGAGGTTGGCAAGAGGCATCTAAAACCGCAATGGCTTTGGATTTGACCAGTGGTAGCATTACGGGATGGCAGATGTACCAAGTAGCTAAAGAGAATTGATTATGTCACAAGAATTAGAATTTTTGCTTTATCCATCTGTCTGGCCTGCCGCAGTCTATTTTATTGTGTCTGTTGCAGTTTTTTTCTTGCGTTACCTGGGGAAGTTAAAAGTTAACAGGCTCCATAAATACCCGCCATTTATTGCCTATATGGTGTTCGTTATTGCTATGGCAACCGTTCAGATAAATATCTTTGCAAATGGCCACGAATTTTTCAGAGGGTTTTTACATATTGACTTTGACCCTTATCGATATGACTCGGTGTATTGGGGATCGTTGTTTTTCGCCATGCTTTACTTACTGGCGATACCACGGAACACGTTTTAGGATAACGTATTTGTTTCACCATAGAGTCAGGTACGGGAACAGAGCCAGCGAGAATAAACCGGCTTTACCCATGAGTAACATTGACTGGGAAAGTGAATGCGGCATAATTTATTCTTGTGGTGAATGTTTTGTGCCAAAGGGCGTTCCAGGCAACTGCCCTCTGCGGGTATGCGCATGTCTTTGCTGACTCGGGCAACGACACCGGGAGACACCACATTCTGTCTGCAAAATGTTGTCCCATTGGAAGGGGTTGAAGTGTTTAAGTTTAATTCATCTGTATTCGTTTTTTTTCTTCTGTCAGGCTGTAGTTCCGATCTGGTTCTTAGCCCTCCTGAACAACCTGAATATAAATCAATGCCTGAAATAACCCAGTCTGTGACGCCATCACAACAGCGTGCCATTATGACTGGTGAGAGGCCCGACTGGTCAGAAAGGGCGCCAGTCAACACAATGAAGCGATATTAATAAATACCTGTCCCACCTTTATTTTACGTCGATGACAGGGAAACCCGGCATACGCTATAGCGGGTTTCCCTGTCACTAAACGCCTGTTACTCATGCGTCAGCCACATGTCTGACTCTTCAAACATTTCCTCAAGCATACGGTTCAGCTTTTCCCGGTCGCTTTTGCTGGCATCGCTATTCAGGCCGTTCGCCTGCATCGGCTTAACCTTGACGCTGGCATCAGGAAAAATCCGGTGCACGCGTTTTGTCAGTTCAGCCAGAATTATCTCCCTGGCTCCCTCCAGCCCCTGTACGTTGCGCTTGTCATAAACCAGTTCAACAAACATCTTTTATCCTTATGAATATTAATTATGCGATTCAGTCTGAATGTAAAAATACTACTGTATATTGGTACAGTCAAACGACATTCTGGTTAAAGAAGTGCCATGCCGTCCTTCAGCTTGTCGCGTTGATGACAATCTATTCATTTAGTCTTTAAAACGAGCAGTCGAAGCGTTTAAGCGTAAAATTTACAAAAACCATAATTCGAAGCCAGAGAGAAACTTACAAGCGAAACGGTGAAGGTTTGAACAGTCGCTGCGGTTCAGCTGCCTTGCGCGTGCTTCAAAACAAAACTACTGTATATAAAAACAGTAGTAGAGGTATGCGTAATGGAATTTATCAGACCTGCAGAACTGCGTGAGATTATCGCGCTTCCACTTTTCAGCGATTTAGTTCAGTGCGGATTCCCAAGCCCGGCTGCCGACTATGTGGAACAGCGCATCGATCTGAATGAGCTTCTCGTTGCTCATCCCAGCTCGACGTATTTCGTGAAAGCCGCGGGTGATTCGATGATTGAGGGGGGAATAAGCGACGGCGATTTGCTGGTAGTGGATAGCTCCCGAACGGCCGAGCACGGAGATATCGTCATCGCCGCGGTGGAAGGGGAATTTACCGTTAAGCGCCTGCAGCTGCGGCCTACCGTTCAGCTCAATCCGATGAACAGCGCTTATTCGCCGATTATCGTTGGCAGCGAAGACACGCTGGACGTCTTCGGCGTGGTTACTTTTATTGTTAAATCGGCCAGCTGATATGTTTGCGCTCTGTGATGTGAACTCATTCTACTCATCATGCGAGACGGTATTCAGGCCAGATTTGAGAGGCCGACCGGTGGTTGTCCTCTCAAATAACGACGGTTGTGTGATAGCGCGCAGCGCAGAGGCCAAAGCCGCTGGCGTGACGATGGGGGCGCCATATTTTAAGCAGAAGGATCTGTTCCGGCGCGCCGGCGTGGTTTGCTTCAGCAGCAACTACGAACTTTACGCTGACATGTCCAACCGGGTAATGACCACGCTGGAAGAAATAAGCCCTCGCGTCGAAATATATTCCATTGACGAGGCCTTTTGTGACCTCACCGGGGTTCGAAACTGCCGGGATCTGACTGACTTTGGCAAGGAGATCCGCGACACGGTTTTGAAGCGTACGCACCTGAGGATCGGCGTTGGCATCGCCCAGACGAAGACGCTGGCGAAGCTGGCAAATCACGCGGCGAAGAAATGGCAGCATCAGACGGGTGGGGTGGTGGATTTATCCAATATCGACCGCCAGCGCCGGCTGTTGGCTATCGTGCCGGTAGAGGACGTGTGGGGCGTGGGCAGGCGCATCAGCAAGAGGCTCAACGCGATGGGCATCAAAACGGCGCTGGATCTCTCAGAGCAGAGCACGTGGATTATCCGCAAGCACTTCAATGTGGTGCTGGAGCGAACGGTCCGGGAGCTTCGCGGCGAGCCATGCCTCGATCTGGAAGAGTTTGCACCGACAAAGCAGGAGATCGTCTGTAGCCGGTCATTCGGTGAACGCGCCACAGAATATGAGCAGGTGCGTCAGGCTATATGCAGCTATGCGGCCCGCGGCGCTGAGAAGTTACGCGGCGAGCACCAGTATTGCCGCTTTATCTCGGCGTTCGTCAAGACCTCCCCATTCGCGCTGAACGAGCCCTATTACGGCAAGAGTGCCTCAATGACGCTTCTCACGCCCACTCAGGATTCCCGCGACATTATCAACGCTGCGGTAAAGTGCCTCGATAAAATCTGGAAGGAGGGCCACCGCTACCAGAAAGCCGGCATTATGCTCGGGGACTTCTTCAGCCAGGGCGTTGCCCAGCTCAATTTGTTTGACAACAGCGCGCCGCGTGCCGGAAGCGAAAAGCTGATGGAAGTGCTGGATCGTCTGAACGCGAAGGATGGAAAGGGTACGCTTTACTTTGCGGGGCAGGGCATACAGCAGCAATGGCAGATGAAGCGTGAAATGCTTTCGCCGCGGTACACGACCCGCTATTCAGATTTACTGAGGATTCGATGAATGTTAATGGCTGTTTTAGTCTGCTTTGTGCCAAAAACGGACGTTAAACTTTGAGGACTCAGGGCTTAATGTCCACACTTCGTTCAATCCGGGCATTGACTCTCCAACCATTGTCCGACGACGGGCCATAATTTCTCCGCACATCGCACACGAAAAAAGCCCATATGGCCAATGGACGAAAGTCCAAAATCTGCGCGCCGTATCTCGCGGCGTTCTATTTTTGCGTTTTGCACTGGCTCCAACAACCGTGCAATAGCTTCAGGGTTAGCCCACGGATCGTCATCAAAACCCATCACCAGCACGGGTAACGTTATCTCACCTGCCCGCTGGCGTGCATTCCAGTCTGGATCGTCGTAAAAATAACCCGGCATTGCGCTCCAGCGCCCCCACTGACGCATCACCGGAGCCGGTAAATCTTCGCCCAGCCCCAGGCGCCTGGCAGGCATGTAGCCGAAGATACGGCAAAGAACCGGGGCCAGAATACGCAATAAGCACCAGACTCGTGCTTTTTCTACCGTTCGTTTTATCGTGCTCGTCACACCGGCATGTGAGGCCACAATGACCGCTGCCTGCAAAGCTTGGGTGGCAGACGAAAGCAGAACGGCATGACCTCCCACACTGTGCCCTACCGCCAGCAGACTAACGCCTGGGAAACGCTCTTTAGCCCATGCTGTTATGCATCCGACGTCCTGCTCGATCCAGTCTGACATTGAGACGTTGTAATGACAGATCCTCCCGGACTTCGAAAGACCCGTACCGCGGTAATCATAAGTGAGAACGCTGAATCCTCTGTTAAAAAGATACTCTGCAAATCCCTTATAGAATGCCTGCACAACCGCCGTTGCCGGGTGAAGGATAACCAACGCTTTAGCATTGCTTCTCTCCCAAACCGTGGCAGCCAGAAATCCGCCTTGATTGACGGGGATGATTATCGAATTCATTTTATGAGCCTTACCTGCGTGGTCATACCAGTGGAGCCTGAATTCAATTTAGCCTCTACTAGTGAATCTGGCGATTTTTTTCTATTTTGGAATCTTATGTCCGCTCCTCGCTCATAGCAGACCTTCAAATCCGATAGGGTGTCTGCTTAGTGCCAGAACCAGACCTTGAAACTTTTCGGTCTGGTCCCGCCCCCGAGTTCAGACTACGTATGCTAAAAATGGTCGTCTGAATTTCGGTTGTGCCGTTCTTACTGAATGCTTAGATTCATTTTCAATCCATTGAGAGGGTATGAATATGAACTTTGCCGAACTCCACAACCAACATGAGCCTCTTCTTATTGCTAACGTTTGGGATGCCGCCAGTACTGCCGCAGCGCAAGAAGCAGGTTATCAGGCTCTCGGAACATCCAGCGCAGCAATAGCGTCCACGCTAGGATATGAAGACGGGCAGGGTATGCCGTTTGATGAATTATTTTATGTGGTCACCCGTATCGGGGCTGTCAGTAACCTGCCATTGAGCGTTGATATGGAAGCAGGGTATGGTGATTCAGCGGAAGAGATAACAAACCATCTCAGGCTCCTTGCTCAGACAGGCGTATCAGGCGTTAACCTTGAAGACAGCAGAGTCATTAATGGGGTGCGTCAGCTTGACGATGTCTCTGATTTTTCTCGTAATCTGAGAGCAGTAAGTGATGCGCTGAGAAGCGAAAATTATAGCCTGTTTTTGAACATTCGGACTGACACGTACCTGCTCGGGCATGAAGCTGCGTTGCAGGAGACGATATTACGGGGTCAGAGCTATAAAGCAGCAGGGGCTGACGGCCTTTTTGTTCCCGGTCTGACGTCAGAGAAAGACATTAGCCTCATTGCAGAGGCAACGGGTCTGCCTCTGAACGTCATGTGTATGCCCGATCTTCCATCGTTCGACAGACTGAAACTAGCCGGGGTAAAGCGTATTTCAATGGGCAATTTTGTTCATTCAGCCATGCAGTCAAAGCTGACTGATGTAATGCATGCGATTCGAACTCGTCAGACGTTTGAAGGACTTTTTGGTGATGAAAATAGTCGATAAGAATTTGTGTGATATCTGGTATCAGGCATTACTCGAACGAGCTTCAGAATATACCGGCGTGTTTTTTGTTGGCGTCAGGACCACTGGTGTATTCTGCATTTCTGTATGCCGGGCACGTAAGCCTAAACGCGAAAATGTCGAATTTTATAAAGATGCCAAATCTGCCCTGGCAGCTGGCTTTCGACCATGTAAGGTCTGCAGACCTGCTGAAAATGCGCATAGCGCGCCATTATTTGTTGAACAGGCGCTTGCGCTTGTCAGGCGTGATATTAAATCCCGTGTGGCTGACGCGGAGCTTCGTCAGCATGGAATCAGTCCGGAGCGTGTAAGACGCTGGTTCCTGCAACATCACGGTATCACTTTTCAGGCTTTCCAGCGAATGCAGCGGGTGAATATTGCCCTGCAGGAGCTAAAAAGCGGACGATCGGCTACTGACGTTGCGTTAGACAATGGCTATGAATCCCTGAGTGGGTTTGGTTACATCTACAAGCGGCTTACTGGCGCAACGCCGACTCAGTTAACCCAGGTCATTGTTATTCATCGGTTTACTACCACGCTTGGGCCTATGTTTGTCTGTGCTACAGAGCGGGGAGTCTGTCTGCTGGAGTTTACCGATCGCCGGAAGTTAGAAACAGAATTCCGCGATATCCAGCGTATATTTAACGCCAGGATTGTCACCGGAGAAAACAGCCATACCCGGCGGACAGTAAAAGAAATCAGTGAATATTTTGCCGGAACTCGACGACAGTTTGAGATCGCTATAGATGCCCCAGGCAGTGATTTTCAACAATCTGTCTGGCAAGAGTTGCGTACTGTTCCATATGGGCAGACCTCTCATTATCAGGCCATTTCATTACGGATAAATAAGCCAAATTCCGTACGCGCTGTCGCTGCAGCGAATGGAGCAAACCGGATTGCAATAGTGATCCCCTGTCACAGAATAATTGGAAAAGATGGAGGAATGACCGGTTATGGTGGCGGTATTTCGCGTAAAGAATGGCTCATTGAGCATGAGAGAAACAATGTTTTATAGTCTGAAGCTTTAATGTAGCCGAAAATATATGCCTCGGTACGCCCGTTTGCCCGATGGTTTAATAAAAATTCTCCTGGCGTGTCTGCGCGAATGTACTACTTTCAGTAAAGCGACTTTTACAGGGAGGGTCAATGAAACCATTATCGCTTTTATTATTGTCGAGCCTGACTTTGGTGGGTTGCGGCGCGAACAATACCCCTTCAAATACGCCTGTTCCGGGTGCAAAAACCTCCGTCGGGACGAGCACGCTTGAAGCCGGTGCTCAGCTTATCCAGTCCCGTCCGCCCATTGATGCAATTAGCGCCTACCTTGACGGTTTCCATTTTTATAGCGGGGATAAAAATGGCCAGATGGAAGCCCATCATTATGTAACCGTCCTGAATGAAGACGTGATGCAGGCGGTGATCTACGACGGAAACACCAAAGATGCCCGTTTAATGGGCGTTGAGTACATCATTAGTGAGCGTTTGTTTAACACACTGCCGCCGGAAGAAAAAAAATTGTGGCACAGCCATCAATATGAAGTGAAATCCGGCAGCCTGATTGCGCCAGGTTTACCTGCAGTGGCTGACAAAGCATTGATGAGCAAAATTGTGAATACCTACGGCAAGACCTGGCATACCTGGCACACCGACCGCGATAAAAAGCTGCCGCTCGGCATTCCGGCACTGATGATGGGCTTTACCGGGGAAGGGCAGTTAGACCCTAAACTCCTGGCTGACAGAGATCGACGCTTTGACGTGAGCACGCAAGCCATCAAAGAAGAACGTAAGGATATTGTGGCGCACCCGGTTGCTAAGGGCGCTGATGCCTGGCAACGTGGTGAAGAGATCCAGCTTAAGCGGGTTAAAGGTTCTGGTGAGCATGGCCAGGGAGACACAAGCCATTTCTGATATCAAAAATCTTCAGGAATACCCCGGCAACGCCGGGGATACGGTGAGTTAAATTACCAGCCCTGTTATTTTCTCGTCCTCAGACATCAGAAACGCCAGGTGGCTGAAAGATTACCTGCGATCGAGTCATAGCCAGAACGAAACATTTCGCTTTCAACCCCGATGCCCAGTTCGACATCAGCGTTGATTTTATAGCTCATACCTGCCTTAACACCCAGAGCGTCACGGCCAGCCACCTGATTCCTGGAACTAAACCCTGTGCTTCGATAGCTGGCGAAAGAGGCTTGTTGCACTACGTTGCCATCAAGGAGTTCATGATCCCAGGTGAGCTGCAGCTCAGCTGCTACCGATGCCCCTGAAGCGAGCGGTGCATTCCAGTTACCATTCACCCCGATACTTGATCTCAGAGAATCAAAGGTCTGCGAACCCAGCATCAGTCGGCTGCCGTCATTGCCGCTTTCCTTCACGCCGGGACGATGTAATGTGGTGTAATTCAGTGACGTTACCGGTCCGGCGTTCACGTTATTATTCAGCGCCCATCGATAGCCACCGCCGGCCGACACAGAGCCTGACAATCCGGTCCAGGTGGCATGGTGGCTTGCTCCGTAAGTTTCGACACTAATGTTTCTGTCCAGCCAGCTGTCTTCAATACCCAATCGGCCAGTGCCGAATAAATACATTCCTTCGGCTCTTTCAGCGCCGTAACGAGCATGAATACCGAGATCGAAAGCAGTGGTTTTCCCGGTCGCGGTTTCTGGTGATTTCACCGTCACCGACTGGCCGCTGACCGCGCCATGAAAGCCATAAATCCAGTTGTGATTCTCATCGTTTTGTTTTTCAGCACCGAATACAATGCCATAACTGCTGGCGTCGTACCCTACACTGTCACCCTGACGCTGTTGCCAGAAGCCGCCGCCAAAGGGTATGGCAAAGCTGCGCCATTCGCCTTCCGCCAGCTGCTTCGGCATAACCACAGGATTTGGCCTGCCAACGATCCGCGCTATCTGCTGTTCACGGTGAAGGGAACTTGCGAACATGGCGCTGTAGGCGCCCGCAGAAAGTTGCGGCAAGGCATTGCTGATACTCCTGCCATCAGTGGCTGAGAAATCCAGGGTACGGTACAGCGGTTGTATATCCGACTTAGCTTCTGCCACAATTTTATCCAGCGCTTGTCCTACCTGCCGCGCATTTGCGTCCTGCGCATACCGGCTGTATGCGTTTGAAGCGCGCAGCATTGAGAGCTGCCAGCCATTCTTTCCCTGAGGCGTTGTTTGCAGCGTTAGCGTGGGTGAGCGGAGCACGCTGTTCACCGCACTGAAATTGCCGCCGGAAGAGTCCGTTTTTAGTAAATCTTGCGTACTCAGACGCCAGTTTGTTGCGTACCAGTCCGGCTGCGGCGCAAACGTCAGCTGACCGTCAAACTGTGCGTGACCGTCCACTCGCAGAGTATCATGCCTGCCGCGCCCGTCGACTTCCAGCAACAACTGCCCGGTATCCCCCTGTTGATAAGCGCCGGATATATTGATTTGCCCAAGGGAATTACCCGGCGCAAGGATCCCGTTATTTACAAAGCGGCCTTCCTCATTAAGCGTGTAGCTGGCGTTGCCGGACAGGCTGGCACCTGGCGCAATAGTCATGCTGTAAATCTGAAAATCGCCGTTAAGCGAGGTTTTCCCTCCGTGCGCGTCCAGTGCCAAATTATTGATACCTTCAATATTTCCGCGGTACGTAAAGCTGAAATCAGCATCGGCAGCTTCCGTCGCTTGCCCGTACGCATTGGCCTTCTTACCGAAGGTAAGCAGCGTTAACCGCTGTTGGCCATAGTCATCCCGCTGGGCGTAGTCCGAATAAATATCACCCTCCAGCCGGGCACCCGTTAATATATTTATATTACCGACCAGCGCGTTCGGTGATATATAAATCGCCGCGCCTTTACCGGCAACCCGTCCGCTGATGTCGGCATTATCTACCAGCGCTCCCTGCAGCTCGGGTAATAACGCATCGTAATATCCGTCCACGATATGAAGCCAGGATCCACGGTAGTCCACTTCGTTACCCAGGAGATTATTGCCAAAATCAAAACTGATACCGACGCCACTGGCGCCCAGTGCCTGAACGTCGCCACGCTGAATAAGGCTGTGCTGTTTACCGTAGGCAAACATCACCCCGCGGCCATTAACGCCATCGGCGTATACCCGAACTCCGGGTTCGATGCTCAGGATGTTATTTTGCCCGTCTATACGGATGCCCGCGCCGCCAGCCCCTGACGTCAACAGGTCCGCTTGTTGAAAGATATGGTTATTACTGCCATACACATGCAGGCCAACCCCCAGACTAGCGGTATTGTATTGACCAGCCAGATAGCCATCCGCCTGCTGATTACGCTGAAAATAGCCGTTGCGGTTAACGAGAGTTTGCCCGTTGCCATACAGCGAAAAACCGAAAAAGTTACGTCGGTCAATCTGATATCCCATATCCTGCAGCAACGCCAGTTCCGCTTCCATAAACGTTGTGTAATTGCGGTAGTTCTGATGGCTCATCATGCTGTTTTTCAGCTCGATATGGCTCATGTAGTTATCATCGACCGAACCGTCGTCTGCTAACATTTTCACCGGCACGCCAGGCATGGCGCCTGCAAGGACTTCATCCACGTGCCTGCCGGTGAAATAGCCTTTATCGAGCCGTACATCAAAGCCTTGCGGATCCCATGTGTTATTGCATCCATTACACAATATTACCTGCCCTGGTCGGGCAGGATTGCCACGATCGTCGCGCAGATGGCTGGTCCAGGAGCCAAAAGGCACGGTATCGAAAGCGGGCGTGAATGTGCCACTTCCCTGCAGCTCGGTAACCATATTGGATATTCCCAGGCCATGGGCCAGCTCATGAATAGCGACGCTGACCAGATCGGCCTTTCCAGTGCGCGGCAACTGCGCGGGCACATAGGGAACGTTATCAAAATCCAGTTTGCCCATGATGAACTGGGCGTGGGAGCCAAAGGTCAGCTCTCCGGTATCAATGCCGTTCAATGCGCCCTGCAGCTGCGTCAGGCTTATGATGCCGTCGGTCACTGATTCGCTGGAACCTGCGGCATTCTCGTCGTTAAACGTCCCCACATTGATAATGGCGGGCAGTTGCCCTGGGCTGGGGGTAATAACCTCAGCCCAGTAACGCATGGCATCGAGTATTTTTTCTTTTTGTTGCTGGCCAAGATCCCAGGTTGACTCAGACGCGCTCGGCCAGTCCGGCATAAAGGGGCCGTCGCCAACGTTAAAGAAACGGACTTCAAATACCGCAATATTGTGTGGGTTATAGACCAGATAGCTTTCTCCTGCATATGGATTATTACTGACAAATAAACCAGTTAATGCAGCCGTCATAAAAACCCTTTTCATATTAACCATCCTTGTGTAAAAAAATTAGTGCCTATGTCCGTCAATATGAATTCACACCCGAGCTCAATAAAGCATAAACAAATATAATAATTATCGATGTGGCTTGATAATTTGTAATAACGAATGACCTTGCCCTGTAATAGTCTCGTTTTGCAGTATTTTATAAGCGGTGGCGCGGGCGATCCCGGTTCTCAATGAACAGGGATGTACCGACATATGCAGGGGAAATAAAGGAGAGAATATGGTGTCGTGGCATAATCGACGTAAGCGTGAGGCGTTACTGTACTTCACGACACCAAAAACTATCAGACCGCTTATCAATCAAAGCCAGCGAGAGCGTTTGAGCCGAAGCCACAGTAATACACAGGCCCCCAGCGTGACGGCGATCGTAGCCGGATAGCCAAAGAGCGTCTTCAGTTCCGGCATATGTTCGAAGTTCATACCATACATGCTGAAGACTACCGTCGGGATCACGAGTATCGCCCCCCAGCCGGCCAGTTTCTTCACAACTTCGTTTTGCTGCACTGAAACCAGGGCCAGGTTGACGTGCATCGCGCTGCTAAGCAGCTCACGCATGTCATTTACGTCCGTTACGACATGGCGAGCGTGATCCTGAATATCTCTGAAATAGGCCCTGAGGGGTTTTGGGATGAGTTCTTCATGAATGCGGATAAGCTCTGTACAGATTTCTTCTACGGGCTGAGCGGCATTGCGAAGCCCGAGCAGATTACGGCGGAGGGAATACACGTCCTGAATGGCTTCACGGTCAAATTCACTGTGAAAAAGCGTCGCTTCAATATCGCCAATTTTTGTATTGAGGCGCGCGGTCAGCTCTGCATAGCTGTCGACAATGAAGTCCAGAATACAGTAAAGGGGATAAGCCGGACCATGCGAAAGCATGTCCGGGGCCTCGGCAGCGCGGGCGCGTATAGGAGCGTAGCTCTCTGAAGCCCCATGGCGCACCGTAATAAGGAAGTTTCGGCCCACGAACAAATGCGTTTCGCCAAACTCAATATTGTCGCCCTGACCACTTACGGTCTTCACAACGATAAATGCCGAGCTGCCATAACGCTCTATCTTAGGCCGCTGATGTGCGTTAAGCGCATCCTCTACTGCCAGATCGTGCAGACCGAACTCCTCCTGTACCTTGTACATAAACGCCGGTTCAGGCTGCCAAAGCCCCAGCCATATAAACGCATCGGGATCCTGGATAACTTCGCTGATATCTTCAATATCTACGGTTTCAGCGGGCTGGCCTGAACGGTAGACCATACAGTTAACAATCATTTTCTGGCTATCCTTAAGCATGTTTATAAGAAGCTTAACCATTTCCGTTAAATTTCCAAATTTTTAAGCCGGTAGGTTTTTACATGAGGAATTGCGTTGTTTGCTCCTCGTTCAAAGCAGACATTAAATTTCGCCCGTGCGTTTTTCTCGGAACACGCCGCCTTTTGAACGCAGCGTGGAGCAGGGCGCTCGCCGGATAAACGCCCCTTAAAAAAATCCTCTTCTATACTCTGTTACGTTTAGTGAAATATGCCGCCGTTTCTCACGCCGCGTTGTTTTTTTAGCGAGTGTCTGCGCGAACGGCAGCGGCATATATCCACGAAAACGCCTTAACGGTGGTTTATTTTGCATTTTTATAGGGGGCTTCCTGGTATGTATCATTCTCAATCCTCGCGCGTCGGCAGCATTTTGCTGCTGCTGGCCGCGTTAACCGGCTTCGCGGTGGCGCTGTACGCCTGGTGGACGCCGCTTACCGGCGTCACCGGCACCATTGGCGCACTGGGCGTAGCCATCGCCAGCGTAGTGCTGGCGATACTGGCCTTTATGCTACGCGCGGCTTCCGGTCGCGGATCGCGCATTTTCCTGATTATTATCACCCTGGTGCTGCTGGCGGGCGTGGGTTTTGCCGCCGCGCTGCTGCACCAGTACATCATCACGGCGGCCATGGTGGTCGGCCTGATCGGTCTGATTATGCTGAGCAGCACGTCAGCCCGTAACCATCAACGCGTCAAAGCCTGAGGAGCCGCCCGTGCATAACGATAAGTATTATCCCTTCCTGAAGGTCGGCATGACGGCGCTGGCGCTGCTGGTCGCCCCGTTCGCGCTACAGGCCCAGGATAAGGCCGCTGAGGCCTCTCAGGGCACCCAGGATTCGCTTGATATTGATGCGGCCGATCGGCAGGCGCCAGGGACGACAAAAACCACAGACGATGCCTCAACCGGCAACGGTAGCGGGCAAAAAGTCGCTTCGACCAGCCAGCCGGCAACGCCGCTGGTGCCTTCCACAGCCACCTGGGACAGCTTCCATGGGCAGCTTAACGCGCAAAAATACAGCCCGCTAACCCAAATCACAGCGGAAAACGTCGGCAAATTAACGAAAATCTGGGAGTTCCATACCGGCGACGTCTCGGATGGGAAAGGCGATACGCCCGCCACCGTCTGGTCCGCCACGCCCATTTTCGCCAACGACACCCTCTACATCGGCACCCCGTTCGATCGTCTGATTGCGCTGGATCCGGGCACGGGCAAAGAGAAGTGGCACTATGACACCAAATCTTCGCGCAAGGCGCTGACCCAGCCGGTGCTGAAGAACCGCGGCGTGTCCTACTGGCAGGCAAAAAATCCGGTGAACGGCCAGGCATGCCAGAAGATCGTCTATATGGGCACCGTTGACGGCAAGCTCTTCGCGCTGGACGCCGATTCAGGCAAACCGTGCAGCGGCTTTGCGGACAACGGCGTGCTGGACGTGAACCAGTGGAACACCATTAACGCCAGGTATCCGCTCTCTATCCTGCAGCCGCCAACCGTGGTCGGCGACCATCTGCTGGTGGGCTGGGCCGGTAAAGACTGGGCCTATGCCGAAGCGCCTCCGGGCACCGTATTCTCCATCAATGCCCGGACCGGCGAGCGCGAATGGACCTTTGACGCGATCCCGGAAGCGATCCGCAAGCGTACCGGTACCGCCAACGTCTGGACGCACATGTCCGCGGATGAGGCCAATGGCCTCGTCTATCTGCCTGTCTCATCGCCGTCGCCCAACTACTGGGGCGGCAACCGCGTCGACGCGATTCCCCTCGGCACCTCGACCACCGCGCTGGACATCAACACGGGTAAGGTGGTCTGGTCCCGCCAGTGGGTGCACCACGACGTCTGGGATTACGATATCAACTCCGCGCCGACGCTGATGGATATCACCGTAGACGGCAAAAAGATCCCGGCGCTGGTGCAGGCCACCAAGCAGGGCTTCCTGTTTGTGGTTAACCGCCTGACGGGGGAGGACGTATGGCCTATCGAAGAACGTCCGGTTCCGCAGGGTGACGGTTCGGTGCAGGGCGAAGTTCTCTCGCCCACGCAGCCGTTCCCAACCAAGCCCGCGCCGCTGCTCGACCAGTCGAAAAAGCCGAAAATATGGAAGCTGGCGGATATCGTCGGTGCCGGCCAGTGCTCCCGCCTGTGGGACAACCTGACCTATGAGGGAATGTATACGCCGCCCACCACCAAAGGCGAGGGCGCGTTAACCTATCCCGATAGCGCCGGCGGCGTGCAGTGGGGCGGGGTTGCGTTCGATCCGCAAAAGCAGATCGCCATCGTCAACACCTCGCATATCGTCCAGTACGTGAAGCTCTACAGCCGCGAGGATTACGATAAGGCGGATAAAACCGCCGGCAACGAAAGCGGCTTTGCGCCGCAGGAAGGAGCCCCGTACGGTATGCGCCTGCTGGTGGCCGATAACTGGCTGGGCATGCCGTGCTGGCAGCCACCGTTTGGCGAAATCGTGGCGCTGGACATGCACACGGGCGATGTGAAATGGCGTCGTCCGGTTGGCGTATCCCAGCAGTATGGCTTCTTTATGCCGGAAGGCTGGGGTTCACCCACTATCGGTGGTCCGGCCGTGACGGCGGGCGGGGTGATCTTTATCGGCGCCTCGATGGATGCCAAAGTGCGTGCCTACTCGGTTGAAAGCGGAGAAGAGCTGTGGTCCGATCAGGTTGAAGCCCCGGCGGTCGCGAACCCGTCGGTCTATGAATATAAAGGCCGTCAGTACGTGGCGTTTGTGGCGGGCGGGAACACTATCCTGAAGGATCAGGTGGGCGACCAGGTGGTGGTCTACGCGCTGCCTGAATAACGTTCACCCGGGAGGGTAGAAATGCGCGTGGGGCCTGCGGGCCCCACTTTTTTTGGGTCAGCGCGCTCGGGGCGCGCCATGCTGCTGCGGCACTTACTTTTTGTCCGCTGACGCGCCGGACGGCACCGACATTTGCTCGGCGGACTTCAGATGCTGCTCAACGACCGGGGTGTGCTCGTTAGCCAGAGCCTTCACGTCCGGATCGTCGATCTTGCTGGCATCCTTTTGTAGCTTCGACAGCACCATCTGGTGGTCTTTCACGCCGGCATATTCCATATACATCTTGTCAAAGGCGTCGCCGCTCTGGTTTTCCAGCTTACGGGTCAGGTCCTTATGCGCAACGTCCGGCTCGGTCGGCAGTTCTACCCCCTTTTGCCGGGCAACGCCCTGGACTTTGGTGAGGGCGGCACCGTGATCGTCGACCATCTTCTGAGCGAATGTTTTCACTTCGCTGCTCTGGGCCTTGCTCAGGGCAAGTTTGGCGGCGGCCACTTCGTTAATGTTGGCCTGCGCCATGTCCTTCAACGCGTTTTCGTCGCCGGAGCTTAGCTTAGCGCCCGATTGAGCCTGGCCCGCAGCGCTGGTTTGCGCGGCGTTCGTCGTCTGGGCTTGTACGCCAACGGTGCTGAACATCGCTGCAGCTACTGATACGGCTAGCACCCTTTTCAGGGTTTTACTCGTGTGCATATTGTTCTCCTGATGGTCATGGTACAGGTGAGTTTTCGTTACTTTACGCGTAACCGCGCGGATAAATGACAACTGCATCGGTCAGTATAGTAGATGAAACTGCTGAGCCCGCGTGGTGAGGAATAAAAGCCAGGAAATGAAGCATCGCGTAATCCCTTTGTGAAAATGACCCGGCTCGTTTACATATTTAGTGCTAATGTTAAACAGGAAGATACATCCACAGGAGGAATGATATGAAAAAGGCACTATTAGGGACTGTACTGGCTTTAACGGTAGCAAGCTTTGGCGCATCTGCGGCAGATATGATTTCCAAGGATGAAGCGCACCACTTCAAGCTGGAATATCTGGGTAATGTAACCGTAGGGGCTTCAGGTGGACAAATTTCTTCACCTTCCGATCTTCATGAAAAACTCTCAAAACTGGCAGACGAGAAGGGCGGGAAATACTACGTCATCATTGCCGCTCGTGAGCATGGCCCTAATTTCCAGGCCGTAGCTGAAGTGTTCAAATAATCTTCATGGCTACTACAAAAACCCGCTCCCGGCGGGTTTTTTGCTTATGTACAGCCAAAAAAAATGCCCCTGGTGCAAAAGAGAACCGGGCGTGCCGCCCGGTTTCTTTATGAATAATCATCGTCTTTATGAGCGAATAAATGCCAGGATATCGGCGTTTATGGTATCGGCATGCGTGGTATGCATCCCGTGCGGGAAGCCCGGATAAATTTTAAGCTCGCTGTTTGCGAGCAGCTTGTCCTGCAGAAGGGCGGCATTTTTATACGGCACGACCTGGTCGTCATCGCCCTGCAACACCAGGACAGGCACCGTAATGGCTTTGAGATCGTCCGTCTGGTCGGTCTCTGAAAACGCCTTAATGCCCTCATAGTGGGCTTTGGCGCTACCGATCATTCCCTGACGCCACCAGTTCTGTATCGTGCCCTGCGAAACGTCTGCCCCGTCCCGGTTAAAGCCATAGAAAGGACCGCTGGCGACGTCGAGGTAAAACTGGGCGCGGTTGGCTGCCAGCGCCTGTCGGAAGCCGTCGAACACCTCAATGGGCGTTCCGCCGGGGTTAGCGTCCGTTTTTACCATCAGCGGTGGAACGGCGCTGACCAGGACCGCTTTTGCCACGCGGCCCTGAGGCTGGCCGTACTTCGCAACGTATCTGGCGACCTGGCCCCCGCCGGTGGAGTGGCCGACGTGCACGGCATTACGCAAATCCAGGCTTTCGACCACCGCCGATGCGTCGGCAGCATAATGATCCATATCGTGGCCTTCACTCACCTGATCGGAACGACCATGACCGCGACGGTCGATGGCGATGACGCGGAAGCCTTCTGCAAGGAAAAAGAGCATCTGGTTATCCCAGTCATCGGCGCTCAGTGGCCAGCCGTGATGGAAAACGATGGGCTGCGCATCCATCGGGCCCCAGTCTTTGTAATAAATACTGACACCATCTTTCGTTGTTACGAATGCCATATTTCAGACTCCTCTGCTAATAGCAACAATGTGTGAAGGCTACGTAAATAGCCCGGCATTTAAGGACGTAATAAAATTGTCTTATATTAATCTTATTACCGATATATCCGCTTAAAGTGTAGAACGGCTTCCTGAAAACAGTTGTAGATTTGTTTTACACGGTCGTTATTTATTTTTAAACGAAATATCCCCTCTGCCAGCCGGGGCACTGTTATTTTTCCGATGGGCTTATTATCGGCCGGGCAGAGGTAACCGCCACCCGGCCAGACTGGCTTAAACGATCGCGTTAGGGCACGCTTCGCCCTTATCAAGCTGCTGCAAATTCCCCAGCGTGGTTTCCGAGATGCCGATCAGCGCTTCGGCGGTCAGGAACGCCTGATGACCGGTAAACAGCACGTTGTGGCAGGCCGACAGGCGACGGAACACGTCGTCCTGGATCACGTCGTTAGATTTATCCTCAAAGAACAGATCGCGTTCGTTCTCATACACGTCCATCCCCAGCGCGCCAATTTTCTGCGTTTTCAGCGCTTCAATAGCGGCCTGAGAATCAATCAGCCCGCCGCGGCTGGTGTTGATAATCATCACGCCGTCTTTCATCTGTTCGAATGCCGACTGGTTAAGCAGATGGTAGTTTTCCGGCGTCAGCGGGCAGTGCAGGGAGATGACGTCAGACTGGGAGAAAAGCGTTTTCAGATCGACATACTCTACGCCCAGCTCGAGCGCAGCCGCGCTTGGGTACGGATCGAACGCCAGCAGGCGCATGCCGAAACCTTTCAGAATGCGAAGGGCGGCCACGCCGATTTTGCCGGTACCGATCACGCCCGCGGTTTTACCGTACATGGTAAAGCCGGTCAGCCCTTCCAGAGAGAAGTTGGCATCACGGGTGCGCTGATAGGCACGGTGAATACGACGGTTGAGCGACATCATCATGCCGACGGCATGCTCGGCAACCGCTTCCGGAGAGTAGGCCGGGACGCGAACCACCTTCAGGCCCAGCTCTTTGGCGGCATCAAGATCGACGTTGTTAAAGCCCGCGCAGCGCAGGGCAACGTATTTTACGCCCTGTTTTTTCAACTCCTCCAGCACCGGTCGGCTGCCGTCATCGTTCACGAAGATACAAACGCCTTCGCAGCCGTGGGCCGTTTTTGCCGTCTTTTCCGTCAGCAGAAAGTCGAAAAATTCAAGATCGAAACCGTACGTCTCGTTAACATGTTGCAGATACTTTTTGTCGTACTGCTTTGTGCTATATACCGCGAGTTTCATAAGACGTTCTCCAGTGATTTTGCAACCACGTTAGCATGATTAAAATTATCTTACAATTTTTCAAATTTCATTGAAATCAATAAGTTCTATGAATTATTGTAGAGCATCTACTCTTAAAAATGGCATTACCTTCAACTGACTGGCTAAACATGCGACAATGAGCGGCAGGAACGGCTTATTTATTTCGCTAAATCAGGATATTAACTGCCCATGAAGGGTAAATACAAAGCCGCAATCGCGCTATTACTGCTGCTCTTTATTGTGCCGCTGACGCTGCTGATGACGCTCGCCCAGTGGGTGCCCACGCTCGCCGGGATCTGGCTACCGGTTGGAACGCGCATCGCGTTTGAAGAAAGCCCGCGGCTCACGCGCCACGCCCTGATCGTTCCCGATCTCCGCTATCTGGTAGATGAGTGTGAAATTGCCCGCGTCGAAAACCTCACGCTGTCCCATCCGGGCCGCTGGGATCTGGATATTGGCGCGCTCGATCTCAACGCCGTCTGCCTGAGCAAATTACCGCAATCCGCGCCCTCTACGGTGGCGCCGAAAACGCTGGCCCAGTGGCAGGCCATACTGCCCAACACCTGGCTTACCGTTCACCGCTTTACGCTTTCCCCCTGGCAGCAGTGGGAGGGGAAGCTGCACGCTTCACTGACCCCGGCCCGCCAGGAAATCACCTATAAAGGAGAGCAGGTGAGCATCAGGGGGCAGCTGCGCGGCCAGACGCTTTCAATAACCCAGTTCGATGTGCAGCTGCCGAACCAGCCGCAGCCCGTGAAGCTGGTCGGCGAATTTACGATGCCGCTGGTACCGGACGGCGTGCCGGTAAAAGGGCATACGGTCGCCACCTTCAACGTGCCACAGTTATCCTCGCTGGTCGATGCCGATCTTGACTGGGAGGGCAATCAGGGCCAGCTGCTGGTCATGGCGCGTGGCAATCCCGATCCGCTGCTCGATTTACCGTGGCAGATTACCGCCCAGCGGTTAAACGTCAGCGACGGCCGCTGGAGCTGGTCGGCCTCCGGTATGCCGATGAGCGGTCGCGTCGGCCTCAGGGTAGATAACTGGCAGCAGGGGCTGGAAAAAGCCACGTTCACGGGGCGTCTCAACGTCCTGACGCAGGGGGATGCGGGTAAGGGCAACGCGGTGCTGAATATCGGCCCCGGCTCGCTCAGTATGGAAAACAGCGAAATGCCGCTATACCTGAGCGGTGAAGCCAAGCAAAACGATCTGATCCTGTATGCCAGACTCCCGGCAAAGCTGACCGGCAGCCTCTACGATCCTCAGCTTACTTTTGCTCCCGGCGCGCTGCTGCGCTCGCGCGGTCGCCTCATCGACGCGCTCGATATCGATGAGATCCGCTGGCCGCTGGCGGGAGTGAAGCTTACGCAGAAGGGCGTGGACGGCCGCTTGCAGGCCATTCTGCGGGCGCATGAGAACGAGATGGGCAATTTTGAGCTGCATCTGGACGGCCAGGCGAACGACTTTTTACCCGATAACGGCCTGTGGCAGTGGCGCTACTGGGGTAAAGGGAACTTCACGCCAATGAACGCGCGCTGGGATGTGCGGGGCACCGGGGAATGGCGCGACAGCCTGATAGAGCTGACGGACCTCTCTACCGGTTTCGACAAACTCCAGTACGGCACGATGCTTGTCAGCAAACCGCGCCTGGCGCTGGATAAGCCGGTGCGCTGGTCGCGGGACCCGGATAAACCCACCTTCAGCGGCGCGCTCGTGCTTAATGCCGGACAAACCACCTTCTCTGGCGGAAGCGTGCTGCCGCCGTCCGTCCTGACCTTCAGCGTTGAGGGGACAGACCCGACGGTATTCCAGTTTAAGGGTGACCTCCATGCGGAAAAAATCGGCCCGGTACGGGTTAATGGCCGCTGGGACGGCGAACGCCTTCGCGGTCAGGCCTGGTGGCCAAAGCAGTCTCTCACCGTGTTTCAGCCGCTGATCCCACCGGACTGGAAAATGACGCTGCGCGACGGTGAGATGTATGCCCAGGTCGCTTTCTCGGCGGCAGCCGGGCAGGGCTTTGAGGCGGGGGGGCACGGGGTGCTGAAAGCAGGCAGCGCGTGGATGCCGGATAACGAGATAAACGGCGTCGATTTTGTACTGCCGTTCCGCTTGAGCCAGGGCACCTGGTCGCTGGGCACGCGCGGGCCGGTAACGTTACGCATCGGCGAGGTGAAAAACCTGGTGACGGCCCGAAATATCACCGCGGATCTCCAGGGCGATTATCCCTGGACCGAAGCGAACCCGCTCCTGCTCACCAACGTTAAGGTTGAGGTGCTGGGCGGAAAAATCACCATGCAGCAGCTGAGAATGCCGCAGCACGATCCGGCACTCCTGCGCGTGGATAATATTTCCTCCAGCGAACTGATTAGCGCGGTAGATCCTAAGCAGTTTTCCATGTCCGGCCCGGTGAGCGGTGCGCTGCCGTTCTGGCTGGACAATGAGAAATGGATCATTAAAGATGGCTGGCTGACCAACCCGGGGCCGATGACGCTGCGTATCGACCAGGATACGGCAGACGCCATTGTGAAAGACAACATGGCTGCCGGGGCGGCAATTAACTGGCTCCGCTATATGGAAATTTCGCAGTCGTGGACAAAACTCAATGTGGATAATCTGGGCGTATTAACCATGCAGGCGTCCATTAAGGGCACCAGCCGCGTCGACGGCAAAAGCGGCTTCGTGAACCTGAACTATACCCATGAAGAGAACATTTTTACCCTCTGGCGCAGTCTGCGCTTTGGAGACAATTTGCAAACATGGTTTGAGCAACATGCGGCGATACCACTTCTCCGCGGTTCGACAGGCAAGGAAAGTGAGGAACAACAATGAAAATGAGGGCTGGTGTGCTCGCCGTGGCCGTGGCCGCGCTGCTGTCAGGCTGTACGCCGCGCATTGAAGTGGCGGCGCCCAAAGAGCCGATCACCATCAACATGAACGTGAAAATCGAGCACGAAATCCATATCAAGGTGGATAAAGACGTTGAAGCCCTGCTGAAATCCCGCAGCGATCTGTTCTGAGGATGCCATGAAACGATTAGCACTGCTGTTACTGGCGCTGGGGATGAACGTTCACGCCGCCACGCTCACGCTCAACGACGCGCGCGCCCAGGGGCGCGTGGGGGAAACCCTGAGCGGCTACCTTGCCCCCGTCCAGCATGACGCGGAAACGCTGGCGCTGGTGAACCGTATCAACGCCGCGCGCACGGAAAGCTATCAAAAACTGGCCGACAGCAATAATCTGCCCGTGGACGACGTGGCAAAAATGGCGGGGCAAAAGCTGGTGGCCCGCGCGCAGCCGGGGGAGTACGTGAAGGGGATAAACGGCAGGTGGCTGAAAAAGTAGCTAGCGAAAACGCTTCCGGTACTCGCCGGGCGAGACCCCAAAACGCTGCTTAAACGCGGTGGAAAAATGGCTATGGTCGGTAAAGCCCCAGCTGTAGCCAATTCCCGCCAGCTTTTCGTCATCGCTAATGCCGCGCAGCGCCTGAGCGCATAAATCGAGGCGACGGTTCTTGATATACTGCGCCACCACCAGCCCCTTCTCGGCGAACATGCGGTACAGGCTGCGTACTGACATGCCGCTCTCAGAGGCTATCCATTCCGGTCTTAACGCCTCTGACTGAATATGGTCGTCAATCAGTGACAGAACGTTGCGGAACTGGCGCTCCTTGCGCGGCAGCACCTCGTCACGCTGCTGGAACGCCGGGCGCAGCAGGCACACCATTGCCTCAAGGGCCGCTTCACTCTCTCTGGCGCTCAGATCGGCATTGCCCATGCTCTCCTGCAACAGGCGATAGCTAAGCTGAACGGTAGGTAGACTGCGGGAAAGGGTAAGCGCGCAGCTCACTTCCTGAAAGCGCGCGTATTGCTCAACGATCTGCCGCGGCAGCAGCAGCGAAATCTGGCGGGATCGCTCCTGCCAGTAAATGGAGCACGGGCGGGAGGCATCAATCAGCGTGATATCCCCGGTTTTTAGCACCGAGCGGCGGTCGTCCTGCTCAATCTCCGCGCTACCTTCCAGCTGAAACACGGTATAGAACCAGGCGTCGTTGCCGTTTTTGATCTCCTGACGGGTGCGAAACAGGTTAACGCCAGCGGCGGTTACGGTGCTTAGCTTCAGGCTTTGGGTGTAGCTGGTTTCCAGCTCGCCGAGAAACGCGCCCCCTAGCGGACGCGCAGCAAAGCGCCCGCAAACCTGGTTAATCTGCGCCAGCCACTGCTGAAAATTGTCCTGTTCACCTGCACATGCCATTGATTTTCTCGCTGTACCGTCACCGTTTTCGCATTGTTACATTTATGTTGCATTTAGTCAGGGCTACGAGGCTGACTATAGGAAAGAACACTCAATGGTTACAGCGTTATAAGCGGGAATTATCACAATTTGCGGAGCCTGTCACAGGTGGCAAAGCGAATGTCACACAGACAAAAGCAGGAATGCGAAACCCCTCTTAGACTGCATACACACCCTGCGAAGCATAACGAAGGAGTACCCTATGTCGGAATCACATATCGCCGTTCTACCGGGCGTGCAGCAGTTTTTAGATCGCCAGCATGGCCTGTGGATTGAAGGGCGTCAGGCCGCGTCCGATAGCGAAAAGCGTCTGAACGTCTACAACCCGGCGACCGGAGAGGTGATTGCCTCCACCGCCGATGCCGGCGTTGATGACGTGGATCGTGCAGTAATGTCGGGCTGGCGCGCCTTTGTCGCCCGAAGCTGGGCAGGGCGTCTGCCGGCCGAGCGGGAACGCATCCTGCTGCGGTTTGCGGATCTGGTGGAGCAGCACGGCGAAGAGCTGGCTCAGCTCGAAACGCTGGAGCAGGGGAAATCCATTACTATTTCCCGCGCGTTCGAAGTGGGCTGCACCCTGAACTGGATGCGCTATACGGCGGGGCTGACCACGAAAATTGCCGGCAAAACTCTCGATCTCTCTATTCCTCTGCCGCAGGGGGCGCGCTATCAGGCGTGGACGCGCAAAGAGCCGGTTGGGGTCGTGGCGGGGATCGTGCCGTGGAACTTCCCGCTGATGATTGGCATGTGGAAGGTGATGCCCGCGCTGGCGGCAGGCTGTTCAATCGTGATCAAGCCCTCCGAAACCACGCCGCTCACCCTGTTACGGGTGGCGGAGCTGGCGAGCGAGGCGGGGATCCCGGATGGCGTGTTCAACGTGGTTACCGGAAGCGGCGCCGTCTGCGGCGCGGCGCTGACCTCGCACCCGCGCGTTGCCAAGGTGAGTTTTACCGGTTCGACGGCGACGGGCAAGCAGATCGCCCGCGCGGCGGCGGACACGTTAACGGGCGTGACGCTGGAGCTGGGAGGCAAAAACCCGGCCATCGTGCTGAAAGATGCCGATCCGGCGTGGGTGATTGAAGGGCTGATGACCGGCAGCTTCCTGAATCAGGGGCAGGTCTGCGCGGCCAGCTCGCGCATTTATATTGAGGCCCCGCTGTTTGACACGCTGGTCAGCGGGTTTGAACAGGCCGTGAAATCCCTGACCGTCGGGCCGGGCATGTCGCCCGAGGCGTTTATCAATCCGCTGGTGTCGCGCGCCCACTGCGATAAGGTCCAGGCGTTCCTGGATGAAGCGAAGGCACACAACGCGGAACTGATCAGCGGTAACCGCGGGCCGGACGACAAAGGCTATTACGTTTCGCCGACGATGGTGGTTAACCCGGATAATAACCTGCGCCTGACGCGTGAGGAGGTGTTCGGCCCGGTGGTAAACCTGGTGCGCGTGGCGGACGGTGAGGAGGCGCTTCAGCTGGCGAACGACACCGAGTACGGGCTCACCGCCAGCGTCTGGACGCAGAATATTGGTAAAGCGCTGGAATACACCGACAGGCTACAGGCCGGGACGGTATGGGTGAACAGCCACACGCTGATCGACGCCAACCTGCCGTTTGGCGGAATGAAGCAGTCCGGCACCGGGCGCGATTTCGGTCCGGACTGGCTGGACGGCTGGTGTGAAACCAAGTCAGTTTGCGTGCGGTATTAAAAACGCCGGGTAGCCCTCTCCCTGTGGGCTGAGGGATCCCCATAAATCAATGCGGGCACTGAGCAATGCCCTCGGCTCTCAGGGGAGAGGGTTAGGGTGAGGGGACGCGGGCGCCAGCCTTACCGCGACCACCGATCCCGTCCTCCCTCTTTCGCCCGATACAGCGCCGCGTCGGCGCGGGCGATGATTTCGGGCCCGGCCAGACCTTCGGTGTGACCTGCGATACCCATACTGGCCGTCACATAGTCACCTACCTTAGACGCGGCGTGCGGGATCGCCGCCGCGCGCAGGCCAGCCTGGATCCGTGCGGCGACCTTTTCAGCAACGTCTTCTGCGCAGTCGAAGAGGATCACCACAAACTCCTCGCCACCGTAGCGTGAGACCACATCCTCAGGCGTGCGCACCGACGTATTCAGCACCTCGGCCACCCGCGCCAGGCACTCATCTCCCGCCTGGTGACCATAGGTATCGTTATAAAGTTTGAAGTAATCCACGTCCAGCATCAGCACCGTAAAGGGCTTGCCTTGCTCCACCGCGTTTTCCAGCACCAGCTCCATCGCGCGGCGATTGGCCGTTTTCGTCAGCGGATCCTGATGGGCCAGCGCGTCCAGCCGCGAAATTAACCGCTGGTTCTGCTGGTTGCGACGCCAGGCTTCATCAAACCAGCGGAGCAGGATATAGCGTCCGCAAACGAGGATGAACGTGAAGATCACCCACAGCCCGGCAAATCGAAGCGTCATTTCCTTATTCAGCAGCATGCTGGCAACGGGCATGGTGAGCCACAGCGGCACGATGAAGCATAACAGCCCCACCGGGTGAAAATAGAGTGCGGTCATGCCGGCCATCAGCAGGGTGACAAATATCGGCCAGGGGTGAGGAAGCTGGATAACGTTGATAAACCAGTAACAGCAAAGCGACCAGAGCACGCTGCATATAAACAGCACGGCGCTGACCCCGCGGATGCGTCGCCAGGCCATCATCACCAGCGCAACGGAGAGGATCACCACGCCCAGCATGGAGGCGTCAATCATCAGCCGCAGGTGCTGGCTGATGTGCAGAAGGGCATCAATATGGCCGAACAGGGAGTTGCGCAGCAGAACCATCAGCGCAAAGCTCGCATTCACGAAAGCAAGCCACGGCAGGTTTACGGCCAGCCCGTGGACGACCATCGAATTACGGGTTGGCCAGGTCGCTGGCTCAGGTGTAGCGTTGTGTCTTTTTTCCATTACAATTTTTGTTCCCGTCCGGTGGATAGCTCGCGAAAGCCAGGTATTACTAACTATAAGCAGGCTCGATTATTCCTCAAATGTATGGATAAAAAAACCGGGCAAATGCCCGGCGTGTGCTTATTTCTGCTCGGTTTTTTTCTTGCCGAGCGTTGGCGTCTCGTCAAAGAAGTTCCACGGCTTGAGCAGCGTGTGTACCCACTCCGTCGGCATAATCGGCCACTCTTCGGCGCGGGCAACGTGGGTAGTGCCGGTGGTCATCCAGATGACGTTATCCTGGTCGTTGAGCGACTCGTTATCTTTGCCGTACTGGCCGAGGCCCGTATCGCGCGTGGAGCGGTTCGGGAATTTCCCTTCCGGATACATTTCGTCAGGATGGTAACGCGTTACCCACAGCTGTTTATCCATAAAGCTCAGGCGGTGGTAAATCCACTCGTCCGGGGCGGATTTCGCGCCGGTCGCCACCGGGTGCGTACCGCCCGCGTAAGGGATTATCTGATACGAGACCGGGTTCCCCATGCGGTTCTCCTTACTGGTGTTGCTCAGCAGGCGAATGGTGCCCGGGTCAAACTTCTGCGCCGCCTGCTGTTCGGTATCAATGCTGTACTGATTAACCAGCATGGTGCTGGTGCGCGGGCCGCCTGCGGTGTTCGGCTTCACTTCCGGATCCATCGCCACCAGCCTGTTGCCGATCCCGTCCACGTCCATGTCCAGACGGAAGTTATAGATGTGCTGGTGCGTGGTGCCCACGATGTTATGGTCGATCAGCGTGCCGTAGCGGGTGTCATCCTTCGCGGTGGCGTCATGCATCGTTTTCGTCTGCACGCCCTTCACCGCTTCAATCCCCGTTGCGCCCGCATCAATGCCGATGGTACCGTTTTCGTGGAACACCCAGTCGAAGATGTAATCGTAGTTGCCAACGGTGCTGACCCAGCGGACCACCAGCTCGCGGCGCTCGGTGCTGACGTTGGGCTTACCCAGCTCCTGATGCTTATATTCCGGCCCGGCGTAGCGCTCGAAAATCGCTATAGCGCGCGGGATCTCCAGCGGCGCCCCGGTGTAGTCCGGAATGGTTTCATCAAGCATAACGGCGTTAGACGGCACGTCCTTGCCGCGCACCAGCGGAGAGGTCAGGGTGCCCATGCCGTAATCGCCGGAATCCAGATAGGCTTTGAAGTACCAGCCGATATCCGGGTCGCCGTAAGGCACGATCATGCCGCCGAGCGAGCCCTGATACATCACCTGACGCTTTTTGCCGTTGTCGTTATAGGTGACGGTGGAGATAATCGGGCCGACGCGTGAATCCAGGCTCAGGTGGAAATCCCAGTTCTGCCAGTGCACCGTATCGCCGGTAATGGTGTAGTTTTTGCCTTCCGGCTCGATAATCTCCAGCGGTTTCTTCACCGTTTCAACGCGGTCGCGGCCATCATAGGGGCGCGGGGTAAGCGGCACCGGCACCACCGGGCCTTCCTCAATCTTCTGAATTTTCTTCTGGTCGAGATCCACCACCGCGACCAGGTTTTCAATAGGGTGCGCCCAGTAGTTACCGTCGCCCACGTCCAGATAGGCGATCACTTTCAGCAGGCGGTCTTCCTGCTTCAGGCCGTCTTTGCCGTCAAAAAAGCCGACGGTAAGCGGCGTGGTGATGACTTTTGTCGGATCGGTAATGCCGCGCTTTTTCAGCACCGCGGCATACTCCGGGCTCTCGTTGATGATCTGCTGAACGGTGTTGAAATCATCCAGCAGCACCATGCCGTGCGCGTCTTTTACCGGCGCCCAGCGCAGGATTTTTTTGTCCTTCAGATCCACGCGACTTTCGACAATCTGTTTGCCAACGAGCATGGTGATATTTGCCTGCCGGGGCGTATCCACGGCGGTGCCGTTGAGCACGAAGTCCCACACTTTGGCTTTTTCCGGCTCCGCCAGCGCGATCTGGGTAAAGCGGGTGTTGGGCTTAAAGTCCGCCGAGGCTTTTACAATCCCGACGGCCTGCTTAATTTCATCTGCCGTCAGCGCGTTTAGCGGGTGAGGGCGCTTCTCCACCTGGAAAGTCTGGTCAAGGCCGGACTGAAAAACGTCGTTGATAAAGGTCTCAGAGATAAACGCTTTTTTGTCCTTCATCACTACCGGCACCTGGAGCGTCAGGGGTTTACCGTTGACGATAGCGGTGTTCGCCCCCGGCTTGACCTTCACAAAAGCACCGTCCTTCGCGATGGTGAACATTTGGGCGTAATCATCCCACTGCACGTCAGCCCCAAACTCCTGAAGCGCGTTATCCATCGGGACCATATGCGCCTCGCTGCCGTGAGCGAAAACAGGGGACTGCCAGGCGCAGCAGAGCGTAACGGCCATGGCCAGCGCCGTTCTGCGGGCAGAAAAAGAAGGAGTGCTTCCCATCGTAGACCTCATCTTGTTGTGTTTATTGTGTTGTGTCAGCCTTATCCTGACAGGCGCCCACGAAAAACGTTTGCCTGCATCTGCCAGGTTGTTTGTCAGTCTTGCCAGGTTAAAAAAAGGGCAGGGGTGCATCACACCCCGTGAAAGAGAAAGTGCGCGTCAGTAAGGTGAACTGTCGAGATGAATGCGGACATCTAAACCTACCGTCGTGAACGAATAGACCTTGCCGCGAACGCGAATATAAATATCTCCATCTTTAATTGTCACCGAAGCTTTATCATCATCGGTAACCATGACGGGGTTAATATCCTTAACGTTAGACATGAACTCTTCCGTGCTTTTTTTCGCATCGAAGAGATAAATATGATACCTGTTCCTGGACAGTGAGCCTGCCTCAACCTGAGTAATATAAAGAGTTAAACGGTCGTTAACAGTGATTTTTTCCTGAACATTTTCATACACGGTAAACAGATCGCGGAAAGCGAATGCAATGAATATAAGGAAAAAAACGATAATGACTCCAGCCCGCCAGTTAAAAGCCCGCACGTCGCGCATAATCTATTCCTGCCCTTATCCATAACTGATCGACTGGGTCATCACCGTAATTATTATCGCTCTGGAATTTTGCAAACTCGACGGGATTACTGGTCCCGGCAAGGATCTGTGCGGTACCTGCCCCCCGGAGCAGAATTCCTTCAGGAATGCCCGCCGCCGCGCCAACGGCACCGTAATGAAAATTGCCAAAATTGGCATATTCTGCACGGCCCTGTTTATAATCCCATGGGCCATGGTTTCTGACCATTTGATAAAACCATATGTAGGTCATTAATGAGGGGCCACCATGAAATCGCGCTATTAGCATGTGGCTAACTACATCCACGCCCGGTGGCGCAAAGGATGCAATATTATAGGGAGTTGAATAGGATGGGATTCGCATATTTAGCGCTCAGCCCAGCAGTCTGCAAACTGTAGATTACCATCACAATATGTCCAGGTTATTTTATCGTAGCGTAGTTCCACGACTTCAAGATGATTGTGTTTTTCTTTAGTCGGATCTTTAACGTCATGCATCAGTGGCGTAACGGAAACGACGCGAATATTATCGAGACGCATATTATAATATTCAACTTCCTGCCCGGCATCATTAATGCGATACCACCTGAACTCGGCTGTTTTAAGGGTTTGTCCAGTCGAAAAGGCTTTCATCAGATAAGGGGAGGAAGAATCGATTTCTTTTTGAAAAACGACTGGAGCATGGTTGCGTTTGCTGGTGATTTTCCCGGTCAATGGATCGGTTGGGAGGCGAAGATTGTGCGTAAAGCCAGTGACTTCAATGCTTCCCTCACGGTCACAAACGTCCACCGAGCCTGTAATTTTTGCGCCACCATCGTCAGTTAAGAAAAGGTAAACAGGAATTGCCATAGTCTATTAATCTTCCATGTAATTTAACGCGGGAATATTCCCGGCGCTAAATAATAACCATGCTAATTACATGGTCAATTTGCTTAATGTTTCCGGTTGTAACTTACTCAGACCAGGCTGACTGGATGGTTTGATGAATCAAAGCCATCCAGTCCATGTTTTCTCTTCAGATTTATTTAATGCGCTCAAACGATCGAAGCAGCTAACCCTATTGCTTTGATCAAAAATCACCCTGCTGGCGCGCCACCAGCGTCAGGATGGAGTAGAGCGCCACGGCCTGCTGATGCTGGTTGAAAATCTCAACCGCCCATTCCACCACGCCGGTGGGCTTTTCATCGGCAGCGCGCTGCTTCTTCAGCGTTTTACGTTTGCAGGTCAGGCGTACCTGAATGGTGTCACCCGGCTTGACCGGCTCGATAAAGCGCAGGTTTTCCATCCCGTAGTTGGCAATAACCGGGCCGACGCCGGCGTCAACAAACAGCCCCGCTGCGGCAGAAATCAGGAAATAACCGTGCACCACGCGCTCGCCAAAAATCGACTCCGCCGCGCCAATTTTGTCCATATGGGCGTAGAAGTGGTCGCCGCTCAGGCAGGCAAAATTGACGATATCGGCTTCCGTCAGGGTACGGCGCGGCGTAAGCAGGCTGTCACCCGGCTGCAGCTCCTCGAAGTATTTACGGAAGGGATGGATCCGATCTTCCTGTACCTCTGCGCCACGCACCCACTGCTTGCCAATGGCGGCCAGCATGGACGGACTGCCCTGAATGGCCGTGCGCTGGAGGTAGTGCTTCACCGCGCGCAGGCCGCCCAGCTCCTCGCCGCCGCCCGCACGTCCCGGACCGCCGTGCACCAGCTGCGGCAGCGGGGAACCGTGTCCGGTTGACTCTTTGGATGATTCCTCGTTAAGGATCTGAATACGCCCGTGGGCGCGTGCTGCTCCGGCAATAAACTGCCGCGCCACGTTTGAATCTGCCGTGACCAGCGTTCCCGCCAGGCTGCCGCCGCCCGCCCGCGCCAGCCGCATGGCGTGTTCGGTATCGCGGTACGGCATCAGGGTTGCGACCGGGCCAAAGGCTTCGGTGGAATGCACGGCCGGGGTTTCGTCAGGCTGCGGGCAGAACAGCAGGGTGGGCGGGAAGAAGGCGCCAGCCGCCTGCAAATCGGCTTTGCCGCCCAGGCGGACCTGACAGCCGGCGGCAAGCAGGCTATCGACTTTTTCCTGCACGTCGGCGCGCTGCTCGGCGTTTACCAGCGCGCCCATTTTCACCCCTTCCTGCGACGGATCGCCGACAACCACCTTCTCCAGCCGCGCAATCAGCGCCTGGCTGACCGCCTCAACCTGCGCTTCCGGCACGATGATGCGGCGGATGGCGGTGCATTTTTGCCCGGCCTTGGCGGTCATCTCGCGCACCACCTCCCGAATGAACAGCGCAAACTCCGGCTGCTCCTGGGTCACGTCCTCACCGAGCACGCAGCAGTTCAGGGAATCGGCTTCCATGGTGAACGGAATGGCGTTCGCGACGATATTCGGGTGCACGCGAAGGCTCTGGCCGGTGCTGGCCGAGCCGGTAAACGTCACCACGTCCTGGCTGTCGAGCTGGCCCAGCAGATCGCCCGCGCCGCCGCAGATCAGGCTGATGGCGCCGTCCGGCACCAGCCCGCTTTCGACAATCGATTTCACCATCGCCTGAGTAACCTGCGCGGTGGCGGTGGCCGGCTTGATGATGGCGGGCATCCCGGCAAGCCAGGTAGGCGCGAGCTTTTCCAGCATCCCCCAGCACGGGAAGTTAAAGGCGTTGATATGCACCGCCACGCCGGATTTTGAGGTTAAGACGTGGCGGGCCGCAAAACCGCCTTCCTTCGACAGCGGGATGAGCTCATCTTCCGGCCACAGGGTATCGTCCGGCAGCTCACGGCTGCCGAGGCTCGCGTAGGTGAAGAGGGTGCCGATGCCGCCCTCAATATCCACCCAGCTGTCGGCCTTCGTCGCGCCGGTCTGGGCTGACAGCGCATAAAACCGATCCTTCTGGCCCAGCAGGTGTTTAGCCACCGCCTTCAGCATGGCGGCACGCTCGATAAAGCTCATTGCGCGAAGCGCTTCACCCCCGCTTTCAATGGCGTAACGGCGAGCGGCCGCCATGTCCAGCCCTTCGCTGGTCACTTCGTATAGCGTCTCGCCGCTGATGGCGTGGGTAATGGTGCGCGCGCGGCCCCGGCCTGACTGCCAGGTGCCGGACAAGAAGCTGGCTAACTGCTGCATTTCTTCTCTCCAGGTGTTTCGTGATTTACCTATAAATAGTTTGATCGTGAATCATAAAAATCAAGCTGAGTTTTAATGAATTGTTAACGATGTGATCTGCGTAACCCGGAATCCTGATGCTAAACCCGCGCGTGGCAAGCCTTAAGCGAAAAGCCTTGCGAGCGTCGTCACAAAACAGGCAAACGCTTCTTGGGGTTATATTTAACCTTTGTGTAACTTTTAAGAAACCAAATGATTCACCATTTTGCTACATATGGTGATTTAACGAATCATAAAGGTGGTTATGTGACGCAAGAACAACGCTTTGAGCAACGCATCGCGCAGGAGACGGCCATCGAGCCGCAGGACTGGATGCCGGAAGCCTACCGCAAGACGCTAATCCGCCAGATTGGTCAGCACGCCCACTCCGAAATTGTCGGCATGCTGCCGGAAGGCAACTGGATCGCCCGCGCGCCGACGCTGCGCCGTAAAGCCATTCTGCTGGCGAAGGTGCAGGACGAAGCCGGACACGGCCTGTACCTCTACAGCGCGGCGGAAACGCTGGGCTGCGCGCGGGAAGACATCTACCAGAAGATGCTCGACGGCAGGATGAAGTACTCCTCCATCTTCAACTATCCGACCCTGAGCTGGGCGGATATCGGCGTCATCGGCTGGCTGGTGGACGGGGCTGCCATCGTTAATCAGGTGGCGCTGTGCCGCACGTCCTACGGCCCGTACGCCAGGGCGATGGTGAAAATCTGTAAAGAAGAGAGCTTTCACCAGCGTCAGGGCTTTGAAGCCTGCATGGCGCTGGCGCAGGGCAGTGAAGAACAGCGTCAGATGCTTCAGGACGCCATCAACCGCTTCTGGTGGCCGGCGCTGATGATGTTTGGGCCAAACGACGACAACTCTCCCAACAGCGCCCGCAGCCTGGCCTGGAAGATCAAGCGCTTTGGCAACGACGAGCTGCGTCAGCGTTTCGTGGATAACACCGTGCCTCAGGTGGAGATGCTGGGGATGACCGTGCCGGATCCCGACCTGCGCTTCGATGAGGAGAGCGGCCACTACCGCTTCGGCGAGATCGACTGGCAGGAATTTGACGAGGTAATTAGCGGGCGCGGAATCTGTAACCACGAACGTCTGGCCGCAAAACGTAAAGCCTGGGACGACGGCGCGTGGGTGCGCGAAGCCGCGCTGGCGCACGCCGAAAAACAGCGCGCTCGCCGGGCCGCATAAGAGGAAACCAACATGAGCAATGTTTACTGGCCGTTATACGAAGTTTTTGTCCGTTCTAAGCAGGGGCTGTCGCACCGTCATGTAGGCAGCCTCCACGCTGCCGACGACCGCATGGCGCTGGAAAACGCGCGCGACGCCTATACCCGCCGCAGCGAAGGCTGCTCCATCTGGGTGGTGAAGGCGAGTGAAATTGTCGCCTCCCAGCCGGAAGAGAGCGGCGAGTTCTTCGACCCGGCGGAAAGCAAGGTCTACCGCCATCCGACGTTTTACACGATCCCCGATGGCATTGAGCACATGTGAGGTTAGGGATGAACAACGTATCCGCATATGCCCTGCGCCTGGGCGACAACGGTCTGGTGCTTTCTCAGCGTCTCGGCGCCTGGTGCGGCCACGCGCCGGAGCTGGAAATTGACCTGGCGCTCGCCAATATTGGCCTCGATCTGCTCGGCCAGGCGCGCAACTTCCTGACGTACGCCGCCGGGCTGGAAGGCCAGGGCGATGAAGACGCGCTGGCGTTTGGGCGCGATGAGCGTCAGTTCCGCAATGTGCTGCTGGTGGAACAGCCAAACGGCAGCTTTGCCGACACCATCGCCCGCCAGTACCTGATGGACGCCTGGAACGTGGCGCTGTACGAGCGGCTGATCCGCAGCAGCGACGGCCAGCTTGCCGCCATCGCGGCTAAAGCCATTAAGGAGGCGCGCTATCACCTGCGCTTCAGCCGCGGCTGGCTGGTGCGCCTGGGCGACGGCACGGAAACCTCCGCGCAAAAAATGCAGCAGGCGGTGAACGGCCTGTGGCGCTTTACGGCCGAGCTGTTCGACGCCGACGACGTTGAGCTGGCGCTGATTGATTCCGGCGTGGCGGTTGACCCTCGCACCCTGCGTGAACCGTGGGAAAGCGAGGTGTTTGCCGGTCTGGCGGAAGCTCAGCTCAGCGTGCCAGAGGAAGTGGCGTATCGCACGGGAGGCAAGAAGGGCCTTCATACCGAACATCTGGGGCCGATGCTGGCAGAGATGCAGTATCTCCAGCGCGCCTACCCCGGGCAGCAGTGGTAAAGGAGCACGCTATGCAACGCCTCGTCGACGTCACCCCGGCGCAAATCCCGCAGATCTGGGCGCTGTTAAGCCAGATCCCAGACCCGGAAGTGCCGGTTCTTACCATCACCGATTTAGGCATGGTGCGCAGCGTCAAGGCGCAGGGTGAGGGCTGGGTCATCGGCTTTACGCCAACCTATTCGGGCTGCCCGGCAACGGAGCACCTGCTGGGGGCGATCCGCGAGGCGATGACCGCAAGCGGCTTTACCCCGGTGCATATCGTGCTCCAGCTTGAACCGGCCTGGACCACCGACTGGATGACCGCCGACGCGCGCGAGCGCCTGCGGGCATACGGCATCAGCCCGCCCGTTGGCCACAGCTGTCACGCACACGCGCCGGCTGAGGTGAGCTGCCCGCGCTGCGCGAGCACCGATACCTCGCTTATCAGTGAATTTGGATCCACGGCCTGCAAGGCGCTCTACCGCTGCAATACCTGCCGTGAGCCGTTCGACTATTTCAAATGTATTTGAGGCCGCCATGACAACGTTTCATTCATTAACAGTGGCAAAAGTAGAACCCGAAACCCGCGACGCGGTAACCATTACCTTCGCGGTGCCGCAGGCGCTGCAGGAGGCGTACCGCTTCCGCCCCGGCCAGCATCTGACCCTGAAAGCCCGGCTCGGGGATGAAGAACTGCGCCGCTGCTACTCCATCTGCCGCAGCACCGCGCCGGGAGAAATTAGCGTGGCGGTGAAGGCCATCGAGGGCGGGCGCTTTTCCCGCTATGCCCGGGATGAGATCAAACAGGGCATGGCGCTGGAGGTGATGGTTCCCCAGGGGCATTTCGGCTACCAGCCGCAGGCCGAACGGGAAGGCCACTATCTGGCGATTGCCGCCGGATCCGGGATCACCCCGATGCTGGCCATTCTCTCCGCGACCCTTGCCACGGAACCGCACAGCCATTTCACCCTGATTTACGGCAACCGCAGCAGCCAGAGCATGATGTTCCGCCGGGCGCTGGCGGACCTGAAGGATAAGTACCCGCAGCGTTTGCAGCTGGTGTCCATCTTCAGCCAGGAGACCCTCGACAGCGATCTGCTGCATGGCCGCATTGACGGCGAAAAGCTCCAGGCGCTGGCAAAAACCCTGATCAACTTCCGCCAGTACGACGAAGCCTTCATCTGCGGCCCGTCGGCGATGATGGACGACGCCGAGGCGGCGCTGAAAGCGCTGGGCATGCCGGAAAAAGCGATTCACCTGGAGCGCTTTAACACGCCGGGCATCGCCGCGAAGCGAACGCACGGCGTGCAGGCCGAGGGGCAGAAGGTGACCGTCCGTCAGGACGGGCGCGACCGGGAAATCACCCTGACGGCGGACGACGAGAGCATCCTGGACGCGGCCCTGCGTCAGGGGGCGGATTTGCCTTACGCCTGCAAGGGCGGCGTGTGCGCCACCTGCAAATGCAAAGTGCTGCGCGGGAAAGTCGATATGGCTACCAACTACAGCCTGGAGCCGGACGAGCTGGCGGCAGGCTACGTCCTGAGCTGTCAGGCGCTGCCGCTGACCGCCGACGTTATTGTCGATTTTGACGCGAAGGGGATGGCATGAACGAACTGATTGTCACCCGCCATGGCCGCGTGATGCAGCTGACGCTCAACCGTCCGGCGGCGCGCAACGCGCTCAACAATGCGCTGCTGGCGCTGCTCGCGGGGCAGCTCGAGGCCGCCGCCGCGGACGCGGAAATTTCTGCCTGCGTGATTTACGGCAGCGAACGCTGCTTCGCGGCCGGGGCCGACCTCAACGAAATGGCTGAAAAAGACCTGCCCGCCACCCTGAACGATATCCGTCCCCAGCTGTGGGCGCGGATTAACGCCTTCAACAAGCCGCTGATCGCCGCCGTCAACGGCTTCGCGCTGGGCGCCGGCTGCGAGCTGGCGCTGCTGTGCGACGTGGTGATTGCCGGCGATAACGCCCGCTTTGGCCTGCCGGAGATTTCCCTGGGCATCATGCCGGGCGCGGGCGGCACCCAGCGGCTGATCCGCTGCGTGGGTAAATCGCTGGCCAGCAAAATGGTGCTGACGGGCGAAAGCATCACAGCTGTTCAGGCGCATAGCGCCGGGCTGGTCAGCGACGTCTTCCCGGCCTCGCTGACGCTGGAGTACGCCCTGAAGCAGGCGGCGCTGATGGCGCGCCACTCGCCGCTGGCGCTGCAGGCGGCGAAGCAGGCGCTGCGCCAGTCGCAGGAGGTGCCGCTCCAGGCCGGGCTCGCGCAGGAGCGTCAGCTGTTCACGCTGCTCGCGGCCACCGACGATCGCCGTGAAGGTATCGCTGCCTTCTTACAAAAACGCACCCCAGACTTTAAAGGACGCTAACTGTGGAATTTATTCTGAGCCATGTTGAGCAGGGCGTAATGACCATTACGCTGAATCGCCCCGAGCGCCTGAACAGCTTTAACGACGAAATGCACCAGCAGCTTTCCGAATGCCTGAAGCAGGCTGAGCGCGATGACGCCATCCGCTGCCTGCTGATTACCGGCGCCGGGCGCGGCTTTTGCGCCGGGCAGGATCTTCACGACCGTAACGTTGACCCGAACGGCCCCGCGCCCGATCTGGGCATGTCCGTTGAAACCTTTTACAACCCGCTGGTGCGCCGCCTGGCAAAGCTGCCGAAGCCGGTGATATGTGCGGTGAACGGCGTGGCGGCAGGGGCCGGTGCGACGCTGGCGCTCGGCTGCGACATGGCGATCGCCGCCCGCTCGGCCACCTTCGTGATGGCCTTCAGCAGGCTCGGGCTGGTGCCGGACTGCGGCGGCACCTGGTTCCTGCCGCGCGTTGCCGGACGCGCCCGCGCCATGGGGCTGGCGCTGTTGGGGGATAAACTCAGCGCCGAGCAGGCGCAGGACTGGGGAATGATCTGGCAGGTGGTGGACGACGAGCAGCTCTCCGCTACCGCGCAGCAGATGGCGCTGCATTTCGCCTCGCAGCCCACGTTCGGGCTGGGGCTGATCAAGCAGGCGATTAACGCCGCGGAAACCAACACGCTGGACGCTCAGCTCGATCTTGAGCGGGATTACCAACGGCTTGCCGGACGCAGCGACGACTACCGGGAGGGCGTCAGCGCTTTCCTGGCGAAACGCGCTCCGCGCTTTACGGGGAAATAAGATGGCGACGAACATTCACACGGTCGCCGTGATCGGCAGCGGCACCATGGGTGCCGGGATTGCCGAGGTGGCGGCCAGCCACGGTCATCCGGTGCTGGTGTACGACATTGACGCTTCGGCCATCTCCCGCGCCATTGACGGCATTCGCCAGCGCCTGTCCTCTCGCGTTTCGCGCGGAAAACTCTCTGCCGAAGCCGGGGAGCAAATCCTGGCCCGCCTGACCCCGGTGACGAACATCAATGCCCTGGCGCAGGCCGATCTGGTGATCGAGGCGGCCTCTGAGCGTCTGGAGGTGAAAAAAGCGCTGTTTAGCCAGCTGGCAGAGGTCTGCCCGCCGCAGGCGCTGCTCGTCAGCAACACCTCATCCATCTCCGTTACCGCCATTGCGGCGGAGGTTAGTCATCCCGAGCGCGTCGCCGGGCTGCACTTCTTTAACCCCGCGCCGGTGATGAAGCTGGTGGAGGTGGTCAGCGGGCTGGCAACCTCGGCGGAAGTGGCAGATACCCTCTGCGAGCTGGCGCTGAACTGGGGAAAACAGCCGGTACGCTGCCAGTCCACGCCGGGTTTTATCGTCAACCGCGTGGCGCGTCCTTTCTATTCCGAAGCGTGGCGCGCGCTGGAAGAGCAGGTGGCGGCGCCGGAGGTAATTGACGCCGCCCTGCGGGACGGCGGTGGCTTCCCGATGGGGCCGCTGGAGCTGACGGACATGATTGGTCAGGACGTCAACTTTGCGGTGACCTGCTCCGTGTTTAACGCCTTCTGGCAGGAGCGCCGGTTTCTGCCGTCGCTGGTACAGCAGGAGTTGGTGCTGGCGGGGCGTCTGGGCAAAAAAAGCGGGCAGGGTGTCTACCGCTGGCAGGAAGAAAAGCCAGCCGTCAGCTGGCTCGCGCCGGTTAGCGACAGCTTCAGCCCGATGCGCGCCCAGCGAAGAAGTGACGGTGTCACGGAAATCGACGAGCTGCTGCTGATTGAAACGCAGGGTGAAACCGCCCAGTCCCTGGCGCTGCGCCACGGTCGGCCGGTCGTGGTGGTTGACCGCATCGAGCGCGACGTGGCGGTGATAGCCGCAGCGTCTGGCAACCCGCACTCCGCCACGCAGAAGGCCATTCACTGGTTGCAGCACCAGGGGAAGCGGGTGGTGCAGATTGCCGATTACCCCGGCCTGCTGGTCTGGCGCACGGTGGCGATGATTGCCAACGAAGCGCTGGACGCGCTGCAAAAAGGGGTTGCCAGCGAAAAAGACATCGATACCGCCATGCGCTTAGGGGTGAACTACCCCTGCGGCCCGATTGCCTGGGGCGAGCGTCTTGGCTGGCAGCGTCTGTTAGCGCTGCTGGAGAACCTGCAACGTCACTACGGTGAAGAACGCTATCGCCCCTGTTCACTGCTGCGCCAGCGCGCGCTTCTGGAGAGTAGCCATGAGTCATAACGCCTGGCACAACGCTCGTGCCATGTATGAACGGGACGCCTGCGCCCGGGCGCTTGGCATCGACATTATCGAAATGGACGAAGGCTATGCGGTGGTCACGATGACCATCACGCCGCAGATGCTCAACGGCCATCAGACCTGCCACGGCGGCCAGCTGTTCTCGCTGGCCGATACCGCCTTTGCCTACGCCTGCAACAGCCAGGGGCTGGCGGCGGTGGCCTCTGGCTGCTCCATCGACTTTCTGCGTCCGGGCTTCGCCGGGGATAAGCTCACGGCTACCGCGCGGGTAAAGCATCAGGGCAGGCTGACCGGCGTATACGACATTGAAATTCAAAACCAACAACAGAAAACCGTCGCTCTCTTTCGCGGGAAATCCCACCGCACCGGCGGCAGTGTGACAGGAGAAGCCTGATGCGTGACGCATTTATTTGTGATGGTGTTCGTACCCCGATCGGTCGATACGGCGGCAGCCTGTCCGGCGTGCGCGCTGATGATTTAGGCGCCGTGCCGCTGCGCGGGCTGCTGGCGCGGTACCCGCAGCTTGACCTCGAGCGGATAGATGACCTGATCTTCGGCTGCGCGAATCAGGCCGGGGAAGATAACCGCAACGTGGCGCGCATGTCGGCGCTGCTCGCCGGGCTCCCGCACGCGGTTTCTGCCACCACCATTAACCGTCTGTGCGGTTCAGGCCTGGACGCGCTTGGCTTTGCGGCGCGCGCCGTCAAGGCCGGAGAGGGCGATTTGCTGATCGCCGGCGGCGTGGAGTCCATGTCCCGCGCGCCTTTCGTGATGGGCAAGGCCACGGCGGCGTTCCAGCGTCAGGCTGAAATCTTCGACACCACGATCGGCTGGCGATTTGTGAATCCGCTCATGCATCAGCAATACGGAACTGACAGCATGCCGGAAACGGCAGAGAATGTAGCTGAATTGTTAAATATTAGCCGTGCCGATCAGGACGCGTTTGCCCTGCGCAGCCAGCAGCGCACCGCGCGTGCGCAGCAGAACGGCGTTCTGGCGCAGGAGATTGTGCCGGTTCAGGTGCCCGGCAAAAAAGGGGCGGTGACGGAGGTGGCGGAGGATGAGCATCCGCGCGCGGAGACCACGCTTGAACAGCTGGCCGCGCTGAAAACCCCGTTTCGTAAGAACGGCGTGATTACGGCGGGGAACGCGTCCGGCGTGAACGACGGCGCGGCGGCGCTGATTGTCGCCAGCGAGCAGATGGCGCTGGCCCAGGGATTAACCCCGCGCACCCGCGTTGTGGCAATGGCAACCGCGGGGGTAGAGCCGCGTCTGATGGGGCTGGGCCCGGTTCCCGCCACCCGCAGGGTGCTGGAGCGCGCCGGGCTCAGTATCGCCGATATGGACGTTATTGAGCTTAACGAAGCCTTTGCCGCACAGGCGCTGGGCGTGCTGCGCCAGCTGGGCCTGCCGGATGACGCGGAGCACGTCAACCCGAATGGCGGGGCGATCGCGCTGGGCCACCCGCTGGGCATGAGCGGTGCCAGACTGGCGCTGGCCGCAGGCAATGAATTGCACCGACGCGGCGGGCGCTACGCGCTGTGTACGATGTGCATCGGTGTGGGTCAGGGCATTGCCATGATCCTTGAGCGTGTTTGAGCGAACAATAATGTGAGTACCCTGCGATGATAAATACAACAAAGCTTGACCCGATCGAAACCGCGTCCGTTGATGAATTACAGGCCCTGCAGACCGCGCGCCTGAAGTGGACGCTGAACCACGCCTACAGCAACGTTCCGATGTACAAACGCAAGTTTGACGCGGCGGGCGTTCACCCTGACGATTTTAACGAGCTGGCGGACCTGCAAAAATTCCCGTGCACCACCAAGCAGGATCTGCGCGACAACTACCCGTTCGATACCTTTGCGGTGCCGATGGAGCAGGTGGTGCGCATCCACGCCTCGTCCGGCACCACCGGGAAGCCGACCGTGGTGGGCTATACCCAAAATGACATCGACAACTGGGCCAATATCGTTGCCCGCTCCCTGCGCGCCGCCGGGGGCAGCGCGAAGGATAAAATTCACGTGGCCTACGGTTACGGGCTGTTTACCGGCGGGCTGGGCGCGCACTACGGTGCCGAGCGTCTGGGGGCGACGGTGATCCCGATGTCCGGCGGCCAGACGGAGAAGCAGGCGCAGCTGATCCGCGATTTCCAGCCGGACATGATCATGGTTACGCCGTCCTACTGCCTGAACCTGATCGAAGAGCTGGAGCGCCAGATGGGCGGTGACGCCAGCGCCTGCTCCCTGCGCGTCGGCGTGTTTGGCGCCGAGCCGTGGACGCAGGCGATGCGCCGTGAAATTGAAAAACGGCTGGGCATTACCGCGCTGGACATCTATGGCCTCTCCGAAGTGATGGGCCCGGGGGTAGCGATGGAGTGTCTCGAAACCGCTGACGGCCCGACCATCTGGGAAGATCACTTCTACCCGGAGATCGTCAACCCGAATGACGGCGCGCCGCTGGCCGACGGCGAGCAGGGCGAACTGCTGTTCACTACGCTCACCAAAGAGGCGCTGCCGGTGATCCGCTACCGCACCCGCGATCTGACGCGCCTGCTGCCGGGCACCGCGCGCACCATGCGCAGGATGGACCGCATCAGCGGGCGTAGCGACGACATGCTCATCATTCGCGGCGTTAACGTCTTCCCGTCACAGCTGGAAGAAGAGATCGTCAAGTTTGAACACCTTTCGCCGCACTATCAGCTGGAGGTGAACCGTCGCGGGCATCTTGATTCACTTTCGGTGAAGGTTGAGCTAAAGCAGAGCAGCTTAACGTTAACGCACGAGCAGCGCTGTCAGGTCTGCCACCAGCTGCGCCACCGTATTAAGTCGATGGTGGGCATCTCAACCGATGTGATGATTGTGAACTGCGGCAGCATTCCCCGCTCGGAGGGTAAAGCCTGCCGGGTGTTTGATTTGCGTAAAGTGGCCGCCAACGGTTGAATTTCCCTCACCCCAGCCCTCTCCCAAAGGGCTGAGGGTGTATTACGTTCCCTCTCCCTTTGGGAGAGGGTTAGGGTGAGGGTCGATCCCAAACTCCTGTGCTATGATTCATCCAGGAAAAAAATCACAACAGAATGAATCATATGAATAAACTTGATGCCTTTATCCAGCACGCGGTCAGCTCCGTTCCCATCAGCGGGACCTCGCTTATCGCTTCCCTTTACGGTGATGCGCTTTCCCATCGCGGAGGCGAGATCTGGCTCGGCAGCCTTGCGGCCCTGCTGGAGGGGATGGGGTTCGGCGAACGCTTTGTGCGCACCGCGCTGTTCCGCCTCAATAAAGAGGGCTGGCTGGACGTGTCGCGCATTGGACGACGCAGCTTTTACCGCCTCAGCGACAAGGGGTTACGCCTGACGCGGCGCGCGGAGAACAAAATTTATCGCGCGGAGCTGCCGGCGTGGGACGGCAAATGGCTGCTGCTGCTCTCCGAGGGGCTGGATAAAACCACCCTCGCGGACGTGAAAAAACAGCTCATCTGGCAGGGATTCGGCACGCTGGCGCCGAGCCTGATGGCCTCGCCGTCGCAGAACCTGGCGGACGTGCAGTCCCTGCTGCACGACGCGGGCGTGGCGGAAAACGTCATCTTCTTTGAGGCCCATTCGCCGCTGGCCCTGTCGCGCGCGGCATTGCGATCCCGCGTGGAGGAGTGCTGGCAGCTTACCGAACAAAACGCGATGTACGAGACGTTTATCGACTCGTTTCGTCCGCTGCTGCCGCTGCTGAAGGACGCATCGCCGGAGGATCTGACCCCGGAGCGCTGCTTCCAGATCCAGCTGCTGCTGATTCATTTTTATCGTCGCGTGGTGCTAAAGGATCCGCTGTTGCCCGAGGAGCTACTGCCCGCGCACTGGGCGGGGCAAAGCGCGCGGCAGCTGTGCATCAATATTTACCAGCGCGTGGCGGCGGGCGCTCTGGCGTTCGTCAGCGAGAAGGGGGAAACCTCGGTGGGCGAACTGCCCGCACCCGGCACGCTTTATCACCAGCGCTTTGGTGGTCTGAATATCACGTAAGGAGATGCTATGCCCGTTTATCAAATTGATGGCCTGACGCCGGTGGTGCCTGAAGAGAGCTACGTTCATCCGACGGCGGTGCTGATCGGCGACGTGATCCTCGGTAAAGGCGTTTACGTTGGTCCCAACGCCAGCCTGCGCGGTGATTTTGGCCGTATCGTGGTGAAGGATGGCGCCAACATTCAGGATAACTGCGTGATGCACGGGTTCCCGGAGCAGGACACCGTGGTGGAAGAGGACGGGCATATCGGCCATAGCGCCATTCTTCACGGCTGTATCATCCGCCGCAACGCGCTGGTGGGGATGAATGCGGTGGTCATGGACGGGGCGACGATTGGAGAAAACAGCATCGTCGGCGCAGCGGCGTTTGTGAAGGCCAGGGCGGAGATGCCCGCTAATCATCTGATTATCGGCAGTCCGGCGAAGGCCATCCGTGAGCTGAGCGCCCAGGAGATGGAGTGGAAAAAGCAGGGCACGCGGGAGTATCAGGTGCTGGTGGAACGCTGCAAGCGAACCCTGCATCAGGTTGAGCCGCTGCGCGAAGAGGAGCCCGGACGCCAGCGGCTGGTTTTCGATGAGAATTTACGGCCAAAGTCGTCAGGCCGGGATAATTAACCCTTTCTCGCGTACGTGATAATACACCGGCATGAGGAAGAGCTAACGCGCGATAAATAATCCCGCTGCGGGATAGTGTATATTTGAACGAATCTGACCTGCATTCACACAGGTATTTTGTTACCCTGACGCAGATCATGCCCCTCATTCAGAGCGGTCAATGCGTTTATGGAAGACACTATATGAGTGAAAACGACACTATCCCAAAGCAGTCCAAAAGCCAGATTAACAAAGCGGTATTTTACACATCTGCTTTGTTAATTTTCCTTCTTGTCGCCTTTGCCGCGATTTTCCCCGACGTTGCCGATAAAAACTTTAAGTTACTGCAACAGCAAATATTCACTAACGCCAGCTGGTTTTACATTCTTGCCGTCGCGCTGATTTTGATGAGCGTGACGTTCCTCGGCCTGTCCCGCTACGGCGATATTAAACTCGGGCCCGACCACTCCCAGCCTGACTTCAGCTACCACTCCTGGTTCGCGATGCTGTTCTCGGCGGGGATGGGGATCGGCCTGATGTTCTTCGGCGTGGCGGAACCGGTGATGCACTATCTTTCTCCACCGGTGGGGACGCCTGAAACGGTTGCTGCGGCCAAAGAGGCCATGCGGCTGACATTCTTCCACTGGGGGCTGCACGCCTGGGCTATCTACGCCATCGTTGCGTTGATTCTGGCGTTCTTCAGCTACCGCCACGGCCTGCCCTTGACGCTTCGTTCGGCGCTGTATCCGATTATCGGCGACCGTATTTACGGCCCGATAGGCCATGCGGTGGATATCTTCGCGGTGATCGGCACCGTATTCGGCGTGGCGACCTCGTTAGGCTACGGCGTTTTGCAGGTCAATGCCGGGCTGAATCACCTTTTTGGCGTACCCATCAACGATACCGTGCAGGTGATCCTGATCGTCCTGATTACCGGGCTGGCGACCGTTTCCGTGGTATCCGGCCTGGATAAAGGCATTCGTATTTTATCTGAGCTAAACCTGGGGCTGGCGGTGCTGCTGCTGGTGCTGGTGCTGTGCCTCGGGCCAACCGTGCTGCTGCTGAAATCGTTTGTGGAAAATACCGGTGGCTACCTGTCCGAGCTGGTGAGCAAAACGTTTAACCTGTACGCCTATGAACCGAAGTCCAGCAACTGGCTGGGGGGCTGGACGCTGCTGTACTGGGGCTGGTGGCTGTCGTGGTCGCCGTTTGTCGGGATGTTCATCGCCCGCGTGTCCCGCGGCAGAACCATCCGCGAGTTTGTCACCGGCGTGCTGTTCGTCCCGGCAGGCTTTACCCTGATGTGGATGACGGTGTTCGGCAACAGCGCCATTTATCTCATCATGGACAAGGGCGCGTCCGATCTGGCAAATACCGTCCAGCAGGACGTGGCGCTGGCGCTGTTTACTTTCCTTGAGCATTTCCCGTTCTCGTCGGTGCTGTCATTTATCGCCATGGCGATGGTCATCGTCTTCTTTGTGACCTCCGCTGACTCCGGGGCGATGGTGGTGGATACCCTCGCGTCCGGCGGCGAGGCCAATACCCCCGTCTGGCAGCGCATCTTCTGGGCCGCGCTGATGGGCGTTGTGGCAATCGCGCTGCTGCTCGCGGGCGGACTGAGCGCGCTGCAAACCGTGACCATCGCCAGCGCGCTACCGTTCTCGATGATCCTGCTGGTGTCGATCTATGGCCTGCTGAAGGCGCTCCGACGCGATTTGACCAAGCGAGAGAGCCTGAGCATGGCCACTATCGCGCCGACGGCGGCCCGCAACCCCATTCCGTGGCAGCGACGTCTGCGCAACATCGCCTACCTGCCTAAGCGCTCTCTGGTGAAGCGCTTTATGGAAGAGGTGATCAGGCCGGCCATGGTGCTGGTTCAGGAGGAGCTGAATAAGCAGGGAACGCAAAGCCATATCAGCGACGCGTCTGACGAGCGTATTCGTCTTGAGGTGGATTTAGGCAACGAGCTGAACTTTATTTATGAAGTCAGGCTGCGCGGCTATAACTCCCCAACCTTCGCGCTGGCGGCGATGGACAACGATGAAAACCAGGCGGAGCAGCACCGGTACTACCGGGCAGAAATCTACCTCAAGGAAGGCGGGCAAAATTACGATGTGATGGGCTGGAACCAGGAGCAGTTAATTAACGATATCCTGGACCAGTACGAAAAACATCTGCACTTCCTGCACCTGGTGCGTTAATCGGCCAGCATGAGCATGCCCTGAGGCATCTGCTTCAGGGTAGGCTAATAGTCTTCCGGCAGCGGCCTGTCGATCGACACCAGCTTTCCGCGCTTCATGGTGATATAGCCCCCGGCTTTAAGATCCGCCAGCACGCGAAACACGTGCGTTCTCGACAGGTTAGTGCGCTTGATGATAAACAGCGCCAGGCCCTCATTCTCGCCCGTGTGGGTATTCTGCCGGTAGAGATAGCGATACAGCATCGGTTTGATGGTCTGGTAGCTGGTGACCTGCCTGCGTTCGTTATGCAAATCGATAGTAAAAATCGACATGAAGGTCAGAATGGTGGCCAGCTCCTGCACGCGCTCTGGCCCGCCGTGCAAAAATAGCCGATCGAAATCGCCACAGGGAATTTTTACCAGCTTAACCTTCGCGCTGCTGCGATATTCAAACTTCGCTAACGGGCAATACCGTTCCATAAGCCCTATCGGCATATATTCAATAGTATTGCCAATATTCAAACCATCTTCCGGCATTAATATCGTCAGTGAACCTTCGGTACAGAAATAAATATAGCCGGGTTCGACGGTTAGCTTTTTATTTGCGCCAACGGTTAACGCTTCTCCTGTAGAAAGGATTTGGGGAAAAAAGCCCCCAATATTGAGCTGCTGATAATAGGTATGTATATCCTGAAAATTCACGCCAGGCCTCGTTCCGCAACGTCTGTCTTCGTAGCGAGTATAGCAGCAGTAGCGTCCGGATGACGAGATAACCTTATACCAGTCCCATATGGGACTATCATGGGAAAGTATTCTGATTAGAATGGTCTGCAATGAGTTCGCATTAAAATTATCCGCCAGCAGTAAATATCGCAGGCGGTGTTAATAATCTATGAGGCCATTTAATGAAATTAACGATAATCGCGAAGCAGCTGGCGCTGGCCGGTATATTCACATCGCTTTCGCTTTCTGCCTGGGCTGAAGCGCAGCCGCAGAATGCCACGCCCGTTACCCGCGAGGCGAATAACGCCCTGTATAACAAGCTGCCGTTTGCCGATAAGACTGATTTTGAAAACGCGCATAAAGGATTTATCGCCCCGTTACCGCAGAACATGATCAAAGGGGAGAAAGGAAACGTTATCTGGGATCCCGCGAAATATGATTTTGTGAAGGAGGGTGAAAAAGCCCCGGACACGGTAAACCCGAGCCTGTGGCGCCAGTCGCAGCTGATTAACATCGGCGGCCTGTTTAAGGTGACCGACGGCGTGTATCAGATCCGCAACCTCGATCTCTCCAACATGACCATCATCGAAGGCGAGAAGGGGATCACCGTTATCGACCCGCTGCTAAGCGCCGAGCCGGCGAAGGAAGCGCTCGATCTCTACTACGCTAACCGTGGCAAAAAGCCGGTGGTGGCGGTGGTGATCACCCACAGCCACGTTGACCATTACGGCGGCCTGCGCGGCGTGGTTGACGAAGCTGACGTGAAGTCCGGTAAGGTGAAGATTTACGCGCCGGATGGCTTTATGAAAGAAGCCGTTTCCGAGAACATCATGGCCGGGAACGCGATGAGCCGCCGCGCGAGCTACATGTACGGCAACCTGCTTAAGCCGGACGCGAAGGGTCAGGTTGGGGCGGGGCTTGGGACGACCACCTCCGCAGGTACGGTAACCCTGATCCCACCAACCAACTACATTACCCATACCGGGCAGCAGGAAACGATCGACGGCCTGACCTATGACTTTATGATGGCCCCGGGCTCTGAGGCGCCGTCGGAGATGCTGTGGTACGTCAAAGAGAAGAAAATGATCGAAGCGGCAGAGGATGTGACCCACACCCTGCACAATACCTACTCCCTGCGCGGGGCGAAAATCCGCGATCCGCTGGCCTGGTCTAAGTACATTAACGCCGCCATTGAGCGCTGGGGCGCGGACGCGGAAGTGATTATTGCCCAGCACCACTGGCCGACCTGGGGCAACGAGAATATCGTCAGGCTGATGAAAGGCCAGCGCGATATGTACCGCTACATCAACGACCAGACCCTGCGTATGGCCAATAAGGGCCTGACCCGCGATGAGATTGCCGCTGAATTTAAGCTGCCGGAATCGCTGGAGAAACAGTGGGCCAGCCGGGGCTATTACGGCTCTGTCAGCCACGACGTTAAGGCCACCTACGTGTTTTATCTCGGCTGGTTCGACGGCAACCCGGCTACCCTCGACGAGCTGCCGCCTGAACAGGCTGCGAAGAAGTTCGTGCAGTACATGGGCGGCGCTGATGCCATCCTGCAGAAGGCCAAAGCTGATTATCAGCAGGGCAATTACCGCTGGGTGGCGCAGGTGGTCAGCAAAGTGGTATTTGCCGACCCAAACAACCAGGCCGCGCGCAACCTCGAAGCCGACGCGCTGGAGCAGCTGGGCTACCAGGCCGAAGCGGGCACCTGGCGTAACTTCTATCTGACCGGCGCGCAGGAGCTGCGTAACGGCGTTAAAAAGCTGCCAACGCCAAACACCGCCAGCCCGGATACCGTGCGCGCGATGACGCCGGAGATGTTCTTCGACTATCTGGGCGTGCACATCAACGGCGTGCGGGCCGGTAACGCGAAAGCGGTCTTTAATGTCGATCTCGGCAAAGATGGCGGCAAATACAAGCTGGAGCTGGAAAATGGCGTGCTGAACCATACCGCCAATGCCCAGGCGAAGGATGCCGATGCCACCATCACGCTCGATCGCGCCACGCTGAACAAGATCATCCTGAAAGAAGCGTCGCTGAAGCAGGCGATGGACAGCGGTGAGGTGAAGGTGAGCGGGAACGGCGCGAAGCTAGAAGAGATGCTGAGCTACATGGACAAGTTTGACTTCTGGTTCAATATTGTAACGCCGTAACCCGGCATTTCTCCCGTCCTGACGATGGCGCCTTATCTGCAATAAGGCGCCATTTTTTTATTCACGCATCGCCAGCGCGCTGGCGCTCGCCGGATCGAATAACGAAATACTCTCAATCTGGTCCAGCATGATCACCTTCCGAAAATCCATTGCGCTTTTTGGGTCTGAATCCAGCGTAACGTCATGCTCGGCGTACCACCTGCTGTAGTTGTGCTCAATGCACAGCTGCATATTTTTCCCGTCACGATAGCCGCTCAGCATGGGAATAAGCACGATGTTGGCCGTTTTTTCATATTCCAGGGTTGCGGTGTGGATCATGCCGATATAAATCCGCCGCGATTTCAGCGTGACGTGCGCCAGTTCACCTTCTTCCATGCACTGGTAGAGCAGCTGTTCGATCCCGCTCGACTGCGCGAGCCGCTTGTAGAGCTTTTTCCGGCCTTCGCCGTCCAGCCGCGCGCTGCCTGCCCAGTTCGAGCGGTAGAGGCAAAACAGGATCGCAAAGGTAAGCATCACCACCACGGGCGCCTGTATACCTAAAAAGCTCCAGTTCATGAAGTCAATTTGCCAGTCGGCGTATTTTGCGGACGTAAAATGGAACGTGTTGTCGGCGGCGGAGAGGGCGAACAGCAGCAGCCAGAGAAGGCCGGTGGCGATCACCCCCTGCAGGACGAAAATGCAGCCATACAGCGCAACCAGAAAATAGACATCCCAGCCGAATGAACGCTTAATTTTGAACCGTGTAGAGAGATCGCGGCTGGTGTACCAGTAGCCGCACACCATCAGAACCATAAATATTGCCGTTCCCATTTCAGGCCCTCTTTAGCGCGTTGACATGGCGCAGAAAGTCCTGCCGTACCTCGTTGCTTTTGTAGTTAACCGAGGCGTTTCCATCCTGATCGATAATGATGCGGTCGCCATCCTCGACGGCTTCGATAATTTCCTGGTGACTCATGACCTGCAATAAAGATTCCGGGCTGGAAAAGAGCGCCATCAGTAAATTTTTCATCGCGTGACATCCTTATGAATTAAAAGGATAAGTCTGGAAGATAAAAGCAACATTTGCCTTAAGGTTATCCCTAAAAAATAACGGCGCGGCGGCGCCAGTCGACTTTTGAGTCAAAAGCGCAATGCGGAGCGCCTCTATAAGTTTATGAAATAAAACAGATATAAAAAATATATCTGCACAAACTTGGACAAATAACGTTAATTGTGTAAGTTTAATTTATGCGATATCGCTACGTTGTTTACAGCCAGGATGTGACCCATGAGCACGTTACCGTCCGTCATCAGTCGGTTTGTTGATTACTACGCCGCGCTGGACACCCAGCCACCTTCCGCGCTGGCGGAAATTTACCGTTCCGATGCCACCCTTATCGATCCCTTTGGTGAACACAGCGGGCTGTTCGCGCTTGAGCGTTACTTCACTCATCTGCTGGCTAACGTCCAGCAGTGCCGCTTTACCGTCGATGCGCCGCTGCAGCAGGGGGATCGCTTTGTTGTGACCTGGGTTATGCACTGGTCGCATCCGCGTATCGCCCGGGGAGCCGTGCTGCAGCTGCCGGGCTGCTCCGTGGTGGACATGCTGGACGATCGCATTATTCGCCAGCGGGATTATTACGATGCCGGAGAGATGATCTATGAGCATCTTCCGGTGCTTGGCTGGGCCGTGCGCGGCGTTAAGCGGAGGGTGAGATCGTGAAAACGGTGCTGATTACCGGCGCAAGCTCGGGCATTGGGGCGGGGCTGGCCGCCTCCTTCGCCAGCGACGGCTACCGGGTGATTGCCTGCGGGCGCGATGCGCAACGTCTGGCCTCCCTGCACCAGCACAGCCCCAACGTCACGGTGCGCCAGTTCGATATGACGGACAGGGACGCCTGTCGCCAGGCGCTGGCGGACTGTGCCGCCGACGTGGTGATTCTGTGCGCCGGCACCTGCGAATATCTCGATCGTGGCGTGGTGGACGCGGAGCTGGTGGAGCGGGTGATGACCACCAATTTCATGGGGCCGGTAAACTGCCTCGCCGCGCTGCAGCCGCAGCTGGTGGCCGGAAACCGCGTGGTGCTGGTCAGTTCGATGGCGCACTGGCTGCACTTCCCGCGAGCCGAAGCCTATGGCGCTTCCAAGGCGGCGCTAACCTGGTTTGCCGACACGCTGCGTCTCGACTGGGAGCCAAAAGGGATTGCCGTCACGGTCGTTTCACCCGGTTTCGTTGACACGCCGCTGACCCGTAAAAACGATTTTCCGATGCCGGGCCGGGTAAGCGTGGAGGAGGCCGTCGTCGCCATCCGCCGCGGGCTGGCAAAGGGAAAAGAGAGTATCGCGTTTCCCGCCGGGTTTGGCCTGGCGCTGCGGCTGCTCGCCGGGCTGCCTGACGTTGTTCAGCGCGCGCTGCTGCGCAGGATGGTGAGATCATGAAGATTGCGATTATCGGCAGCGGCATCGCCGGCTTAACCTGCGCCTGGCGCCTCGCCGGGCATCATCAGGTCACGCTGTTTGAAGCGCAGGCCACCCCGGGCGGCCATACCGCGACGGTGGACGTCGACACCCCGCAGGGCACGTACGCCATCGACACCGGATTTATTGTCTACAACGACCGCACCTATCCGCGCTTTATGGGCCTGCTCAGCGAGCTGGGCATCAACGGGCAAAAAACGCAGATGAGCTTTTCGGTGCACAATCCGCAGAGCGGGCTGGAGTATAACGGCCACACCCTGACGTCGCTGTTCGCCCAGCGCCGTAACCTGGTGAACCCCGGCTTCTGGATGCTGCTGAGGGAGATTGTGCGCTTCAACCGGCTGGCGAAACGGGCGCTCCAGGCCGACGTGGATGCGTCCGCCACCCTGGAGACGTTCCTGAGCCAGCACCGCTTTACGCCGTTTTTCGCGCGCCACTACATTCTGCCGATGGGGGCGGCTATCTGGTCCTCGTCATTACAGGAGATGAAGCGCTTCCCGCTGCCGCTCTTTTTGCGCTTTTTCGAAAACCACGGTCTGCTGGACATTACCCATCGTCCGCAGTGGTACGTGGTGCCGGGCGGATCCAGAGAGTATATCCGCGCGATGATGGACAGGCTCGGCAACCGCCTGACGCTGCGCCTCAACGCCCCGGTCCAGCGGGTTGTTCGCCACGATCGGGGCGTCGACGTTGAGCTGGAGGGGGAAACATGCGCCTTTGACCAGGTGATTTTTGCCTGCCACTCCGCCCAGGCGCTGGCGATGCTTGCCAGCCCAACCCAGGCTGAACGCGAGGTGCTGGGGGATATCGGCTGGCAGCGCAACGAGGTGGTGCTTCACAGCGATCCGCGCTGGCTGCCGGTGCGCGAGCGCGCGTGGGCCAGCTGGAACTATCGCCTGAGCGAACAGGATCGGGCCAGCGCCTGCGTCACCTACAACATGAATATTTTGCAGGGGTTGCCCGCCGGTAGCCCGCTGTTTTGCGTCACCCTTAACCCGGAAACGCCGGTGGAAGAGCGCTTTGTGCTGCGCCGCTTCGTCTACGAACATCCGCTTTTTAACCCCAAAAGCTGGCATGCCCAGGCCCGGCGCGGCGAGATAAACGGCCGCCAGCGGAGCTGGTTCTGCGGCGCCTACTGGTACAACGGCTTCCACGAAGACGGCGTGCGCAGCGCGCTGGACGTGGTGAACGCCATCGCGGCCGGGGAGGGCGGGTGAGATGAATAGTTGCCTGTACCACGGCGCCCTGCGCCATCGCCGCCTTACGCCGAAAGCGCACCATTTTACCTACAGCGTGTTTATGGCCTGGCTCGATCTCGATGAGCTTGAGATGCTGCCCTCCGTCGGCGTGCGGCGAAACCGCTTTGCCCCGGCGGCGTTCTGTGATGCGGATTACCCGCTGGGCATGCCGCTGAAAGAGCGCGTCCTCGAGCGTCTGGAAAACCTGACCGGCGAGCGCCCGGCGGGGCGGGTCATGCTCCTGACGCAGCTGCGCTATTTCGGCCTTCATTTTAACCCGGTCAATTTCTACTACTGCTATGACGGCGAAGGCACCCTGCGCTGGGTGCTCGCCGAAGTGCGTAACACGCCGTGGAATGAACGGCATTACTACGCGGTGGAGGGGCAGGACGCCCGGCCGACGGCGAAAGCGTTTCACGTCTCGCCCTTTAACCCAATGGAGATGGTCTACCACTGGCGCTTTAACAGCCCGGACCACGCGCTGCGCATGCATATTGAAAATCATCAGGAGGCGAAGGTGTTTGACGCCACGCTGACGCTTCGCCGCGAGCCGCTCACGCGCCCGGCGCTGCGCGCGATGCTGGTGCGCATCCCGCTGATGACCCTCAAAACCGTTTTCGCTATTTACTGGCAGGCGCTAAGGCTGTGGCTGAAGCGCGTGCCGCTGCATAACCATCCCCTCAGCAGGAGTGAACGATCATGACCGATCCCGTCTTTGCGCTTGAACCCGATATCCCGCGCAACGCTCGCGTCGCGCGCTGGTTGCTTTTTCGCCTGCTGAGCGGCCTGCGCGGGGGCTCGCTGACCCTCCGTGAGGGCGCGCAGACCTTCCGCTTCGGCGACACCTCCGCCGCGCTCCACGCTGATGTTCAGGTGCTCTCTCCGGGCCTGTACTGGCGCATCTTAACGGGCGGCAGCCTCGCCGCGGCGGAAGCGTGGATGGACGGCGACTGGGAGACGGCTCACCTCACGCCCCTGCTGGAGCTGATTGCGCTCAACGGCCAGATCCTCGGGCAGCTTGAAAAAGGGTTCCGCCTGTTCGGAAAGCCGGTAGAGCGGCTGCGCCACTGGACGCGGCGCAACTCCCGCGCTCAGGCGCGCGACAATATTGCCGCCCATTACGATCTCGGCAATAGCTTTTACGCCCATTTCCTCGATGAACAGCTCCTGTACTCCAGCGCGCTATTTACCGCTGAGGATCAGGATCTGACCGCGGCCCAGCAGGCGAAAATGGCGAGGCTGTGCGACCAGCTGGCGCTCGGTCCGAACGATCGTCTGCTGGAGATTGGTACCGGCTGGGGGGCGATGGCGGAATACGCCGCCCGCCATTACGGCTGTCGGGTCACCACCACCACGCTGTCTCAGGAGCAGTACCGCTGGGCCACGGCGCGGATCGCCCGGGCCGGCCTGCAGGATCGCGTTGAGGTGCTGCTCTGCGACTACCGCGATCTGACCGGCGTCTACGACAAGCTGGTGTCGATTGAGATGATCGAAGCCGTCGGGCAACGCTACCTGCCGACGTTTTTCCGCACCTGCCAGGCGCGCCTGCGTCCGGGCGGGCGTATGGCGATTCAGGCCATCACCATTCAGGATCAGCGCTATCGCGACTACAGCAAAAGCGTCGATTTTATCCAGCGCTACATCTTCCCCGGCGGCTTTTTGCCCAGCATTACCGCCATGAATGACCTGATGACCCGCCATACCGATTTTGTGGTGCGTAATCTCTTCGACATGGGGCCGGACTACGCCCGCACGCTGGCCCACTGGCGTCAGCGCTTCGTTCACGCCTGGCACGAGATAGAGAAGCTCGGATTTGATGACCGTTTCCGCCGGATGTGGCTGTACTACTTTGGCTACTGTGAGGCCGGGTTTAATGCCCGCACCATCAGCGTGGTGCAGCTGACCGCGGAACGCGTATGAAACGCTACGGGCAGGTCTTTCTGCTGGCCATCGCGTTTGATCTCTACTGGACCCTGGTGGTGCTGTTTCGCGAGCAGGGGCAGGTTATCTGGATCGCGCTGGCGGCGATTGCCTGGCTGATGCTACCCCCTTCGCACCGGATTTATGCCCTCGGGCTGGCGGCGGCGGGGGCGCTGCTGGACGCCGTCTGGGCGCTGACCGGGCTGATTGCCTTTACCGGCGCGTCGATAATGCCGCTATGGATGGTGGCGCTGTGGCTAATGTTTGCCTGCGTCTGGACGCAGCTGACCCGCACGACCACGCTGCCGGGCTGGCTGCTGACGGCGCTGGCGACCGTGGGCGGGCCGGTGGCTTACCTGATCGGCGAGCGGCTGGGGGCCATTACGTTCCTGGAGCCGACCTTTATCGTCGTCAGCTGGACGATCCCGGGCTGGCTGGTACTGATGCTGTTTTTCCACCTGCTGATGGGGAGGCAACAATGAGACATCTGTTACTCGCGCTCGCGCTAACCGTTATGGCCGGTAACGCGCAGGCGGCTGACTGGCTGAGCTGGCGCAAGGTGGGCGACGCCACGCTCACCTGGGGGCCGTTTACCGTGTATACCTCCCGGCTGCTGACGCCCGACGGGCGCTACGCGGGGATAGACAGCGATAACGCGCTGATTATCACCTATGCCCGGGATATCGATCGCGACGAACTGGTCGACGCGACCCGCGACCAGTGGCAGGCGCAGGGCATCCTGCAGCGGGAGCCGCAGGGTGAAGCCTGGCTGCGCATGCTGTCCACGCTCTGGCCGGACGTCACTACCGGCGCGCAGCTCGCGTTTGTGGTGAGCGGCGGCCAGGGACAGTTCTGGTATCGCAGCCCGACGTCGCAGACGGGTTTTACGCCGCTGGGGCCGCGACAGTCGGCAGCGTTCAGCTCGCGTTTTCTGGCGATCTGGCTCGATCCCCGCACCGAATATCCTGAACTGCGTCAGCGGTTAATCGGAGGTCCAAAATGAAACGTATTCTGTTAATGGCGCTTGCCCTGACGATGCTGGTGGGCGGATGCAGCACGGAGGTGAAAGAGTATCGTCAGCAGCAGCCGACGCTGGATATTTTTACCTACTTCCAGGGGAAAACCGAGGCGTGGGGGATGGTTCAGGACCGCAGCGGGAAGCAGATCCGCCGTTTTCACGTCGAGATCGCCGGGGATGTTATCGGCGATACGCTGACGCTGAACGAGCATTTTGTCTACGACGACGGGGAAAAGCAGCAGCGCGTATGGCACATCCGCCGGGTCGGCAGCGATCGCTACGAGGGTACGGCTGGGGATATTGAGGGCGTCGCTACCGGCCAGACGGCGGGCAACGCCCTGAACTGGCGCTACAGCATGAACGTGAAGGCGGACGGCAAAACCTGGCTGCTGCACTTTGACGACTGGATGTACCTGCAGGACGGCACGCATCTGTTTAATAAAACCGAGATGAAGAAATTTGGCGTCACCGTCGCCACGGTGACGCTGTTCTTTACCCGCAAGGAGTAAGGTTAATCGCCTTCGGGCCGCGGCTTGCTGCTGGAGTAAATAAAGCACAGCGCAATACCCAGGCAGACGACGGCCCCCAGGCGGCTCATGGAAAACGGAATGGCCGCATTGTTGAGCCAGCCGAAGTTATCGATCAGCATACTCATGGTCAGCTGGCCCAGAATCACCGCCACCGTCGCGACGGCGGTGCCGATACGCTGCACGGCGAGGACCATAATCACGATATAGGGCACGCCGCACAGCGCGCCCAGAAGCTGCCATTTGGGCACATCCATCAGGCCGACCGCCTGTTTCGGCTCAAAGAAGAAGATGAGCAGGGCGGTCACCAGTGCCCCGACGGAAAACGTCAGAAACGCGCTTTTGAAAACCCCCACGCTGCTGCCTAATTGCCCGTTGATGGCGGCCTGAACGCTCAGCGTCGCGCCGCCGATAACGGCCAGAATAATCATAATTACCATCATAACCTTACCCCTGCGCCACGAGAATAAGCGCGGCGATAATAAACGCCAGCGCGATAATGCGTTTCGTATCGATCCTGCGGTGCGGCGTGCCCAGCAGGCCAAAGTGGTCGATTATCAGGCTCTTAAACACCTGACCGGCCAGAATGCCTATCATCGTCATGGCAATGCCGATTGCCGGCGTGGCAATGGTCAGAATGACGACGTAAACCGGGCCGAGCACCCCGCCGAGCAGATGCCAGGACGGCTGCGCAAAAAACGACGGGCTGTTTCGCGGGCTGAAAAACAGCATCAGCAAAAACGTCAGCCCGGCCCCCACGCTGAATATGCTGAATGTGGCCCACAGATCGCCGACTTCGGCACCCAGCGGCCCCAGCAGCCCGGCCTCCACGGACAGCCCCATACCGCCGGCAATCACCAGTAAAATCAAAATAACGTGCATAACGCCTCTTCTCCTTTTTTCAGGCGGAGAAGAGTACGTCTGATAATCATTGAGAAAAATGCCATAATGCAGGAAACACCTGTGCAGGATATGCATTAATGATTGATGCCGGAAATATCAGCATTCGCGCGCTGCTGATTTTTATCGACGTGTATGACGCGCAGAATTTTTCCGTGGTCGCGAGGCGGGAGGGGATCTCCGCGTCGCAGGTTTCGCGCGTGATCCACCAGCTTGAGGATGCCCTCGGGCAGCAGCTTTTCTACCGCAACACGCGGGCGATTATCCCCACCGAGAGCGGGCATCTTTTTGTTCGCTATGCGCGGGCGATGGCGGGGAATCTGGAGGACGCGCGACGCGAGCTGGATGAACGCGCGCGAGAGCCGTCGGGCACGCTGCGCATCAATGGACCGGTCTTTTTCGGGCAAAGGCACATCGCGCCAGGGCTGCCCGCGCTTTCAGCGCGTTATCCCCGTCTGTCCGTCGAGCTGACCCTCACCGACGATTTTATCGATCCTCACCGCGACGCCGCAGACGTTATCTTCCGCATCGGCGCGCTCACGGACTCCTCGTTTCACGCGCGGATATTCGGGCAGCAGTTCTATCACCTCGCGGCCTCGCCGGACTACCTGCGAAAGCACGGCGCGCCTGAAGGGCCGGACGATCTCAGCCGCCACCGCTGCCTGGTCTACCGCGGCTCGTCCGGGCCAAACCGCTGGCTGATCCGCAGGCCGGGCGAGGCGTGGGTTCACTATCCCATCGCACCGCTGATGGCCTCGAATAATGCGGAAACGCTGCTTATTGCCGCACTGGGCGGCATGGGGATTGTGCTTTTTCCGGACTGGATGGTGAGCGAAAGGCTGAAAAGCGGCGAGCTGGTGGCGCTGCTGCCGGAGATGGAGTGTTCCATTAACGCGGAGCCACTGACGATTGCGGCGATTTACCCGAACGCGCGGCACCCGCCCCTGAACATCAGGGCGGTTATCGATCACTATATTGAACGGTTCGGCACGCCGCTTTACTGGCAGGCCTAGCGGGCAAGCTCGCGGCGGACGATCTCTGCCCCGGCGCTCAGCGCGTTGAGCTTACCGTTAGCGACCTGGCGGGAAAGGGGAGCCATGCCGCAGTTGGTTGACGGATAAAGCTTGTCCGCATCGACAAACTGCAGCGCCTTGCGCAGCGTATCGGCGACCTCTTCCGGCGTTTCGACGGTAGTCGTTGCCACATCGATTGCCCCCACCATCACTTTTTTACCGCGGATCAGCTCCAGCAGATCCATCGGCACGCGGGAGTTGTGGCACTCCAGCGAGATGATGTCGATTTTCGAGGTCTGCAACTTAGGAAACGCTTCTTCATACTGGCGCCACTCGGAGCCGAGCGTCTTTTTCCAGTCGGTATTGGCCTTGATGCCGTACCCGTAGCAGATATGCACCGCGGTTTCGCATTTCAGCCCTTCCACGGCGCGTTCCAGCGCGGCGATACCCCAGTCGTTCACCTCGTCGAAAAAGACGTTAAAGGCAGGCTCATCGAACTGAATAATGTCGACGCCGGCCGCTTCCAGCTCGCGGGCTTCCTGATTGAGAATTTTAGCGAACTCCCAGGCCAGCTTTTCGCGGCTTTTGTAGTGGGCGTCGTAGAGGGTGTCTATCATGGTCATCGGGCCGGGCAGCGCCCATTTGATCGGCCTGTCCGTGAGCTGGCGCAGGTATTTCGCGTCGTCAACGAACACCGGCTTCTGCCGCTCGACCGCATCGACCACCGTCGGCACGCTCGCATCGTAGCGGTTGCGGATCCGCACCGTCTGGCGGTTTTCAAAATCCACGCCGCTCAGGTGCTCAATAAAGGTGGTAACGAAGTGCTGGCGGGTTTGCTCGCCGTCGCTGACGATATCGATTCCCGCGCGAAGCTGTTCATCCAGGGACAGGCGCAGCGCGTCCTGTTTGCCTGCCAGCAATTCCTCGTCCTGCAGTTTCCACGGCGACCAGAGCGTTTCCGGCTGCGCGAGCCAGGTAGGTTTCGGCAGGCTGCCAGCCGTTGAAGTCGGGAGCAATGTTTTCATAATAAGTAACCTTTTATCCGTAATATTAAAGCGTGAAGTTATGAGACCACTGCTCAAGAAGGGTTTTATAGGGTTTGATAAACCGCTCTTCGGTATATTTTCCCTGCTCAATGGCCAGCCGGCTGCGCTCTTCGCGGTCATAAACGATTTTCGTTAACGAGTGATCCTGCTGGTTCAAATCAGGCTGGTAACACTGTCCCGCGGCGGAATTGGCATTATAAATTTCCGGGCGATAGATCTTCTGGAACGTCTCCATGGTGCTGATGGTGCCGATCAGCTCGAGGTTGGTGTAATCGCGCAGCAAATCGCCGGTGAAGAAGAAGGCAAAGGGCGCGACGCTGTTTTCAGGCATGAAGTAGCGAACGCTGAGGCCCATTCTGGCGAAATACTGCTCCGTCAGCGATTCGCCGTCCGGCTGGTACTCAAAGCCCAGCACCGGGTGGTGGTTGCCGGTACGACGGTAGGTGTCTTTGCTGGAAACGCTCAGGCAGATTACCGGCGCTTTTTTAAAGTTCGTCCGATACGCCGCAGAGTGGATAAAGCTTTTAAAGATATTGCCGTGCAGCTCGCCAAAATTGTCGGGGAGGCTAAACCGGGATCGATCTTTATTATGCTCCAGCAGCAGGACGCTGAAGTCATAGTCGCGGACGTAGGAGGAGAAGTTATTTCCCACGATGCCTTCGATGCGCTCGCTGGTTTTTTTATCCACGATCGTCGTTTGCAGAATTTCGATGGCCGGGAAGGTAAAATCGCCGCCGATATTCATATCGACAGAAATAATCTCCAGCTCGACGGCGTAGCGGTCGGCTTTTGGGTTATCCCAGCGCGCCAGCGCGTTGAAGCGATTGTTGATCATCACCAGCGTATTGCGCAGGTTTTCCTGACGCTTCTCGCCGCGGGCCAGGTTGGCAAAGTTGGTGGTGGTACGCGTATTTTCAGACGGGTTATAATTTTCATCGAAGCAACTGCGCTTAAGGGTAAATGTGAAAGCCTGGCTCATTTGGTTATGCATCCTAAGTTCATGTTGCCGGAACGTTATCAATGCATAATTTATGCCTGAGCCGCTGGCGCAGGGGAAGTGACTTAATTTCACCGCAACATGAGGGTTCTTCATGAACGGCTCAATTCAGGTATAATCCTCCGACATTTTCAACCGGTTTAAACGATCATGACAAAACTCACCCTGCAAGAGCAGATGCTGAAAGCGGGCTTAGTCAGCAGCAAAAAGATGGCGAAAGTTCAGCGCACGGCGAAAAAATCCCGCGTCCAGGCTCGCGAGGCGAGAGAGGCCGTAGAAGAGAACAAGAAAGCGCAGCTCGAGCGCGACAGGCAGCTGAGCGAGCAGCAGAAGCAGGCCGTGCTGGCGAAAGAGTTTAAAGCGCAGGTGAAGCAGCTGATTGAGATGAACCGCATCACCGTGGCGAAAGGCAACATCACCTTTAACTTTACCGACGGCAACCTGATCAAAAAAATTGACGTTGATAAGCAGACGCAGGCTCAGCTGATTAACGGCCGTCTGGCGATTGCCCGACTGGTGATTAACGCCAACGGCGACTGCGAATACGCGATTATTCCGGCCGTGGTGGCGGATAAAATTGCCCAGCGCGATGCCGACAGCATCGTGTTAAACAGCGCGCTGAGTCAGGAAGAGCAGGACGAAGACGATCCGTATGCGGATTTCAAAGTCCCTGACGATTTAATGTGGTAAACCCCGCTCAGAACGGCGCGGCGTGACGGGCGCGGATCGTCTCGCCGCTCGCCGGATGAATAAAATTCAGCTCGCTGGCGTGCAGCATCAGCCGTGGCGTCGCTCCGGAGCCCGGCAGCGTCATTCCCCCGTACAGGTCGCAGCCTAAAATCGGATGGCCCAGCTGCTGGCAGTGAAGGCGCAGCTGGTGGGTTCGCCCGGTTTCAGGCGTCAGTTCGACCCGCGTTACCGGCACCTCCCTATTCTGATACAGACGTTCCATCACCCGATAGCGCGAGCGGGCGGGTTTGCCGTTGACGGCACAGATCGACATCAGCGGAAACAGCGCCGGATCTCTGGCGATGGGCGCATCGACGATCCCGTCATCCTGCTCCACGTGTCCGCAAAGCAGGGCGCTGTAAACCTTGGTCACGGCGCGCTGGCTGAACTGGTGGCACAGGGCGGCGTTAATCGCTTTATTCAGGGCAATCACCATCAGGCCCGACGTGCCGAAATCGAGACGGTGCACCAGCGTGCAGCCGGGGAAGTTCTGTACCAGACGATAGTGCACGGAGTCGCGGTTCTGCGGATTTTTACCCGACAGGCTAAGCAGCCCGGAAGGTTTGTTAATCAGTAAAAGATGGTCGTCCTGCCAGAGGATCTCAACCTCGTCGTGACACGGCGGAGCAATAAAAGTATCGATAATGACAGACATCAGGCTGTCCGGCTGGAAAGGGGGAGCGGATGATAACGAACTTTCAGGGAAAGAAAAACCCTCCCACCGGGCGGTGAGAGGGGAGGATCTTACGCTGCGACCAGGCTGTCGATAGCGGCTTTCGCGTCGGTCTGCGCTTTGGTTGCCACTTCCGGGCCGTAAGCGATACCTTCCGCGAACACGAAGTTCACGTCGGTAATGCCGATGAAGCCCAGGAACAGCGTCATGTACGGCGTGACCAGGTCAGTTGGGGTATCTTTATGAATACCGCCGCGGCTGGTCAGCACGATGGCACGTTTACCTTTCACCAGGCCTTCCGGGCCGTTCTCGGTGTAACGGAAGGTTACGCCAGCGCGCGCCACCAGGTCGAAGTAGTTCTTCAGCTGGGTAGGAATGTTGAAGTTGTACATTGGAGCGTTGAACACGATAACGTCGTGCGCCTTCAGCTCGGCAATCAGCTCGTCAGACAGGGCCAGGGCTTCCTGCTGACGCGGGGAGAGCGGCGCATCGCTCGGACGCAGCGCACCAACCAGTTCGCCATCCAGCACGGGAATCGGGTTTGCCGCCAGGTCGCGGACGGTGATTTCATCACCGGTGTGCTGTTCACGCCATTGTTCAACGAAATAGTCGGACAGCTGACCAGACTGTGAGTACCCTGCCAGAATACTGGATTTCAACACTAATACTTTGCTCATGGGTGATTCCTGTTTTGTATTTGACTGAAGGGGGTTGCCCCGTTGCTTGTTGACACTTTATTCACAATCCTGCCACAGGGATAGCGCAATATATCGAAGCCTATGTTCGAATTTTTTGAATAAGGCGCGAAAAGCGCTGATGTGGTACGCTATAGCAATCATTAAAAAGAGATTTTACCCGGCAGAGCACTGCCCATTAACGCTATGACAGAACAACAAAAGTTAACCTTCCCGATGCTGATGCAGCAGCTTGATTCGCTGATGCTGCGCGATAAACAGCGGTTTGCGCGCCGCCTGCACGGCGTTAAGAAGGTTAAAAATCCTGATGCACAACAGGCCATTTACCAGGAGATGGCGAAAGAGATTGAACAGGCGGCAGGGAAAGTTGTGCTGCGTGAAGCCGCGCGCCCGGAGATTACCTATCCGGAAAATCTGCCCGTCAGCCAGAAAAAGCAGGACATTCTCAACGCCGTGCGCGACCACCAGGTGGTGATTGTCGCGGGCGAAACCGGGTCGGGGAAAACGACCCAGCTGCCGAAAATCTGCATGGAGCTGGGCCGCGGGGTGAAGGGGCTGATTGGCCACACCCAGCCGCGTCGTCTGGCGGCGCGTACCGTGGCCAACCGTATTGCTGAAGAGCTGCAATCGGAGCCGGGCGGCTGTATCGGTTATAAGGTGCGCTTCAGCGACCATGTGAGCGATAACACCATGGTCAAGCTGATGACCGACGGTATCCTGCTGGCAGAAATCCAGCAGGATCGCCTGCTGATGCAGTATGACACCATCATCATTGATGAGGCGCACGAGCGCAGCCTGAACATCGACTTCCTGCTCGGCTACCTGAAGGAGCTGCTGCCGCGTCGTCCGGATCTGAAAATCATCATCACCTCCGCGACCATTGACCCGGAGCGTTTCTCAAAACACTTCAACAATGCGCCGATTATTGAAGTGTCGGGCCGTACCTATCCGGTGGAAGTGCGCTATCGCCCGATTGTGGAGGCGGCGGACGATACCGAACGCGACCAGCTGCAGGCTATTTTTGACGCCGTAGACGAGCTTGGGAACGAAAGCGCGGGCGACATTCTGATCTTCATGAGCGGCGAGCGCGAGATACGCGATACCGCCGACGCGCTCAGCAAGCGCGACCTGCGCCATACGGAGATCCTGCCGCTCTACGCGCGCCTGTCGAACAGCGAGCAGAACCGCGTGTTCCAGCCCCACGGCGGACGCCGCATCGTGCTGGCGACCAACGTGGCGGAAACCTCGCTGACCGTACCGGGCATTAAATATGTTATCGATCCGGGCACGGCGCGCATCAGCCGCTATAGCTACCGTACCAAGGTCCAGCGTCTGCCGATCGAGCCGGTTTCCCAGGCGTCGGCCAACCAGCGTAAGGGCCGCTGCGGCCGCGTGTCCGAGGGGATCTGCATTCGTCTCTACTCGGAAGACGATTTTCTCTCGCGCCCGGAATTTACCGACCCTGAGATCCTGCGCACCAACCTGGCGTCCGTCATCCTGCAGATGACCGCCCTGGGCCTCGGCGACATCGCCGCCTTCCCGTTTGTGGAAGCGCCGGACAAGCGCAACATTCAGGACGGGGTGCGCCTGCTGGAAGAGCTGGGCGCAATTACCACCAATGAACAGGCGAGCGTGTATAAGCTGACGCCGCTTGGCCGCCAGCTCAGCCAGCTGCCGGTGGATCCGCGCCTGGCGCGCATGGTGCTGGAAGCGCAGAAGCACGGCTGCGTGCGCGAGGCGATGATCGTTACGTCGGCGCTCTCCATTCAGGATCCGCGCGAGCGTCCTATGGACAAGCAGCAGGCGTCGGATGAAAAGCACCGGCGCTTCCACGATAAAGAGTCTGATTTCCTCGCCTTCGTCAACCTGTGGAACTACATCGGCGAGCAGCAGAAGGCGCTCTCGTCTAACCAGTTCCGCCGCCAGTGCCGGATGGATTTCCTTAACTACCTGCGCGTGCGCGAGTGGCAGGATATCTACACCCAGCTGCGCCAGGTGGTGAAGGAGCTGGGGATTCCGGTTAACAGTGAGCCGGCAGAATACCGCGAAATTCATATCGCGCTGCTGACCGGCCTGCTGTCCCATATCGGGATGAAGGACGCGGATAAGCAGGAATATACCGGCGCACGCAACGCGCGCTTCTCCATCTTCCCCGGTTCCGGCCTGTTCAAAAAGCCGCCGAAATGGACCATAGTCGCGGAGCTGGTGGAAACCAGCCGCCTGTGGGGACGCATTGCCGCGCGTATCGATCCGGAGTGGGTTGAGCCGGTGGCGCAGCACCTGCTGAAGCGTTCGTACAGCGAACCGCACTGGGAGCGCGGGCAGGGCGCGGTCATGGCGACGGAAAAAGTGACCGTCTATGGTCTGCCTGTTGTCGCCGCGCGTAAGGTGAACTACAGCCAGATTGACCCGGCGCTGAGCCGCGAGCTGTTTATCCGCCACGCGCTGGTGGAGGGGGACTGGCAGACGCGTCACGCGTTCTTCCGTGAAAACCTGAAGCTGCGCGCCGAGGTGGAAGAGCTGGAGCACAAGTCCCGCCGCCGCGACATTCTGGTGGACGACGAAACGCTGTTTGAGTTCTACGACCAGCGCATCAGCCACGACGTGATTTCGGCGCGCCATTTTGACAGCTGGTGGAAAAAGGCCAGTAAAGAGACGCCGGACCTGCTCAACTTTGAAAAGAGCATGCTGATTAAAGAGGGCGCGGAGTCGGTCAGCAAGCTCGACTACCCGAACTTCTGGCATCAGGGCAACCTCAAGCTGCGCCTGACCTATCAGTTTGAGCCGGGCGCGGACGCGGACGGCGTCACGGTGCATATTCCGCTGCCGCTGCTTAACCAGGTGGAAGAGAGCGGGTTTGAGTGGCAGATCCCCGGCCTGCGCCGCGAGCTGGTGATTGCCCTGATTAAATCCCTGCCCAAGCCGGTGCGGCGCAACTTTGTGCCCGCTCCGAACTACGCTGAAGCGTTTTTAGGCCGCGTCACGCCGCTGGAGCTGCCGCTGCTGGACGCGCTCGAGCGCGAGTTCCGACGCATGACCGGCACCACCATTGACCGCGACGACTGGAACTGGGATCAGGTGCCCGATCACCTGAAAATCAGCTTCCGCGTGGTGGACGATAAAAACAAAAAGCTGCTGGAAGGCCGTTCTCTGACGGAGCTGAAGGAGGCGTTAAAAGGCAAGGTTCAGGAAACGCTATCCGCCGTGGCGGACGACGGCATCGAGCAGAGCGGGCTGCACATCTGGAGCTTCGGCCAATTGCCGGAAAGCTATGAGCAGAAGCGCGGCAACTACAGGGTGAAGGCCTGGCCTGCGCTGGTGGACGAGCGCGACAGCGTGGCGATTAAGCTTTTTGACAATCCGCAGGAGCAGCAGCAGATGATGTGGCGCGGGCTGCGTCGCCTGCTGCTGCTCAACATCCCGTCGCCGATTAAGTATCTGCACGAGAAGCTGCCGAACAAAGCCAAGCTGGGGCTGTACTTTAACCCGTACGGCAAGGTGCTGGATCTGATCGACGACTGTATTTCCTGCGGCGTGGATAAGCTTATCCACGAGGCGGGCGGCCCGGTCTGGACGGAGGAGGGTTTTGCTCGGCTGCATGACAAGGTGCGCGCGGAGCTGAACGATACCGTGGTGGAGATAGCCAAACAGGTTGAGCAGATCCTCACCGCCGTGTTCAACATCAACAAGCGCCTTAAGGGGCGCGTGGATATGACCATGGCGCTGGGGCTGTCGGACGTGAAGGCGCAGATGGCGGGGCTGGTCTATCGCGGCTTTGTCACCGGCAACGGCTTTAAGCGTCTGGCCGATACGCTGCGTTATTTACAGGCGATTGAAAAACGTCTGGAGAAAATGGCGGTGGATCCGCACCGCGACCGCGCGCAGATGCTGAAGGTGGAAAGCGTGCAGCAGGCGTGGCAGCAGTGGCTCAATAAACTGCCTCCGGCGCGCCGCGATGACGAAGACGTGCAGGAAATCCGCTGGATGATCGAGGAGCTGCGCGTGAGCTTCTTTGCTCAACAGCTCGGTACGCCGTATCCGATTTCAGATAAGCGTATTTTGCAGGCAATGGAGCAGATCACCGCTTAAAACCGAGTTTCACCCTCTCCCTGTGGGAAGGGGGACTTTAACCTCCCTCTCCCTGTGGGAGAGGGCCGGGGTGAGGGCAACAGGCCGCACAATTTTCACCCGTTCACCATCGCCAGGGTAAACCCATCCCATCCTTTAACCCCGACCGTTTGCAGCGCGGTGGCGGTTAAGCGCGGATTATCCCCCATCATCTCAATAAAGCGACGTACTCCCTGCACGCGGGCGTCGTCGCTTTGGCCGTTAACCACTTCACCCTCGCGCACAACGTTATCGCCGATAATCACCGTGCCGGGACGAGAGTAGTGCAGCGCCCATTCGAGATAGCCGGGGTTGTTCGGCTTGTCGGCATCAATAAAGATCAGGTCAAACGGCGGGACATCGCCGAAATTTTCCAGAGAGGTCAGCGCAGGTCCTTCGATAAGCCTGATGCGATCGCTGAGACCGGCAAGCTGAATATTCCGGCGCGCCACGTCGGCATGCGTGGAATCGGCCTCAAGCGTAATCAGCTCTCCGTCCGGCGGCAGGGCTCTCGCCATCCAGATAGAGCTGTACGCACCCAGCGTGCCAATCTCAAGAATACGCCGCGCCTGAGTCATGCGTACGAACAGCGCCAGCAGTTGTCCCTGATTGGCGGCAACATCGTGCTCCGGTAGCCCGGCGCGCTTGTTATTTTCAAGAACCTGGTGGAGCACGTCGTCTTCCGGGATAAGAGACGAAATCATGTAATTATCTACTGCCGACCACGGTTGTTGCATAGATTGACTCCTGGTTTTTTCGTCATCTGTTTCTTTCAACTTTGAAACGACAGGATCTGCGAACGTGCCAGGGTGGCTCAGCGCAGTCGCCGTCAACCTGGCTTCCGGCGGTAAATTGCCGCTTTGAATCGCTGAAAGTCCTCAGTCATTCTGAAAGCGTCATTATTATTGCATCAGTATAAAAAAATACAGGAGATTCCTCAGCCCCACAGGCAGAGGAATGCCTCTGCAAGATGTGTCGGCCATTACGGGCAACCTGAAGTAAACGGCATGGGGCCACGCACATAAAACTATAAATCGCAAAAGGGACTCCGATGGAGTCCCTTTTGCGATTAAATAAATTTTTACAGATAAACCAGCGTCATGGTGGTCTGACCATCCAGAGCGGTATCGTCTGTAATAGCCAGCGTTGCGGTATCGCTAATTACCAGATTGGTCACGAAGTTAAATGAAGCTGTTGTGATAGGCATTGGAGTGGTAGTGCCTTTTTCCGCAAAGGTGAGGATACTGAAAGCATCACTACGCGGACCGGAAGCTGCTGTCCATTTGCCATCAGGCCAGTCCAGATTGTGTGCAATTCCGTCAACGGAATTTCCATCGACAGTAGGATCCGTCGTCCACATCGCGTAAGAACCAATTTTAACACCGTTAGTGGTCGTTCCCACACCATAGGTTTTATACTTAGCAGAGGTGCTACCCCCTGTAGTACCCACCGGCACCGTCAATCCGGCATTGCTGTCGCTACGGTTATCGGTAAGGGTGAATCCCACTTTGGTTGGCGCGGAGCAGTGAATGGTCGCAGGAAGTTGTTTTTCACCAATGACGTTGCTTTCTGTTGCGGATAACTCACCCAGGTGAATAGCGCCATAATCAAACACGCCGCCGTTACCCAGTTCAACCGTACAAGAAGAGTTGGTTAACGTACCTGTAACTTTCAGAACAGCGGTTTCAGCTGCGAAAGCCGATGTAATACTTAATGATAAAATAGTGGTAAGAATGATTTTTTTCATCCCTGATAATTCCTTTACATAAATGTGATAATGAGGATGAGATGAATATTCGCGAATTATTTCATCTCTAATGCATAATAATAATATTGTGCCTGTGTGTATATTTAGGGTTTCTGAATTTATTTATTAAAATTAATAAATTGTTTTGTAGGTTGAAATATTTGGCGGGATTATTAGTTGGAAATTTACGTGCTGAAATAACAAAGATATTATAACGTTAACCCCATTGCCATAATAGGGCCTCGATAAAATGTCGCCGATCGCGATACACGATGCTGGCAGTTCCTGGATACGAGTTGTGCAGCACCCGTATCGCCGGGGGCGAAATGTTGGCCCGGCAAGCGTAGCGCCACCGGGCATGTCTTCAGGCATTGATCCAGCCGCCGCCCAGCGCTTTATACAAATCAATCTGCGCCAGCAGCAGGTTATTTTTCACCTGCACCACGTTTGTTTGCACCGAGAACAGCGTGCGCTGTGCGTCCAGCACGTCCAGATAGGACGAGTACCCGTTGCGATAGCGGTTTTGCGCAATGCGCAGCGTCTCCTGCGCCACCTCCTGCTGGGCCAGCAGTTCGGCCAGCTGTTCCTGATAGCGCGTAATGGCGTCAAGGCTGTTGTTCACCTCCGCAAAAGCGTTGCGAACGATTTTCTCGTAGCCGTACAGCGCCTGGTTACGCTGCGACTGGGAAATATCCACCTGCGCGTTCAGCGCCTGGCGGTTCAGCAGCGGGGCGAGAACGCTGCCGCCCACGCTCCAGAGCTGGAGCGGATTGTCCAGCAGCCCTGAAAGGGTGCGATCCTGAACCGATCCGGTTGCCGTCAGGTTGATCGACGGCAGCAGGCTGGCGCGTGACGCGGCAAGCGTCGCATCGGCCGCGACCAGCTGGCGCTCGGCCTGAACGATATCAGGACGTCGGTTAAGCAGCGCCGACGGCAGCTGTGAAGGCAGCCTGAGCGGGGTGAGCGTGCTGAAGCTCTCGCTACGCGCCACCTCGCCCGGGTTGCTGCCCAGCAGCAGGCTAAGCGCGTTTTCCTGCTGCGCAATCTGGTGCTGGAGAAGCGGAACCTGCGCCCGGGTAGCGCGCAGCTCGGAGTCGGACTGCATCAGCTCCAGGCGCGAGCTGTAGCCCGTTTCGAACTGCCGCCTGGCAAGGTTAAAGGCTTCCTCCCGGGACTTCAGGGTGGAGCGGGTAACGCGCAGCTGTTCATCCAGCGACAGCAGGGTGACATACCCGGAGGCCACCGATGACGCAACGGTTAGATCCGCAGCCGCGGCGGCCGCCTTTTGCGCCTCCAGCGACGCTTCGGCGGCGCTGGCGGTGCTGCGGTTTACGCCCCAGATATCAACGTCGTAGCTGGCGGTCAGGCTGCCTTTGTACAACGCGCCGTATACCGGAAGCCCCGTCGCGGCGGACTGCGACCGGGCGCGCGTGCCCGAGAGGCCCGCATCCAGGGAGGGAAACAGGCTGCCGTCGGCAGCGTACACCCGCGCCTGGTATTCGTTAATCCGCTCGCGGGCAATGAGCACGTCGCTGTTGTTCCTGAGCGCCCGCTCCACGTAGCGGTTCAGATTGTTGTCGTGGAAATTCCGCCACCAGAGCTGCTCCGCCGGGCTGTTCGGCCCCGACGCGGCGCGCCACTGCTCAGGAATGTGCAGTGACGATGTGGCTGGCTCAACGTCTACCGACTGGCAACCCGCCAGCATAACCATCATCAGCAGGCCAGCTATCGGGCGAAGCGTCATGGTTTCGCCTCCCGCGTGTCAATGGTCACCTGCACCGACATGCCCGGACGCAGCAGCCGGTAATCCTCCGGTTCGCCGAGCACCTCAATGCGCACCGGAATACGCTGGGCGATTTTGACGAAATTCCCGGTAGCGTTATCCGGGGTAATGGCGCTGAACTCGACGCCCGTTGCCGGGGAAATGCTCTCCACGCGGCCCTGATAGGCTTTGTTGTTGAGCGCATCGACGGTGAATTTAACCGGCTGACCGACGCGCAGCTCCGCAAGCTGCGTCTCCTTAATATTGGCAATAACCCAGTGCTGCGCGGGAACCAGGGTGGTGAGATGGGTTCCGGCGGTCACGTACGCCCCCAGGCGCACCGCGATCTGCCCAAGCTGGCCGTCCCGCGGCGCGACGATGCGGGTATTTTGCAGGTCAATCTGCGCCAGCTCCAGCGCGGCTTTGGCGTTTTCAACATCCGCTTCCAGCGCAGCGCGGTTCACGATTACCGTCTGCAAATCCTGACGCGACATCTCAAGCGTTGCTTTCGCCTGGTCGATGTTGGCGCTGCCCTGCGCGGCACTCGCCAGCGCCGCATCGCGCTCGCGAATGGAGAGGGAGCCGTCCGCGGTCAGTTCCTTAACGCGCTTTAAATCCGCCTGGTTTTTCAGGCTCTGCGCGCGGGCGTTTTTCAGCGCCGCCTCGTTACTGACGATCGCCGCTTCCGCGCTTTTACGCTGTTGCAGGTTGTTATTCAGCGCCGCAACCTTCATTGCCAGCTGCGCTTCGGCCTGATGCACGCGCTGGCGATAGATGCGGTCATCAATTTGCAGCAGCAGCTCGCCTTTTTTAACCTGCGCGAAATCCTGCACGCGTACCTCGGTGATATAGCCATTCACCTGCGGGCTGATAAACGTCGTCTGGCCGCGCACGTAGGCGTTATCGGTAAACTGCACGTGGCGGGTGAACGGCGGCAGCTGCCACGCGTACAGGATCGCCAGTACCCCGACTATACCGATGGCGGCGGCGGTGAAAACGGAAACCACGCGCACGTTTTTGCGGGTGTTAGCCTGCTCTTTGGCGGCGTCCTGCTGACTCATAACTTCTCCTGAAAAATAATCATTGCTTATTGCCAGTGGCGTGCTTAAGGGCCATACGGGCGGTGATGCGCAGGCGCAGCAAGCGCCATAAAATCCAGACCAGCGTGGCAGTAGCAATGCTCGCCGTCAGTAGATAAGTATCGTTGTAAGCCAGAATATTTGCCTCAAGGGCGGTCACCGTCTGAAGCTGGGTAATGGCCTGGGTGCCCAGCAGAGCGCTGTCACCAATCAGGCTTTTGTACATCTGGGTGTAAAGCTGAATACGTTCGTTCACCAGCGGGTTGAGGGTGGTGAGCTGGTCGGCCAGCAGGCTGGAGTGGTACTTTTCGCGCCAGGTCTGGAAGGTGCCGAGAATAGCGGAACCCAGCAGGCCCCCGAGGTTCTGGCTCATGCCGAACATTACCGAGAAGCTGACCAGGTTACGCGGATCGGCAATCACACCGCCGATGGCGGCCAGCATGGCCGGGGCGAGGAAGAAGGCGCTGCCGAAGCCCAGCAGGAACTGGCTGAGGATCAGCTGGTCCGGGCGGGTCAGGTTGTTGGACTGGCTGTCCAGCAGCGAGGCGACAATCATCAGCACCAGGGACGTTATAATCGGCCAGGCCAGCCTGGTGGGCTTAATCGTCAGGCAACTGGTGACGATACCGCAGACGATCCCGGCGAAGATAGCCCACGCCAGATGCGTCATCTGCTCGTTTTGCAGGCCCACGTACTGCAGCCAGCCGATGACGCCGGTGTTCTGTTCCGCCAGCACGATGCGGATCAGCAGCATAATCAGCCCCAGGCGCACGATGCTGCCGCTGGACAGCCAGCGGGTGTTCAGCAGCGGGTTACTGCGGTTATGCTCAAACGTGATGGCGGAGACGATCAGCACCAGCGAGAGCGCCAGCGCCCAGCCGATCCACGGCGCTTCAAACCACCAGTCGAGCCGTCCCAAAGAGAGCACCGCGCAGAGCAGGGCCATTCCGGGGGCCATTAAGAAGAAGGTAATAAAATCTTTTTTCTCAAATACCTTACGGCGGTCGCCGGGGGGCAGCTTCAGGGCTATCACGCAGGCCAGGGAGATCAGCGCCAGACCCAGTTCAAAGAAATAGAGCCCGCGCCACTCGTCCAGCTGTAGTAGCTCGGTCGAAAAAAGGCGCGCCAGAGGGATGGCGAGAGAAGAACCGGTGATGCCGATGGTCAGCGCCTTTAGCCGGTGCTTCGCGGGCCAGGCCTGGATTTGGTAATAAATGCCGAGCGAGCTCAGCGCGGCGGCCACCATCCCGTGCGCGGCGCGGACCATAAGCGCGGAGCTAAGGTCGTTCACGAACAGGTGGAAGAACGTCACCAGCACGTACAGCACCAGAAAACCTTCCGTAAAGGCGCGCAGACCGTACTGCTGGCGGAACTTCACCAGCAGCAGGTTAATGGAGATGTTGGTCATCACGTAGACCGCCGGCAGCCAGGCTATCTCCGTAGACCAGGCGCCAAACGTACCCTGCAAATTTTGCAGGTTGGCGGTGACCAGCGCATTGCCCAGGGCTCCCGTCAGGCACACCAGCAGGCCTACGACGCCATAGGCAATCCGTTTGGGCGTGCTGTGTTCCGGCGTGGAAGGCGAACCCAGCAGGGCGGGTTTCTCATGTGGCTGCCACTCGCGAGGAGCATAAGGGTCGCGTTCGGGCAGGCGCATAACGGGGGTTACCTTTGAAAAATGAATGGTGAGCGGGCTAATGATTCTAAAGCTGACGCAAATAATAATTCAAGTGAATATGATTATGATGAATTTATCAAATTCTGCGGGCGGGGATAATGAAAAGCGGCCCGCAAACGGAGCCGCCTAACGTTTACTGCTTTTCAGGCTGCGCCTGAATGGAAGGGGGGCTCTTCAGGCGGCTGGCAAAGAAAATGGCGATCAGCGAAATCGCGACCGTCACGCCCAGATACCATGCCACCGGCACCCAGTCGCCGTCATATTTCGCCAGCAGGCCGGTGGCAATCAGCGGTGCGGTTCCCCCCGCGAGGGCTGCACCTAGCTGATAGCCCAGCGTGATGCCGGTGTAGCGGACGTTAGCGCTGAAAATCTCCGAACAGAGCGTGCCGAGAACTGCCGTTACCGGCGCCCACAGCACGCCGAAGGCGATAACGGTGGCGAGCACGATGCCCAAAGTGGTGCCGGTATTCAGCAGCATAAACCATGGAACGATAAACAGGCCGAGCACAAAAACGCTGACCGCGTACATGCGCTGGCGTCCGATTTTATCGGAGAGCAGGCCCATCAGGGGGATCATGATGGTCGCTACCAGCGCGCCGAGCGTCACGGCTTCCAGCGCCTGCGACTTCTGATAGGCGAGCGTGGTGGTGGCATAGCTCACGACGAAGGTGGAGAAAATATAAAACGGGGCCGTTTCCACCACCTTCAAACCGGCGGCAATCAGCACTTCCCGCCAGTGTTGTTTTACCGTGTCGCGCAGCGGTGTTTTTGCCACCTGACCGGATTTTTTCACCTTCTGAAAATCTGGCGTTTCGTCGATATCTTTGCGGATCCACAGCCCTAACAAGACCAGCACGGAGCTGAGCAGGAAGGGAATGCGCCAGCCCCAGGAGAGAAAATCTTCTTCGCTGAACAGCGTCATCAGCGAGACGATAAAGGTCGCCATCAGCATACCAATGGTTACGCCCGCCTGTGGAATACTGCCGAAGAAGCCTTTGCGTTTCTCCGGCGCATATTCGTATGCCAGCAGCAGCGCGCCGCCCCATTCACCACCAATACCCATTCCCTGGATAATGCGCATCAGGATGAGCAGGGCGGGCGCCCACATGCCGATCGTGTCGTAGGTAGGCAGCAGACCGATCGTAACGGTTGCACCTCCCATCAGTGAAAGGGTGAGCACCAGCGTTTTTTTACGCCCGATACGATCCCCGATGTGGGCAAAAAGGACACCCCCGACAGGGCGGATAAAGAAGGTCAACGAGAATGAGAGATACGACAGGATCAGTCCTATAACCGGGTCGACCATCGGAAAGAAAATCTTGTTAAATACCAGCGCAGCAGCCGTGCCGTAGAGGAAATAGTCAAACCATTCAATAGAACTTCCCGTAAGACTGGCGATTAAAACCTTTTTATTTTTACGTAAAACCGCAGCTGTACTCTCATGGTGTGTCATCATTCAACGCTCCGCCACATAGATGATAAGGGAGGTGTCACCCGGCGCGCTTCAGGTGCAACCTGTAAGGGTAAAAGGTTGTCAAATTGTTAAGCAACTTAGGGTTGGATGTTGCTTTTGGCAAGCGGGCGCGGGTTCATGCTGGTCAGATCACGGTGAAATAAGCAGCGGCGGGTGCTTCTGCAGTGCAATAACGTGGCACGATCGTTGGTGTGGTCGATAATTAAAAGCATAAAGAAGAGGTGCAACCTGAATGTTTTTGGATGTTTCTTGTTATTTCAAAATAATGACAAAAATGCAGGCTGTAGGGCGTTTCGGCTTTCAGAGTGATCTCCTTTTCAGCCAGGATGCATACGGTACTCTGGTTATTCATGCTGTAAGGAGGTAACGATGACACTGGCACTTTTTCCCTGTCTGCCCGGCTCGACGCTCAACGCCGTCAATACCGTCGGGAAGTGGCTGGCGCAGGATGACTATCAGGCCAGCCAGCCCGCTGATCTGGTGATTCTGGCGGGTAACGCGGTGATCCCCGCGATTGATGCTGCCTGTAAAATCGCGGCTGAACAGCGTGCTCCCCTGATCGTCAGCGGCGGCATCGGGCACTCAACCACTTTCCTGTACGCCGCGATTGCGAAACATCCTCGCTATAACCGGCTGCCCACCACCGGCCGCCCGGAAGCTGCCATCCTGGCCGATATCGCGCGTGAGTTCTGGAACATTCCGGCTGAAAACATTGTTATTGAAGATCAGTCTACCAACTGCGGCGAGAATGCCCGCTTTAGCCGGGAGCTTATCAGGCATCGAGGCCTTAACGACGCGCGGATACTGGTGGTACAGGACCCGACCATGCAGCGGCGCACGATGGCCACCTTTGCCCGCGCTTTCCGTGATGAACCGGTTTCGCCCGCGTGGTTAAGCCACCCAGGCCTCACGCCGGTCCTGAAAAACAGCGACGACGGTCTGGCGTTTGTTGGTTCGGGCGAAGGGCTGTGGCCTGTCGAGCGCTATCTGTCGCTGGTGCTGGGAGAGCTTCCGCGCCTGCGGGACGACGTTAACGGCTACGGCCCGGCGGGGCGCGACTTTATTAATCATGTCGACATCCCGGCAGAGGTAGAGGACGCGTGGCAAACTTTGCGCAATGACGCGATCCTCACCGACGCGCTGGTCAGCCGCTCGCTGCTGTAACGTTCTGCCCGTTTGCGCCATCTTTTACGCAAACGGGCACCTTATGTTGCTGGTTTGTGACTTTTCATGACCGGCTGACCCGATTCTTTTATGAGATATCTCACAAAAACAGCCAGCCAGGGTAGGCAACTGCGCCGGTAATTATAGTTTTTAACAATGCATTCACTTGTTAAAAACAGCGTAATTACAGGAGCAGGTCATGACAGTACCCGTACAACATCCTATGTATATCGATGGACAGTTTGTTGCCTGGCAGGGGGACGCCTGGATTGACGTGATCAATCCCGCCACCGAGGAGGTCATTTCCCGCATTCCAGACGGCGGCGCGGAAGATGCCCGTAAAGCGATTGACGCGGCTGAGCGCGCGCAGGCCGGCTGGGAGGCGCTGCCGGCCATTGAGCGGGCAGGCTGGCTGCGTAAAATCTCCGCCGGGATCCGCGAACGGGCGGATGAAATTGCGGCGCTGATTGTGGCAGAAGGTGGAAAAATCCAGCAGCTGGCGGCGGTGGAAGTTAACTTTACCGCTGACTATATCGATTATATGGCCGAGTGGGCGCGTCGCTATGAAGGCGAAATCATCCAGAGCGACCGCCCGGGCGAGAACATCCTGGTCTTTAAACGCGCGCTGGGCGTTACCACCGGTATCCTGCCGTGGAACTTCCCGTTCTTCCTGATTGCCCGCAAGCTTGCGCCCGCGCTGCTGACCGGCAACACCATCGTGATTAAGCCGAGCGAATTTACCCCGAATAACGCCATTGCGTTCGCCAAAATCGTCGATGAGATTGGCCTGCCGAAAGGCGTGTTTAACCTTGTGCTGGGCCGCGGCGAAACCGTCGGCCAGGAGCTGGCGGGCAATCCTAAAGTGGCGTTGGTCAGCATGACAGGAAGCGTCGGTGCGGGTGAGAAAATCATGGCGGCGGCTGCGAAAAACATCACCAAAGTGGGGCTTGAGCTCGGCGGTAAAGCGCCGGCCATCGTGATGGATGATGCAGATCTGGAGCTGGCCGTTAAGGCCATTGTAGACTCGCGCGTCATAAACTCCGGGCAGGTGTGTAACTGTGCAGAGCGCGTTTACGTGCAGAAGGGAATTTACGACCGCTTTGTCAACCGCCTGGGGGAGGCGATGAAGGCCGTGCAGTTTGGCGATCCGGCTGAACGTACCGATATTGCGATGGGGCCGCTGATTAACGCCGCCGCGCTGGAGCGGGTCGAGCAGAAGGTGGCGCGCGCGGTGCAGGAGGGAGCAAGAGTCGTTCTCGGCGGTGAGGCTGTGCAGGGAAGAGGATATTTTTATCCTCCAACCCTGCTGCTCGACGTGCGCCAGGAGATGGCAATTATGCACGAGGAAACCTTCGGTCCGGTGCTGCCCGTGGCGGTATTTGAAACGCTGGAGGAGGCGCTGAACATGGCTAATGACAGCGACTATGGGTTAACGTCTTCCATATATACCCGGGATCTGAACGTGGCGATGAAGGCCATCAGGGGGCTGAAGTTTGGCGAGACCTACATCAACCGCGAGAACTTTGAAGCGATGCAGGGATTCCACGCGGGCTGGCGCAAGTCCGGCATCGGTGGGGCGGACGGCAAGCACGGTCTGAATGAATACCTGCAAACACAGGTCGTCTACCTGCAGGCGTAAAAAAAGCCGGGCCAGCGCAACCCGCTGACCCGGCATGAATAACGCGTATTTGTTTACAGATAAACCAGCGTCATGGTGTTCTGGCCATCCAGTGCGGTATCGTCGGTGATGGCCAGCGTTGAGGTATCCCGAATCACCAGATTGGTGACGAAGTTAAAGTTCGCTGTCGTGAACGCCATTGGGGTAGTTGTGCCCGTTTCGGCAAACGCGAGGGTATTATACCCATCGCTGCGAGGAATGCCGTTTTTATTCCATTTGGTTGAAGGCCAGTCGTGGTTATTCGCGATACTGTCCGCGGACTTACCGTCTACGCTTACGCCCGTAATCCACATACCGTAATTACCGATTTTCACGTCCTGAGCCGTTTTACCTACGCCATAGGTATAATATTTGGCCGTCTGGTTCAAATTACCTGCGATATCAACCGGCAGTTGAGCATTAGTGTCGCCGCGATTGTCGGTGATAGTGAAACCCATTTTAGTTGGCGCGGTGCAGCTAATGGTCACCGGGATCTTTTTTTCACCGATTTTGTTATTCGCGCCTTCTGATAATTCACCCAGGCGAATATAACCGTAATCAATAACGCCGCCGTTGCCCAGTTCCGCCGTGCAGGACGAGTTGGTTAATGTGCCTGCAACTTTAATAATGGCAGTGTCTGCGGCGAAAGCTGATGAAGTGATAAGGGCGAGGGTTGTGGCCAGAATGACTTTTTTCATCCTTGATTTCCTTTGCTTGATTTTAAAACATGCGGGGCAGATAGGAGAACGCCGCGATGGCGTCCTACCCATCGGCGGGAATAATATTTATTATTCGTTTTTTGGTATATTTATTAAAATTTAATCCACTTTGTAGAAAAAATTAAGTTATGAGAATCCCGAAATTTAAGAAATCTTTTTAATTGGTGGTGTGAATATAACTACGGTAAAAGTACCGGTTCAGGCACTCGCTGAACCGGTATAGGCAACGTCTGTGATTAGAGGTACACCAGCGTCATTGTGGTCTGACCATCCAGCGCGGTATCGTCGGTTAAGGCCAGGGTGGCGGTATCACGAATTGCCAGGCTGGTGACGACGTTAAAGTTAGCCGTCGTGATGGCCATAGGAACGGTTGTGCCTGTTTCAGCAAAAGTAAGGGTCTGGATGCCATCGCTGCGAGAAATTCCGGCTTTTTCCCACTTGGTTGAAACCCAGCCTTGGTTTTGCCCAATATTATCCGCGGCTTGACCGTTTACGGTGGAGCCGCTAATCGACACGCCGTAGTTACCAATCTTAATCCCCTCAGGCGTCAACCCTACGCCGAAGGTGTAATATTTTGCAGTCACGTCCTTATTTTTCGCAATATCAACAGGGACCTGCGCATTGCTGTCGGCGCGGTTATCGGTCATGATGAAGCCGACCTTGGTTGGCGTGGTGCAGGTGATGCTCACAGGAATCTGTTTTTCACCAAGCTTATTATTGGCTGTATCTGATAGTTCGCCGAGGCGAATGTAACCGTAATCAATAACACCGCCGTTACCCAGTTCTGCCGTGCAGGCCGCGTTGGTTAACGTGCCTGTAACTTTAATAATGGCAGTGTCTGCTGCGAAAGCTGATGAAGCAATAAGGGCGATGGTTGTTGCCAGAATGACTTTTTTCATCCTTGATTTCCTTTGCGTGATTGTAATATTTGCGGAGCAGATAAGAGAACGCCTCGATGGCGTCCTTACCCATCGGCGGGAATAATATTTATCATTCGTTTTTTGGTATATTTATTAAAATTTAATCTACTTTTTAGAAAAAATAAAGTTATGCGGATGCGGAAAATGAATGAAGCGTTTTTAATTGGTGGCGTGAATATAATTACGGTGAAAGTACCGGTTCAGCCACGCGCTGAACCAGTATAGTTCAATGTGTAGTTAAAGGTACACCAGCGTCATCGTCGCCTGACCGTCGAGAGGGGTATCGTCGGTAATAGCCAGCGCTGCGGTATCGCGGATCGTCAGGTTAGTAACAAAGTTAAAGTTAGCCGTGGTAATGGCAATCGGCGCCTCGGTTCCGGTTGCCGCAAAGGAGGTGGTCGTAAACGCATCGCTGCGCGGGATCCCGGTTTTATGCCACTTAGACGCTTCCCAGTCGTGGTTGTTGCTCACCGGATCTACCGTATTGCCATCCGCCGTAACATCCGTCATCCACATGCCGTAGTTACCAATTTTAACGCCTTCGGTCGTGGTGCCCACGCCGTAGGTATAATATTTAGCAGACTGGTTCTGGTTACCACCAATATCCAGCGGAAGCTGCGCATTGCTGTCGGCGCGGTTATCAAGAATGGTAAAGCCCACTTTGGTTGGCGCCGTACAGGTAATGGTTACCGGAACCTGCTTCATGCCAATTTTGTTATTTTCCGTTGCGGATAAATCACCGAGACGAATGAAACCGTAATCGATAACCCCCCCATTGCCAATGGAAGGCGAACAGGCAGCATTCGTCAGGGTGCCGTGTACTTTTAATACCGCGGTTGGTTCTGCGAAAGCTGAGGCGCTGGCCAGCGCGATTAATGAAGCTAAAATAACTTTTTTCATTGTTGTTCCTTAACAATATAAAGATGGGCGTTTAACGTGACAGGCGTAATTGCATGTCTTGCAATTATATTATTGGGATGGCTTATAAAATTAAAGCAACTATATTTAAAAGCTGATTTTAGAAGTTCTAATGATAATTAACGGTGAATACAAAACTTAAGTGAATAATATTAGCCGAGAAAATTAATGACAGCGTAAAAGCCATTTCTGCGTGTCGCGTTGGGCGGACAGCAGCGCACTTAGTTACGGCAATGACCCTTCAATGCATATGTAACTGGCAGCTGAAGAGGCGCATGCGAGGGGACCGACCGGGTAAACATACAGAAAAGTTAATGAATTTTTAAGGAAAGGAGATTATGTTGGCGCGGTAACTGTGTTTAATCGGGAAAGTACATGCGCACAAAATATACAAGCCTGCAAATCGGCATTCACTGGCTGGTGTTTCTGCTGGTCATCGTCGCCTACTGCGCCATGGAGTTCAGGGGATTCTTCCCGCGCACCGCGCGTCCGACGATCAATATGATCCATGTCTCCTGCGGCATCAGTATCCTGGTGCTGATGGTGGCGCGTCTGCTGGTTCGCCTCAGGTTCCCCGCGCCACCGATTCAACCGAAGCCAAAAGCAATGGTCACGGGACTGTCTCACCTGGGGCATCTGGTGATTTATCTGCTGTTTATTGCGCTGCCGTTGATTGGCCTTGTGATGATGTACAGCCGCGGTAATGACTGGTTTGCCTTCGGCATGGTGATGCCGCATGCGGCGGAGTCAAATTTTGACCTGGTGGATGCGCTCAAGGCGTGGCACGTCACGCTGGCGAATCTGGGCTATTTCGTGATTGGCCTGCACGCGTTTGCCGCGCTGCTGCATCACTATTTCTGGAAGGATAATACTCTTCTGCGCATGATGCCGAAAAAGCGCCAGTAAATGAAATGCCCTGCAAACCGCAGGGCATTTTTTTGCTAGTTACTGAAGCTGCGCAATCTCCTGCGCGGTTAATTCCAGCGCCTGCGTTGAGCCGGTTTCAGAAGATTTAACCGCCGCTTCCAGCACCGCCATCACCGCCAGCGCATCTACCGGGCGCACCGGATTTTCGATTTCTCCGCTCAGCGCATCGCGCACGTTAATGTAGTACTGACGCTGATCGCCGTCGGGCGTGCGCAGGGTACTGGCTTCACCCTGAGCGTTAAACAGCACCATATCGTCGCTGTCCTTGCCCCAGCTTTCGCTTCCCGGGATAACGCCCGCCAGCAGCTGCGCTTCTTGCTGATCGATACGCGCCTTCACCACGCTGGCTTTGTCACCGTGTACGGTAAAGCGCGAAACGCCGCCGGCCACCAGCATGCTGCAATGAAGCACCACCCTGTGTTCCGGGTAATTGAGCACCACGTGCGCCCAGTCGTTAATTTCCGCGCCGTCGCGCAGGGTGGCGATATTGCCCTGTACGGACTGCGGCAGACCAAACAGCTGCAGCGCCTGGTCAATCATGTGCGGGCCTAAATCGAACCACAGGCCGCTGCCGGGAACGTTTTGCTCTCTCCAGCGGACGCGAACCTCCGGGCGGAAGCGGTCAATGTGTGACTCAAAGTGTTTAACCCTGCCGATGCTGCCTTGCTCAATAACCTGCTTAATGCCGAGAAAGTCGGTGTCCCAGCGGCGGTTATGGAAAACGGAGAGCAGCAGCCGTTTTTCGTCCGCAAGCGCGATCAGGTCCCGCGCTTCCTGCATGTCGAGGGTGAAAGGCTTATCCACGACCACGTGTTTACCGGCGTTCAGGGCAAGCGTCGCCAGCGGGGCGTGGGTGGCGTTAGGGGAGGCAATCACCACCAGATCGACATCAGGATGCTGAATCGCCTCCTCTGGCGTAGCCACCACCTGCACGTCCGGAAGATCGCGTTTTACCTTCTCCTCATCGCGGGAAGAAACCACCGCCAGCTTAAGCCCGTCGACGGACTGGATCAGCGGGGCGTGAAAGGTTTTACCGACAAACCCATAGCCGATCAGCGCAATATTTACTGTCTTCACTTTACTCATGACCTTCTCCACGTTAATGCGCGCAAACGGTGACCTGCACTGCGCTATGGTCCCCAAGCTCGGCCCAGGGACGATCTAAAAACAGCTGATGTATGTTGGATAACCCCGACACCAGATACGGTTCGCACTGGTTGAGCTTCAGATGGTCGGCGACGATCCAGTGCCTCTGGCTTGCGGCCAGCATGGCGCGCTTCACCTCCGCATCCGCTTCCTGGCTGGCGCTCAGGCCCAGCTCCGCATCAATGGCGCATGCGCCAAGAATGGCAATATCAGCCCGATAGCGCGAGAGCAGGGAGAGGGTGGCGCTGCCGGCGAACAGGCGCTGCTTCCTGTCCCACCTGCCGCCGAGGAGGATCAGTTCGATATCCTCCCGGTCGCTGACGTGATGGGCGATATCCAGCGAGGTAGTAATGACGGTCAACGGCCCCTTAAGAAAAGAAGCAACGGCCAGCACCGTGCTTCCCGCATCCAGAAAAAGCGTTGAACCCGCCGGTACGCTTTCCGCGACGCGTTTACCGAGCCGCTGCTTGGTTTCAGGCAGCAGGGTATTTCTGCTCTGGCGGGTCATCGTTGAGAGATTCAGCGCGATGGCGCCGCCGTGATTTTTTTGCGCCAGCCCCTGGTTTTCCAGGTCAGTCAGGTCGCGGCGGATGGTGTCGGCAGAAACCTGCAACTTTTCGGCAAGCTCGGTAATGCTTGCCTGGCCTCGTTCACTAAGGAGATCAAGCACGTATTTTTGACGGGCGGTTTTATGCATAGCGCGGCGAATCCTGCAAAATGTCGCAATAAATCGCATAATACAGCATCTTGGCGGAAAAGGAATGGGCGAGAGGCTGATGTTAAGCAAAGCAGTTCAATGGCGTTATTATTGATAATGCATTAATAAGCCTTAAAAAACATGTTTTTAACCCTTACGCTTGTTGTTATCGACATGTTTTATCTGAAAATTTGGTTTAAGTAACCAGGGTGGGCGGTAAATATGGAGTATTGATTTGATTGCAAATGGATTTGTAGGCTAATTATCTAGCCAATCATGTATTTGTGGTTAAATAATCTAAATATATCCTCCTCATTACCTAAACTGACACTTCTTTGAAAATCTTTGTGTCTGAACCGGCATGAAATTAACCCAAAAATGTACAGGCGACACTTTAGGAATTTTCCTTAAATTACAGCATGTTTATATGTTTCATCTGAAAGGCGTCTTATAGCCATTTGTCCAGAAACCCCATCTTTTTTCTTACTTGTAACACCGCGTTAACATTGCGGGTGTGGTTGCTCATATCACATTTTGTTATGCTGCGAATCAATAAATAATTAAGTAAATTCTTAATTGTAATAAGACGCAGAACGGCTCTCATCTCAATTTGAAATGGGTGCGGGCCTCTATTACCTAAAAATTTTCGAGAAGGAGCGAGAAGATATTTGTCGAATTATCTGTACCTCTTCTTGGGTAATTATTTAGCCACCACCTGGATTCGGGGGAGATATTATGACGATGATGCGCAATAACAGGTTACTCAGATTATCCCTCTCCCTGGTCGTAATATCGCTGACCGCGACGGCGGCAAATGCAAATAGCGCTCAGGGAGGTATTGCTCCCGTTGCGGCAACCACGCTGAAGGAAAGTATTCTTTTCGCGCTCGATCGCGATCCGTCGGTAAGTCAGCAGGCCGCGCAGCTGGGAATTGGTCAGGCACAAATAGACGAAGCGCGCAGCGGCTGGATGCCACAAATATCCCTGAACGGAAGCACGGGCCATAGCCAGACTACCGATTCAAGCGGCTCGCTGCGCAATTCCGCCGCCTGGGGGCTGAGCCTGACGCAGCTGGTGTACGATTTTGGCAAGACCAACAACAGCATCAGCCGGTCTTCAGCGCAGCGTGACGGCTATCGCTACCAGCTGATGGGCACGCTCTCTGAGGTGGCGGAAAAAACGGCCCTCAGCTATGTGGAGGTCAAACGCTACAGCGATCTGCTGCAGGCGGCGAAAGAGAACGTGCAGGCGCTCAAAAACGTGGAACAGCTGGCGAAGCTGCGCGCCGACGCAGGCGTAAGCTCCACCTCTGACGAGCTTCAGACCCGCACGCGCATTGCCGGGATGCAGGCGACGGTAGAGCAGTACAACGCGTCCCTGAACAGCGCCCGCGCGAGACTGGCGGTGTTAACCGGCATTGAGGCTGAACGCTATTCTCCGGTGCCGGGAAGCCTGGCGGTGGAGCCCGGCGCGCTCAATCGTATTGATTATTCACTGATTCCGGCGGTGATGGCCGCGCAGAACATGGAGCGTTCAGCCCAGTACGGCGTTGAAACCGCAAAGTCGCAGCACTGGCCAACCCTGAGCCTGAAGGGGGGCCGAACCCGGTATGAGTCCGATAATCGCGCCTACTGGGACGACCAGATCCAGCTCAACATTGACGCACCGCTTTATCAGGGCGGCGCGGTCTCGGCACGCGTGCGCCAGGCTGAAGGGGCACGGGCGATGGCATCGTCTCAGGTCGATCAGGCCCGTTTCGATGTGCTGCAAAAAGCCTCCGTTGCGCAGGCCGACTGGACCGGCGCTCGGGGGCGAATGGAGGCCGGAAAACGGCAGCTGGAAAATGCGCTGCGCGCCCGGGATGTCTATAAAAACGAATATACCCTGAGCAAGCGCAGCATTAACGATTTGCTCAGCGTGGAGCAGGACGTGTGGCAGGCCACCTCCGCCAAAATAATTGCTGAATATGACGGCTGGAGCGCGGCAATTAATTACGCCGCAGCCGTTGATAACCTGATGCCGCTTATCGGAATAGAGAAGAACGCTGCCGCAAAATTACCCGATTTGAGTTAATAAAAAACGCGCCTTCCTGCGCAAATTAGGTCTGATAAAAAATGGGTGTTTTTTCCCAGGGATAGCTACATCCATCTGGTGGACATATCCACAGGAATCCGCACACCTGCAAGGAGAAGAATATGAGTAACGCAAAAGTTGTTGATGTCATCGTTCGCAAGACGGCAGAAAAAACGAGATTAACCGGCGAAGGAAATCTGTCGGTCTCCATTTCATCGCCGAGCGTAATTGAAATTCAGGGTTCTGCGCAGGACGTGGTGCGTTATGTCCGCCAGGGAAAAGACCTCCTTATTTATATGAAAGACGGCAGCGTCATTCGCTGCAATAACTATTTTGTCGAAGATCCGGAAACCCATAATCAGTCCGAGCTGGTATTTAACGATAGCCAGGAACTGACGCATATTTCATTTGCCGATGCCGGGGAAGCATCAGGCGCTGTCGCGACCGAATTAACCGCCCAGGCCGCACCGATTAGCAGTATTGAACCTTTCCTGGAGCAGGGAAGCGCGCTGAGCGATGCGCCGTGGGGATGGATTGCGGGCGCGGCGCTCGGCGGCGGGGCCATCGGCGCGCTGCTGGCCAGCGGGGGCGACGGTGAAACCAAAACCAGGGTTATTGATAATACGAAAGAGGTTGAGAGCGCCACTCCGACGTTCTTGCTTACGGACAACGCGGGTGACAGGCAGGGCGTGCTGAGCGCAAACGCCATCACGGATGACAACACCCCAACCTTTAGCGGCACCGGCCAGCCGGGCGCGACGATACAGGTCAAAGACAGCAGCGGAAGCACCATCGCCAGCGCCATGATCGCCAAAGACGGCACCTGGTCGGTAACCTTACCCGCCCAGAAGGATGGGGAGCATACCTGGTCGGTCGTGCAGATCGACGGCAGCAAAACCACGGCGGCCGGCAGCATTACCGTCACCGTCACCACTGCCGACGCGAGCGTGACGCTGGCGACGACGGCAGGGGATAACGTGATTAACGCCAGCGAACAAGCCGCCGGCTTTACGCTCTCCGGCAGCGCTAAAAACCTGGCGCAGGGCACGGCGCTGACCGTTACGCTGAACGGCAAAACCTATTCCGCTGAAGTGGGCGCCGACGGCGGCTGGCGCGTGAACGTGCCGGCCGCGGACGCGCAGGCGCTGGGGGACGGCACCTGGACGGTGAACGTCAGCGGCAAAGACGCGGCGGGCAACACCGTGACCGGCAGCCAGACGATTGGCGTGGATACCGCTGCGCCGACGCTTTCCGTCGATACTTTCGCGCAGGACAACGTCATCAACGCGGCGGAGCATAATCAGCCGCTGACGCTGACTGGTAAAACCAGCGCCGAAGCCGGACAAATCGTGACGGTGACGCTGAACGGTAAAAACCATACCGCGACCGTGGGCAGCGATGGCGGCTGGTCCGTCACGCTGCCCGCCAGCGAGGTGCAGTCGCTGGCGAACGGTCAGCACACCCTGACGGTTAACGTCAGCGACAAGGCGGGGAACGGCGCATCCACCACCGCGGACGTTACCGTTGATACGACGGCCCCGGTAGTGACCATCAACACCGTCGCGGGCGACGATATTCTGAACACCAGCGAGCAGGGCCAGGCGCAGATTATCTCCGGTAAGGCAAACGGTGCGGCCGCTGGCGATATCGTGACCGTCACCCTCGGCGGACAGACCTTCACCGGGGCGGTGCAGGCGGACGGCAGCTGGAGCGTCGGCATTCCTGCCTCCGCCGTCGGCGCGCTGGGGGAAGGCAAGCACGGCATTTCCGTTTCCGTGACCGACGCGGCGGGCAATACCGGCAGCGCCACGCGCGATATTACCCTGAGCGGCAACCCGCCGGAATTCACGATTGACGCCATCAGCCAGGATAACGTCCTGAATGCGCAGGAGGCCATGCAGCCGCTGAGCCTGACCGGTACCAGCAACCTGCCGGACGGCAGCGCCATCACCGTGACCCTCAACAGCGTTAGCTATGCGGCTACGGTGGCGAGCGGCGTCTGGTCCGTGCAGGTGCCGGTCTCCGACGTGCTGAACCTGGCGAACACCCTTTACACCGTCAGCGTGAGCGGCACCGACAGCGTGGGCAACAGCGGCTCCGCCGAGGCGAACCTGCTGGTTGACACCGCGCTGCCGCAGGTGATCGTCAATACCTTTGCGGGCAATAACCTGGTTAACAATGCCGAAACGGCTGTCGATCAGACCCTCAGCGGGCGCGTAACCGGCGCGGCGGCGGGCGATACGGTCTCCATTACCGTGGGCGGCAAGAGCTATACCGCCGAGGTCAGCAGCGATTTGACCTGGAGCGTGACGATCCCTTCAGCGGATCTTAAGGCGTTTGGCGATGGCGACCTGACCTTCACCGCCTCCGTCACCAACGCCCATGGCAACACCGGCACCGGCGAGCGCGATATCAGCATCAACGCCGAACTGCCGGGCCTGCGCGTCAACACCATCTCCGGTGATGACGTCATTAACGCCATAGAGCAGCAGCAGGATCTGACCGTATCCGGCTCCAGCACCCATCTGGCCGCCGGCGCGCAGATTACCGTCACCATTAATAACGTCGACTATCCTGCCGTGGTTAACGCCAGCGGCGGCTGGCAGATCGGCGTGCCGGCGGCCGATCTCCAGGCCTGGACGGCGGGCAACGTCGTCGTGCACGCCAGCGCGCAGGATGCCTGGGGCAACACCGTCTCTGCCGAGCATCCCGTCGAGCTGGACCTGAACGCCGTGGCGGTCACTATTGACGTTGTCTCAGGCGATGACCTGCTCAACGCGGCGGAAAAAGGCAGCGATCTGACCCTGTCCGGCCAGACGCAGGGCGTGGAAGCAGGCCAGACCGTGGTGGTCAAATTTGCTGACCAGACCTTTACCGCGCAGGTACAGCAGGACGGCACCTGGAGCCTGACCGTGCCCGCCAGCGCCATGGAAACTCTGATCGACGGCCGCGCGCAGATTAGCGCCAGCGTGACGAACGCCAGCGGCAATAGCGCCGATGCGGCCCGCGTGGTGACGGTGGATACGCAGCCGCCGACCATAACCATTAACAACCTGACCGACGATAACATCATCAATGCGGCAGAAGCGCAGCAGGACCTGATCGTCAGCGGCACCAGCAGCGCGCAGGCGGGCCAGACGGTCACCGTGACGCTGAACGGCAAATCGTACCAGACCACCGTGCAGGCGGACGGCAGCTGGCAGCTAAGCGTTCCGGCCGCCGACGCTGGCGCGCTGAACGACGGTAACCTCACCGTGACGGCCACCGTGAACGACGTGGCGGGCAACACCAGCAGCGCGGACCGCGTCGGCCTGGTGGATGCCACCGTGCCGCAGGTGACGATTAACGACTTTGTCACCCCCACTAACACCGTCAACCACGACGCGCATTCTCAGGCGCAGATCCTGAGCGGCTCCGTGGCCGGCGCGGCGGCGGGCGACCTGGTGACCATTACCCTCAACGGCGTGGAATACACCACCGTGGTTGACGCCGCGGGCAGCTGGAGCCTCGGCCTGCCTGCATCCGTGGTGCAGGGGCTGGCCGACGGCACCTGGACCATCAGCGTCTCCGTAACTGACCAGTCCGGCAATACGGGCAGCAGCGCGGTGGACGTGGTGGTAAATACCGTCATTCCTGACGTCGCCATCAACACGCTGGCCGCAGACGACGTGATCAACGCCGCTGAAAAAGGCGAAGCGTTGCAGATTACCGGGACCAGCAACCAGCCAGCCGGGACCACCGTCACCGTGACCCTGAACGGCATTCACTACGCGGCCACCACCGACGTCAGCGGCAGCTGGAGCGTCACCGTTCCCGCGTCCGCCGTCAGCGCGCTGGGCGAAGCGCAGTACACCGTGACCGCCAGCATCACCGACGGCGTGGGCAACAGCGCGTCTGCCGCTCACTACGTGCTGGTGGACAGCTCGCTGCCGGGAGTCACCATTAACGTTCTGGCGGGCGATAACGTGGTGAACGCCGCGGAGCTGGCGGCGGGGCAAACCCTGACCGGCCATGTTACCAACGCCGCTTCAGGTGACACTGTCACTATTGTGCTGGGCGGACAGACCTATACCGCTACCGTACAGGACGATCTGAGCTGGGGCCTGCCGTTAAGCGCAGCCCAGCTGAACGCGCTCGGCAACGGCGATCTGACCGTATCTGCCAGCGTCACGAACGGGCACGGCAATACCGGAACGTCGTCGCTGGCGTTTACGATTGATGCCCAGCTGCCGGGGCTGCGGATCGATATCGTGGCGGGCGATGACGTTATCAACGTCATCGAACACGGCCAGAACCTGATCGTCTCCGGCACCAGCACCGACCTGGCGGCGGGCAGCGCGGTGACCGTCACGATTAACGGCAAGGACTATTCTGCGACGGTGCTGGCGGACGGCACCTGGCAGGCCGCGGTGCCGGCGGCGGACGTTTCCGGGTGGGCGGACGGTTCGCTCGCCATCAGCGCCAGCGCGCAGGACGCTTCCGGCAACCCGGTGACCATCGGTACGCTTGTTGACGTTGATCTGTCGCCCGTCGCCATCAGCATCAACAGCGTCACCGCTGATAACGTGCTCAACGCGGCGGAAAAGGGCGCCGACCTCGTGCTTTCCGGCACCACCGCCGGCGTCGAGGCGGGCCAGACCGTGACCATCACCGTTGCGGGTAAAACCTATACCGCCACCGTCGAGGCGAACGGCAGCTGGACCACCACCGTTCCGGCGGCGGATCTGAGCGGCCTGAAGGACGGCGACGCCAGCGTGCAGGCGAGCGTGACCAACGTGAACGGCAACGCGGCGTCTTCCGCACGGCAATTCAGCGTGGATACCACTGCGCCGACGATCGCCGTCGATCCCATCAGCGGCGACAACATACTGAACGCGGCGGAAGCGGCGCAGGATCTGACCCTGAGCGGCACCAGCAGCGCCGAAGCGGGCCAGACCGTAACGGTATCCTTCAACGGTAACCAGTACACCGCGCAGGTACAGGCGGACGGGCGCTGGACGCTCGACGTTCCGGCGGCCGATATGGCGGGTATCGCCGACGGTAACGCCGCGGTTACGGCCTCCGTTGCCGATAAGGCGGGCAACCCGGCCAGCGCCGGTGCGACCGTGCTGGTCGACACCACCGTTCCGCAGATTACGTTCAACATCGTGGCGGGCGACGACATCGTTAATATTGCCGAGCACGGCCAGGCGCTGATCGTTTCCGGTAAGGTAACGGGCGCGCAGGCGGGCGACGTAATCACCGTTACCCTGAACGGCAAAGACTACACCGCGATGCTGGACGCGTCCGGCAACTGGAGCGTGGGCGTGCCGGCGGCGGACGTGGGCGCGCTGGCGGACGGCGGCCAGACCATTACCGCCACGATTACGGATAAAGCGGGTAACAGCTCCACCGCAGCGCACAATGTTGACGTCTCCCTGACCGCGCCGACTATCGCCATCGATACCGTCGCGAGCGACGACGTGATTAACGCGACGGAGAAAGGCCAGGATCTGCTCCTCACCGGCACCAGCAACCAGCCGGCCAATACCGCCGTTACGGTAACCCTGAACGGCATAAGCTACGCCGCAACCACCGACGCCAGCGGCAGCTGGAGCGTTACCGTTCCGGCGGCCAACGTCTCGGCGCTGGGCGAAGCGGGCTATACCGTCTCGGCGAGCGTGACCGATGCCGCGGGCAACAGCGCGAGCGCCGACCACAGCGTGCGGGTTGACGGCGCGCTGCCGACGGTGACCATCAACGCGGTAGCGATTGACGATACGATCAACGCGGCGGAGGTCGCCTCCGGACAGACCCTGAGCGGAAAGGTCAGCGGGGCGGCGAGCGGTGACACTGTCACGATTAATGTGGGCGGCAACCGCTTCACCGCCACGGTTCAGGACGACCTAAGCTGGTCGGTCAACGTGCCGTCCGACGTGCTTACCGCGCTCGGTAACGGCGATTTGACCGTGTCCGCCAGCGTTACCAACGGCGTGGGCAACACCGGCTCCGGCGCGCGCGACATCACCATCGACGCCAGCCTGCCTGGCCTGCGCGTAAATACCGTGGCGGGTGACGACGTCATCAACAGCATTGAACATGCGCAAAACCTGATTATCACCGGCTCCAGCGAGGGACTGGCAAGCGGCACCGCGCTGTCGTTGAACATAAACGGTAAAAACTATGCGGCGACGGTGCTGGCCGACGGCACCTGGACAGCAGCTATTCCGGCCTCCGACGTGAGCGCGCTTGGCGCGGGCACGGTCACCGTGACCGTCACAGGCCAGAGCACTGCGGGTAACCCGGTCTCCATCAGCCATGACGTGAAGGTCGATCTGGCGGCGGTGGCCATCAGCGTTGACGCGATTGCCGCGGACGACGTGATCAACGCCGCGGAAAAAGGCGCGGATCTGGTGCTGACCGGCACCACCACCAACGTGGAAGAAAACCAGACCGTCCACATCACCTTTGGCGGCAGGTCATACACCGCCACCGTGGACGCCAGCGGCCGCTGGACGGCGACCGTGCCGTCAGCCGACCTCGGCAGCCTGAAGGACGGGGATGCCAGCGTGCAGGTGAGCGTCACCAACGTGAACGGCAACAGCGCCTCGGCGGGGCGTGAATACAGCGTGGACGCCACCGCGCCAACGGTATCTATTGAAATTGTCAGCGACAACAACATTATCAATGCCGCAGAAGCGCAGCAGGATCTGGTCGTTAACGGCGTCACTAACGCCGAAGCGGGCCAGACCGTCACCGTGACGCTGAACGGCGTGGACTACACCACCACCGTACAGGCGAACGGCAGCTGGAGCGTGACCGTGCCGTCTGCAGACGTAGGCGCGATTACCGACGGCAACTACACCATCAGCGCCGCCGTGTCTGATAAGGCGGGCAACCCCGCCTCTGCGGATCGTGACGTGCTGGTCGATACCACCGTTCCGCAGCTGACCATTCATGCCGTTTCGGATGATGACGTCATCAACAGCGTTGAGCATGCGCAGGCGCTGATTGTGACAGGCTCCGTAACCGGCGCGGCGGCGGGCGACGTGGTCACCGTTACCCTCAACGGCAAATCGTACACCGCCACCCTGGATGCCTCCGGCAGCTGGAGCGTGGGCGTGCCTGCGGCAGACGTTAGCGCTCTGGCCGCCGGGGATCACGCCATCACCGCGGCGCTGACCGACAAAGCCGGGAACAGCGGCAGCGCTACCCGCGACGTTGAGGTCAACCTCACCGCGCCGGTGCTGACCATCGACACCGTTTCCGACGATGACGTCATCAACAGCGCCGAGAAAGCGCAGGATCTGACGATCTCCGGTACGGCTTCCGGCCTGGCGACAGGCGCGGTAGTGACCGTGATGTTGAACGGCAAAGCGTACAGCGCGATGGTCGACAGCAACGGGAAATGGACCACCACCGTTCCTGCGGATCAGGTCGGCGCGTTGGGTGAAGCGTTGTACACCGTTACCGCATCGACAACGGACAGCGTCGGCAACAGCACCAGCACGTCGCACACCGTGAACGTGGAATCCGTTCTGCCGGGGGTTATCGTCAACACCATTGCAGGTGACGACGTCATTAACGCGGCGGAGCTGGCAGCCGGGCAGACCATCAGCGGTAAGGTGGTGAATGCCGAAGCGGGCAACACCGTGACCGTGACCATTGGCGGTAACAGCTACACCGCAACGGTGCAGAGCGATCTGACCTGGTCCGTGAACGTGCCGGAATCCGTTCTGACCGCACTGGGCAACGGCGATTTGACCGTGTCAGCCAGCGTTACCAACGGCGTGGGCAACACCGGTTCCGGCGAGCGCGAAATCGTTATAGACGCAAATCTGCCGGGCCTGCGCGTGGACACCGTGGCGGGCGATGACGTGATCAACAGCATCGAGCACGGGCAGAACCTGATCGTGAGGGGCTCCAGCGATGGCCTGGCCGCAGGCGCCGCGCTGACGGTCACCCTGAACGGTAAAACCTATGCGGCCACCGTGCTGGCAGACGGCACCTGGCGCGCGGCGATCCCGGCGGCGGACGTTGGCGCACTGAGTGCGGGCACGGTTGCAGTAACCGTTGCGGGTCAGAGCAGCGCCGGTAACCCGGTTTCCATCAGCCACAATGTGACGGTCGATCTGGCGAACGTCGCCATTAGCATTGACGCGATTGCGTCAGACGACGTGATCAACGCGGCCGAGAAGGGCGCGGATCTGGTTCTCTCCGGCACCACTTCGAACGTGGAAGAGAATCAGACCGTCACCATCACCTTCGGCGGCAAGAATTACACCGCCACGGTCGATGCCGACGGTAAATGGACCGCCACGGTGCCAGCGGCCGATCTGGCGGGCCTGAAGGACGGCGACGCCAGCGTGCAGGTGAGCGTCACCAACGTCAACGGCAACAGCGCCTCGGCAGGACGCGAGTACAGCGTGGACGCTACCGCGCCGTCGGTGACCATCAGTACGATTGCGGCTGACGACATCCTGAACGCCACCGAAGCGCAGTCTGACCTGGCGATCTCCGGCACCAGCACCGCGCAAGCGGGGCAGACGGTGACCGTGAGCCTGAACGGCAAGGATTACACCGCAGCGGTGGGCTCAGACGGCAGCTGGACGCTGAACGTTCCGGCGGCAGATCTTGCAGGGTTAACGGACGGCAGCGTGACCGTGACGGCCTCCGTGAGCGATAAAGCCGGTAACCCGGCCTCGGTTGACCATAACCTGACGGTGGACGTGACCGTTCCGGCGGTAACCATTAACGTTATTGCGGGCGATGACGTGATTAACGTGGCGGAACACGGCCAGGCGCAAATCGTCAGCGGCTCCGCCACCGGCGCGGCGGCGGGCGACAAGGTCACCGTCACCATTGACGGCCAGACCTACACCACCGTGCTGGACGCGGCGGGCAACTGGAGCGTGGGGGTACCGGCGAGCGTGATTTCGGGCCTCAGCGACGGCACCGTGACCGTCACGGCGTCCGTCACCGACGCGGCGGGCAATACCGGCACCGGCACCCATAGCGTGACCGTCGACACCGGCCTGCCTTCCGTTAACTTTGGCGCCATCAGCAGCGATAACGTGCTGAACGCGGTGGAGAAAGGTCAGGACCTGAGCGTGAGCGGCACCAGCGCTAACCTGGCGCAAGGCACCGTGGTGACCGTGACCCTCAACGGCAAAAACTACACGGCGACGACTGCGGCAGACGGCACCTGGAGCCTGACGGTTCCGGCAGCGGATCTGGCCGGTCTCGGTCAGGCTAATTACACCCTGAACGCGACCGCCACCAACGGCGTGGGCAACACCGTGAGCAATACCGCGAACCTGCTAGTGGACACCGCGCTGCCGACCGTCACCATCAACACCGTTGCGGGGGACAACGTCATCAACGCCGCGGAAGTGGCGGCAGGCCAGACCATCAGCGGCACCGTGGCGAACGCCGAAGCGGGCAATACGGTGACCGTGACCATTGGCGGCAACACGTATACCGCCACGGTGCAGAGCGATCTCAGCTGGTCGGTAAGCGTGCCGTCTGACGTTCTGACCGCGCTGGGCAACGGCAGCCTGAGCGTGACCGCAGCCGTCACCAACGGCCATGGCAACACCGGCGCGGGCGAGCGCGAGATCGCTATCGACGCAAATCTGCCGGGCCTGCGCGTGGACACCGTGGCGGGCGATGACGTGATCAACACCATCGAGCATAACCAGAACCTGATCGTGAGCGGATCCAGCGACGGCCTGGCCCCGGGCACCGCGCTCACCGTGACCGTCAACGGCAAAGACTATTCCGCAACGGTGCTGGCAGACGGTACCTGGCGCGCGGCGGTTCCGGCCGCGGACGTGAGCGCGTGGCCGGAAGGCACCGTGAAAATCAGCGTTACCGGCGACAGCGCGGCGGGGAATCCGATTACCATCAGCCACGACGTCACCGTGGATCTGGCGGCCGTTGCCATCAGCATCAACGCCATTGCCGCCGACGACGTGATTAACGCGGCGGAGAAAGGGGCGGATCTTGTGCTCTCAGGCGCTACCACCAACGTGGAGGCCGGGCAGACCGTTACCCTGAGCCTGAACGGCAAAATCTACACCACCACCGTCGACGACAGCGGTACCTGGACCTATACCGTGCCGTCCGCCGATCTGGCGGGACTGAAGGACGGCGACGCCAGCGTGCAGGCGAGCGTGACCAACGTCAACGGCAACAGCGCCTCGGCGGGACGCGAGTACAGCGTGGATGCAACCGCGCCGTCCGTAACCATCAACACCCTGGCGGCCGACGACATTCTGAACGCCGCGGAAGCGCAGTCTGACCTGGCGATCTCCGGCACCAGCACCGCGCAAGCGGGGCAGACGGTGACCGTGAGCCTGAACGGCAAGGACTACACCGCAGCGGTGGGCTCAGACGGCAGCTGGACGCTGAACGTTCCGGCGGCCGACCTTGCGGGTCTGAGCGACGGCAGCGTGACCGTGACGGCCTCCGTGAGCGATAAAGCCGGTAACCCGGCCTCCGTTGACCACACCCTGACGGTGGATGTGACCGTTCCGGCGGTGACCATCAACGCCGTTGCAGGCGATGACGTCATTAACGTCACCGAGCACGCTCAGGCGCAGATCGTCAGCGGCTCCGCCACCGGCGCGGCGGCGGGCGATAAGGTCACCGTCACCATTGGCGGCCAGACCTACACCACCGTGCTGGACGCGGCGGGTAACTGGAGCGTGGGCGTTCCGGCCAGCGTCATTTCCGGCCTCAGCGACGGTACCGCGACCGTCACGGCGTCCGTCACCGACGCGGCGGGCAACACCGGTACCGGCACCCATAGCGTGACCGTCGACACCGGCCTGCCTTCCGTTAACTTCGGCGCCATCAGCGGCGATAACGTGCTGAACGCGATGGAGAAAGGTCAGGACCTGAGCGTGAGCGGCACCAGCGCTAACCTGGCGCAAGGCACCACGGTTACCGTGACCCTGAACGGTAAAAGCTATACGGCGACGACGGCGGCGGACGGCACATGGAGCCTGACGGTCCCGGCGGCGGATCTGGCGAGCCTGGGCCAGGCGAATTACACCCTGAGCGCGACCGCGACTAACGGCGTGGGCAACAGCGTGAGCAGCACCGCGAACCTGCTGGTGGACACCGCGCTGCCGACCGTCACCATCAACACCGTTGCGGGGGATAACGTCATCAACGCCGCGGAAGTGGCGGCAGGCCAGACCATCAGCGGCACCGTGGCGAACGCCGAAGCGGGTAATACCGTGACCGTATCCGTGGGCGGTAACACGTATACCGCCACGGTACAGAGCGATCTCAGCTGGTCGGTAAGCGTGCCGGAGTCCGTCCTGACGGCGCTCGGCAACGGCGATTTGACCGTCTCAGCCTCCGTCACCAACGGCCACGGCAACACCGGCACCGGCGAGCGCGAGATTACTATCGACGCTAACCTGCCGGGCCTGCGTGTGGACACCGTGGCGGGCGACGATGTGATCAACAGCATTGAACATACTCAAAACCTGATCGTCACCGGCTCCAGCGACGGGCTGGCCCCAGGTACCACGCTCACCGTCACCGTGAACGGCAAAACCTACGCGGCGTCCGTGCTGGCAGGCGGTACCTGGAGCGCGGCAATCCCGGCGGCAGACGTAGGCGCCCTGGCCGCAGGTACGGTCACCGTCACCGTGGCGGGACAGAGCAGCGCGGGCAACCCGGTCTCCATCAGCCACGACGTGACCGTCGATCTGTCAGCAGTGGCTATCAGCATTGATGCCATTGCCGCTGACGACGTGATTAACGCGGCGGAGAAAGGGGCGGATCTGGTGCTTTCTGGTGCCACGACTAACGTGGAAGAAAACCAGACCGTCACCATTACCTTCGGCGGCAAGACATATACCGCGAAAGTGGATGCTGACGGTAACTGGACCGCAACCGTGCCTTCTGCGGATCTGGCGGGCCTGAAGGACGGCGACGCCAGCGTGCAGGTGAGCGTGACCAACGCGCACGGCAACAGTGCGTCCGCGGGGCGCGAGTACAGCGTGGATGCCACCGCGCCAGCCGTCACCATTGATACGGTTGCGGGCGATAACGTGATCAACGGCGCTGAAGCCGGAGCCGGTGTGACGGTTTCCGGTACGACAACGGCCGAAGTCGGGCAAACGGTGACCGTGACGCTCGGCGGTAAGAGCTATACCGCCCAGGTGCAACAGGGGGGCGTCTGGAGCGTCAATGTTCCTGGCACCGAACTGTCCGCCATGGCGGACAACGGTTACACCGTGCAGGTCAGCGTGAGCGACGCAGCGGGGAACCCGGGCAGCGCGAGCAAGGCGATTACGCTGGACACCACGCCGCCGACCGTCAGCTTTAACGTCGTGGCGGGCGATAACGTTATTAACAGCGTGGAGCACGCGCAGGCGCAGATCGTCAGCGGCACGGCAACCGGCGCGAACGTCGGCGATAAGGTGGTCATCACCTTAGGTACGAGCCAGTACACCACCACCGTTGACGCCAGCGGTAGCTGGAGCGTGGGCGTTCCGGCCAGCGTGATTTCTGCGCTCAACGACGGCACCGTGACCCTCAGCGCGACCATCACCGACAGCGCGGGCAACAGCAGCACCCGGACCCACGACGTCGTCGTGAACACGGCCTCCGTCGCGCTGACGGTGAACGCTATCGGCGGCGATGACGTTATTAACGCCGCGGAAGCGGGCAACGCGCTGGTGATTAGCGGGTCGAGCGCGCAGTTTGCCAGCGGTACGCAGGTTACCGTGACCCTCAACGGCAAGAGCTATACGGCCACCATCCAGAGCGACGGCTCGTGGACTACCACCGTTCCGGCTGCGGACGTCGGCGCGCTGGCGGACGGCGCGCGCTATCAGGTTTCTGTATCGGCGCACGACAGCGCGGGCAACGGCGCTTCGGCCACGCACGGCATCAGCGTGGATACCACCGCGCCGGTGGTGAGCATTGCGGCGTTGTCAGGGGATGACGTGCTGAACGCGGCGGAAGCGCAGCAGCCGCTGACCGTTCGCGGCTCCTCCAGCGCGGAGGCGGGCCAGACCGTCACCGTTACGCTGGGTGGGAAAACCTATACCGCCACCGTGGCAAACGACGGCACCTGGACGCTCGACGTTCCGGCCGCCGACCTGGCTGCCCTGAACGACGGCGCGCTGACGGTGGCCGCCTCGGTTAACGACAAAGCCGGGAATAACGGCCAGACCACGCATACCTTAACGGTAGACACCACGGCGCCGACCGTGACCATCAGCACCGTCGCCGATGACGATATAGTGAACAACGCCGAGCAGCTGGCGGGCCAGACCATCAGCGGCACCACCACGGCGGAGCAGGGGCAGACGGTCACCGTCTCCTTCAACGGGCACAGCTATCAGGCGACCGTCGCGGCGGACGGGGCGTGGTCGGTCTTCGTGCCGGGCCGCGACTTCCTCGGCCTGACCGACGGGGAGTACACCATTACCGCCTCGGTGAGCGATAAGGCGGGGAACCCCGGCAGCGCATCGCGCGACGTGACGCTGAACGGCGACGTGCCGACGATCGGCATCAACACGTTTGCGCAGGACGACATCGTTAACGCCGCCGAGCACGGCACGCCGCTGGTTATCAGCGGGACCACCGACGCGCCTGCTGGCCAGACGGTGACCATCACGCTGAACGGCAAAACCTATACCGCCACCGTGCAGGCGGACGGCAGCTGGGGCTACACGCTCGGTAGCGCGGACGTGACCGCGCTGGCGGACGGCGGCTCGTACGTTATCAACGCTCAGGTGAGCAATGCCATCGGCAACGCCGCCAGCGACAGCCACACCGTCACCGTGGATCTGACCGCGCCGTCAATGGGCATCAGCATTGATTCCCTGCAAAACGACACCGGCCTGAGCGCGAGTGATTTCATCACTAACGACGGCCAGGTGGTGGTCAACGGCTCGCTGACGGCGGCGCTCGGCAATAACGAGAAGGCGCAGATCAGCCTCGACGGCGGGGCGACCTGGACTGACCTGACCGTCACCGGGACCAGCTGGCGTTACGCGGATGGTCGCACGCTGACCGACGGTACCTACGCGTACCAGGTGCGGGTGATTGATAACGCGGGGAACGTGGGGGCAACGGACAGCCAGGACGTGGTGATTGACCTGACGAAGCCTGCGGCAACGACCATAACCGTGGATGCCGTTTCGCAGGATACCGGCCTGTCCGGCAGCGACTTCATCACCAGCGACACCCAGATCAGCCTGAAGGGCACGCTCGGGGCGGCGCTCGGCAGCGGCGACCACGCGCAGATCAGCCTCGACGGCGGCGTGACCTGGACCGACGTGAGCGTGAGCGGGCTGAGCTGGACGTATGTGGACGGCCGCACGCTTGCCGACGGCGACTACAACTACCAGCTGCGGGTGATTGACGACGCGGGGAACGTCAGCGCGACGACCTGCCAGGTTGTCACGATTGATACCGTAGCGCCGGACGCCAGCAAAACGATCGCTATCGACAGCATCAGCGACGATACCGGCCTGAGCAGCAGCGACTTTATCACCAACGATACCTCGCTGACGCTGCGCGGATCGCTGGGCGCGACGCTGGCTGACGGCGAATATGCCCAGATCAGCATCGACGGCGGCGTAACCTGGCAGAACGTTATCGTCACCGGCAACAGCTGGTACTACGTGGACGGACGCACGCTGGGTAACCAGGCCTATGACTACTACTTGCGCGTGGTCGATGCGGCGGGCAACGTGGGCGCCAGCGCGCATCAGCAGGTGACCGTCGATACGGTGGCGCCAGATGCCGCGATTACGGTGACCGTGGATAACATCACCGTGGATACCGGCTTCGATAACAACGATTTCCTGACCAGCTCGACCTCGTACACCCTCAACGGCACGCTCGGGGCGGAGCTGGGGGCGGGAGAGTACGTGCAGGTAAGCATGGACGGCGGCGCCACCTGGGTATACGCCACCGTGAGCGGCACGCAGTGGCGCTATAGCGACACGCGCACGCTGACCGACGGTAGCTACAGTTACCAGGTGAGAGTCGTCGACCAGGCGGGGAACGTCGGGGCTACCACGTCGCAGGCGGTAACGGTGGACACGCAGGCGCCGCAGTACGGCATCACCATCGACAGCATCAGCGACGACACCGGGCAGTCCGGCAGTGATTTCATCACCATGGACACCACCCTGACCCTCAACGGCTCGCTCGGCAGCGCGCTTGCAGGCGACGAGCGGGTGCAGATCAGCCTCGACGGCGGCAATACGTGGATTGACGCTTCGGTGACGAACCAGGGCTGGAGCTACACCGATACCCGCGATCTGCCTGACGGGGATTACGCTTATCAGGTGCGGATTGTTGACCAGGCGGGCAACGTTGGCTCGACCGCTTCTCAGATCGTGACGGTGGATACCACGCCGCCTGACACGGTGGGAACGGTGGTCAGCTACACCGACGGGGAAGGCGAACGTCAGGGCACCTACGGCGCGTCAGTCGCGACGGATGATACCTCGCCGCTGATTAACGGTACGCTCAACCGCGCCCCGGAGGACGGTGAAATTGTGCAGCTTTACCGTGACGGGATCCTGCTTGGTCAGGTGACCATGAACGGCAGCGCCAGCTGGTCCTTCCAGGACAACGGCCTGAGCGATGGCAACCACACCTACATTGTGCGCGTCACCGATAAAGCCGGTAACTACACGGAATCGGACGGGTTTGTGCTGAACGTCGATACCAGCGTACCGACCACCACGGCGGCGATTACCGCCCAGACCACCTCCGATACCACGCCGATTGTCAGCGGTACGGTATCCGCAGACCTGGTAAACGGTGAATATCTGGTGGTGACGGTGAACGGTAAAACCTATACCTCGCAGACCGGCGGTGCGGTCGTCGTCGATCCGGATCACAACACCTGGTATCTGCAGATCCCGGACGGCGATGCCCTTAGCGTGGCGAGCTACGACGTCACGGCGCAGGTCAAGAGCAGCGCGGGCAACGGCAATACCACCGGCACGGCGACCGGCAGCCTGGTGATTGATACCACCACGGTGAATACCGACTGGGCGACCACGGCGGGGAACAGCAACAACTCGACCATGACCGTCGGCACGAACAGCAGCGGCCTGTGGAGCATCATTGCTAACAGCCAGTCTTACTCCAGCAGCGATAGCTCGACCTATGCCGGAAATACGCTGAGCAATACCCGCGGCTACTACGTGGTGAGCCAGACCGCCGCCGACTTCGACCGTAACGGCACGCAGGATATCTTCGCGACGGAGAACACCTACGCCGGCTCCACGCAGGTGATGTGGACCTACGATGGCAGCACCTATAACGCCAGCCAGCTGGCGATGGGAACCACCATCTGGTACGGCGGGGTGATGGCGTACGATAAAACCGGGGATGGCTATCTGGACCTGGCCTACGGCGATGCCGGTATGGACTCCCTGACCTACCTGGTGAACAACAACGGCGTTCTGTCGCCGGATGGCACCGGCGGTGAGGGCGGGTTCTACGGTCAGTTTGATTCCGGGCGCGAGATTTCCGGCGTCGACCTGAACAACGACGGCACGGTGGATATTGTGCAGCACACCAACCGCAGCGGCGCGTACTCGCTTACCGTGATTAACAACAACGGCAACGGTACGCTGTCCATCGGCCAGAACATGACCAACGTGTTTGTGGTGAACGCGGCGAATACCACCACGGCGGCGTCCATGACGTGGGCGGACTTCAACGGTGATGGCTACATGGATCTGTACCTGGGCAGCAGCTACAACAACACCGGTGGGGTGATTTACTACAACAACGGTGCAGGACAGTTGTCCACCACCAAGAGCGCGGTTGAGGCCTCTAACGCCTCCGCGGGCTATCTGTCGGTGGCGGTAGACTGGAACGGTGACGGGCAGATGGACATCGTTAAGCTCAGCACCTACGGCGGCTCGCAGACCGCGACGCTGTTCACCAACAACGGCTACGGCTCAAGCTGGACCTCCAGCCAGCTGGCGTCAGGGCTTGCTAACGTTACCGGCGTGGCCGCAGTGGACTACAACTGGGACGGCGCGAAGGACCTGCTGGTCTCGCAGCAAAACGGCAAGGTGGTGCTGGTGCAAAACAGCAAGACCATTGCGGACGGTACCGCGATGCATCTGCACATTGTCGACAGCGAAGGCATCAACGCCTACTACGGCAATACGGTCAACCTGTACAACGCCGCAGGCGTGCTGGTGGCCTCGCAGATCATCAACGCCCAGTCCGGTATTGGTTCGAACGATACCTCCGCGCTGGTGAGCTTCTACGGCCTGGATCCGAACGAGACCTACTCGGCAGAGATCGTGAAAATCACCAACGGCGCGTCGGATAACGTCACCTGGAGCGGCCTGGAGGCGGGCAACGGCAAAGAGGGCTACGTGCTCACCGCCGAAGCGGCCACCGGCGGCCACAGCGGAACGATTACCGGTACCGGGTATAACGACACCTTTATCGCGGAGGATGGCACCTATACCTACAACGGCTCCGGCGGCTGGAATACCCATTCCGACTATGACACCTGGAGCAACACCGGCGGAATGGACGTGGTGGATTACCGCAACGCCACGTCCGGCGTAACCGTCGATTTGCGCCTCTCAACCGCGCAGGACACCGGGTTCGGTACGTCACGACTGCTCAATATTGAAGGGATCAACGGCTCTGACTACGACGACGTCATCACCGGCAACAGCGGTGATAACCAGTTCGAAGGTCGCGGCGGTAACGACACCTTCAACATCGGCAGCGGCGGTCACGACACGTTGCTCTATAAGCTGATCAGCGCCTCTGACGCTACCGGCGGGAACGGCAGCGATGTGGTCAACGGCTTCACCGTCGGTACCTGGGAGGGGACGGCGGATACGGATCGCATTGACCTGCGCGACCTGCTGTCCGACAGCGGCTATACCGGCAGCGGCTCGGCGAGCTATGTCAACGGCGTCGCCACGCTGGACAGCAGCGCGGGCAACATCGCCGATTACATCCGCGTGGTGCAGAACGGCAGCAACACCGAGATCCAGGTTGACCTGGACGGGACGGGCGGGCAGTTCACGCCGACCACCCTGGTGACGCTAAACGGCGTGCAGACGGATCTGGCCACGCTGCTGGCTAATCATCAGCTGTTAATTGCGTAAAAACCTGCCGCGGGGAGCGATCCTCGCGGCCTTTTGCGTTTCTTTACACGAATAGCCATAACCCTATATTTCACAAGATTATTTTGCGGGTTCGTTTAGGGATCGTTCCATTACTTATCGTCCCGCAAAGGTATCATTTCAGTGCGAAATTATCGCCCTGAACAGGACGTAGCATTATGAAGACACATCCACAGTACGAACCCTGGCTGCAGGGCATGCTCATCATCGCGAAGCACTATCGGCTGGACTTTTCGGCTGAGCATGTTCGGGTAACGATTAACCACGAAAGTCACTCGCCGCGCCAGCTGGTGCTGGAGGAGATGGCGCGCCAGCTGGGGCTGGGGATGCGTATGGTGGCGGCAGAAGCGGTCTCGCTCGATCCGTGGCGTTTACCCCTGCTGGCGGAATTTACCGGCGGGCAGATTGCGGTGATTAACCGTATGGACAGCGACGGCAACGTCAGCCTGCAGTTTAGCGGCGACGGCGGCCTTGAGACGACGCTCACCCGCGAAGAGCTGGGGCCACGCCTGAAGGGGCTGATGGTGCTGCGCCCGCTGGAGTCCACGCCGGATGCCCGCGTAGACGAGTACATCAAACCGTACGAGAAGAACTGGTTCTGGCAGCTGGCGCTGAAGGACTGGCGGCGCTACGGCGACATCATGCTGGTGGCGCTGGTCGCTAACGTGCTGGCGCTCTCCGGGATGGTCTTTTCCATGCAGGTGTACGACAGGGTGGTGCCGTCGCAGTCGGAGGCCACGCTGTGGGTCCTGTTCGGCGGGGTAATGATTGCCATTGTGTTCGAGTTCATCATGCGCATGCTGCGGGTGCATATTTCGGACGTGGTGGGGAAACGCGCGGATCTGCGCATTTCTGAACGCGTGTTCGCCCACGCCCTGCGGATCAAAAACGGCGCTCGCTCAAGGTCGACCGGCTCGTTTATCGCCCAGATCCGCGAGCTGGAGTCGGTGCGCGAGCTGATCACCTCAACCACCATTGCGGCCATCTCCGATCTGCCGTTCTTCCTGCTGTTTGTCTTCATCCTGTGGATGATTGGCGGCCCGCTGGTGCTGGTGGTGCTGCTGGCCGTTCCGCTGCTGCTGATCCCCGGCCTGCTGGTACAGCGCCCGCTCGGAAAGCTGTCCAGCGAGGGGATGCGCGAATCTGCCATCCGTAACGCCACGCTGGTGGAGGCGGTGCAGGGCATCGAGGACATTAAGCTCATGCGCGCCGAGCAGCGCTTTCAGAACCAGTGGAACAACACCAACGACGTGGCTGCAAGCGTCGGCATGAAGCAGCGCTGGCTGACCGGGCTGCTGCTGACGTGGACGCAGGAGGTACAGTCCATAGTTTACGCGGTAGTGTTGCTGGTGGGGTGCTATCTGGTTATCAGCGGCGATATGACCACCGGCGCGCTGGTGGGGACCTCGATTCTGGCCTCGCGCACTATCGCGCCGCTGTCGCAGATTTCCGGCGTGCTTTCCCGCTGGCAGTCGGCGAAGGTGGCGAGAAAGGGCCTGGACGACCTGATGCAGCGCCCGATTGACGATCCTCAGCAGGGCAAAAAGGTGCACAAAGCGCACCTGCGGGGCGACTACGTTCTCGACGACGTGGGTTTTTACTATGACGAAGAAGAGAAGCTTACCGTGCTGAGCATCAGCAAGCTGCGCATTCGCGCCGGGGAGCGCGTGGCGGTACTCGGGCGCAACGGCTCCGGGAAAAGCACCTTGCTACAGCTGCTGGCGGGCATGCAGGAGCCGCAGCAGGGCAGCATTCTGCTGGACGATATCGCGCTCAATCATCTGGACCCGGCCGACGTGCGCCGCGACATGCAGCTGCTGAGCCAGCAGGCGCGGCTGTTCTTTGGCTCCGTGCGGGACAACATCCTGATGGGTAACCCGCTGGCGACGGACGACGAGATCCACCAGGCGCTGGTCAACAGCGGCGCGCTGGAGTTTGTGCGTAAGCAGAAAATGGGGCTGAACTACATCATCAATGAAGGAGGCGCGGGGCTTTCAGGCGGCCAGCGTCAGGCGCTGCTGCTGGCCCGCGCGCTGATCACGTCGCCGAATATTCTGCTGCTGGACGAGCCTACCGCCTGGCTGGACGAGGTGAGCGAAAAGCAGTTTATTCAGCACCTCAGGCAGTGGCTGGGCAAGCGCCGGACGCTGGTGGTCGCTACCCATCGTCTGCCGATTCTGGAGCTGGTGGACCGCATCATCGTGCTGGAAAACGGTAAAGTGGTGATGGACGGCCCGCGCGATGCCATCCTGCGCCAGCACGGCATGGCGCCGCAGCAGGCGCCCCAGCGTACCGTCAAACTGAAAGCGGAGGGCGTGGCATGAATGATTTCTCCCGTTTTAACAGCCGGCTGAAGGAGCCGCGCCTGCCGCGCTCCACGCTGGTGGCCTGGTCTTTGTTTGCCCTGCTGGTGGTGTTTATCATCTGGGCCAGCCTGTTCCAGCTGGATGAGGTGACGACCGGCAGCGGCAAGGTGATCCCGTCCTCCCACGAACAGGTGATCCAGTCCCTGGAAGGGGGGATTATTCACAGCCTGCTGGTGCGCGAAGGCGATATCGTCGAGCGGGGCCAGCAGCTGGCGCAGCTCGACCGCACCAAAACGGAATCCAGCGTGCTCGAGAGTGAATCCCGCCTGAATGCCGCGCTGGCAACCGCCGCGCGCCTGAAGGCCGAGGTAAACGATACGGCGCTGGCTTTTCCGGCGGAGCTGGACGATGACGTCGAGCTGGTTAAGCAGGAAACGGCGCTTTATCAGTCGCGCCGCGAGAGCCTGGAAAAAGGGCTGGCCGGGCTGCGTCAGGGAGCGGCGCTGGTGCAGCGCGAGCTGGCGCTAACCCGTCCGCTGGTTGTGCAGGGCGCGGCCAGCAAGGTTGAGGTGCTGCGTCTTGAGCGCCAGAAGAACGAGCTTGAAAATAAAATCACCGAGATGAAGAACCAGTACTACGTTCGCGCGCGTGAAGAGCTGGCGAAGGCCAACGCGGAGATCGAAGCGCAGCGTTCCGTCATGAAAGGGCGCGAAGATTCGCTGACTCGTCTGACCTTCAATGCGCCGGTACGCGGCATCGTAAAGGATATTGACGTGACGACGGTAGGCGGGGTGATCCCGCCAAACGGCAAGCTGATGAGCCTGGTCCCGCTTGACGACCAGATGGTTATCGAGGCGAAAATCTCCCCGCGCGACGTGGCGTTTATCCATCCGGGGCAAAAAGCGCTGGTGAAAATTACCGCCTATGATTACTCCATCTACGGCGGGCTGAAGGGCGAGGTGACGATGATTTCCCCGGATACCCTTCAGGACGAGGTAAAAAGGGACGTCTATTACTATCGCGTTTATATCCGTACGGAGAGTAACCACCTGACGAACAGGCAGGGTAAAGCATTTCCGGTGTTTCCGGGCATGATAGCCACCGTCGATATCAAAACCGGCAGTAAATCGATTATTGATTATCTGCTGAAGCCGCTCAATAAGGCAAAAGAGGCGCTGCGCGAGCGATAAAAAAGGCGTTCGGCAAGCCGAACGCCGGTGAGATTAGTATGCGGACGTCATGTTGGGGGCATGGCGTCGTTCTTTTGGCACCACGTTGATGTAATGGGTGACATAGGCGAAATAGAGCCCGGCATAATTTTCGACAAGCTCAATAAATGCCGGGTAGACCGACATCCGGCCGTCGCCGCGATCTTTTAGATAACCCGCCTCCTGCGCCGACTTGATAATCCGGTTAACGTGAATACGCGAAACAAAAAATTCTTTTGCCAGCGTGCTGGCTGAATACGCAATGGTTGCGCCGTGTGCGGTTTTATTATCAATGGCCTGTAAGTAGAGATACAGCATAATCATGCGGCCGCCATCTTTATCAATAAATAACCCGACCTCAGGAAGTACTTTTCTGAACGTTAATCCCCGGAAAAGATATTCCGCAGCCCGCCGGAAAAAGTTGTGTCGTAAAATGTCATTATCCAGCAGGTTAACGTTTATATTGAATGCCGGATAAAGAATGCTCACGGGCGTAAATGCCCCGGACATATAGCGCTTAAGCTCATCGAGTCCCTTATCCGTAGGGGCGATTTTTGTCTTTCGTCGATCTTCGGTGCAGCGCCAGGTCTTAATTCGCCCGGTGGTTTTCAGTATTGTGATGATCGCGATAACGCTGTTAGGGCTGGCGATATTATAGCGGGAGCACAATTCCTTAATTTCTGAAACTGACTCGGCCTGATTGCCAAAAACAAAACAACACATAGACAGTATTATATTGAAGCGTGATTCCTGAAGCATCGTCTTGTAGAACAAGGGCTGTTTTTTATAGATGGCGTCATTAATTCTGTAGTGCTCTTTTATGGCTTCGCTAAATCGCGGGTTGTGCTTAATGACATCCCGTCGATGTAACAAGGCCCTGGATGAGATATGATTATCCATAGCATTTTCTCTTTTTATATGAGCCGATAAGATGAAGTGTCCGCTCTTCTTTTTCGGAATTTTCATTATACCTTGAGAAAGTCCCGGATACTTACGTTATATGAAAAGAAAGTTATATTTATACGGCTTATGGATGCGCCGGTTGATTAACCCAAAGATGTTCCGGTGCTTAACATTGATAACGGTTTATTAACCTTAGGGGGTGCGGTAAAATAATGTTGTGCAACGCGAATTATTGATTTTTATCCCCAGCGGGAATGACATCTTCATTCTCAGGAGCAGGTTATGCCTCAACATTTATCTTCACTGAACGACGCGTGTTCTGAGCAACGATTTGTTATTTCATCCTGCGCCTTTACCTTCCAGGGGTACAGCCAGCTCCTTCAGGCCCGTGGCGTAAACGTCACGCGCCTCCGTTTTGAAGAGGATGAGGTGTGTTCGGCTGATGTAAGTAAAATGGCATATAATCAATCAGTTACCATTTCTGTTTTTCTTGGTCGCGACGTTGCCGCCTTTCTTGAAAGCCTGAAGCGGCTGGTATCCGTGCTTAATGCGCTGCCCGCTGTTTCCGGCGTCACGCTGTATGGTGCAGTGCCTGAAAGGTGGCTCTACGCCACGCTGAAAAGCCTCGTCAGTAATAAAAAAATGCTCTCCAGGATCCGCATAGCGAATATTTCAGAGGTCATAGATAAGTTAACGAATAATTCGAACGGCCAGGCACGTTCGTCACGCCTTTTGCGTGACGTTCCCGATAATGGAGAAAAAGAAAATGTGCATGGCTTAACGAAGCGTGAGCTGGACGTATTGCTGAACTTTTATCGAGGGGTTTCAATTAAGGCGTTATGCGTGAAGCTGGGCGTGTCGGATAAAACCGTCTATAGCCATCGTAAGGTGGGTTTAACCAAGCTGCATCTTATTCGGCTGTGGTTTAACGATTCGCGCGTATTCAGGGATGAAGTTTATATTGCGCCTGATAATCAGCAGGCCTTTTCAGAAGCGGAAGTGGCGGTATTACAGGCGCTGCACAAGCGGGAAATCTTTGCGGCATATCAGATTATTACCGACGGCGATAAAAAAGGGGTAGGGTTTGAAATTTTGCTGCGCTGGAATAAAAACGGAGAAATTATTAAGCCGGGCCGGTTTCTTAGCGGCATAAAAAACGCCGAAATATGGCTAAAGCTGACGGCGCTGGCGATCCACGCTGCCGTATCCGGCATCAATAAATACAACGGTAAATATTATTTTTCTGTGAATATACCGCCCCAGCTGGCGTCCGGAAACGCGCTGCCGGGCATGGCGAAAAAAGCCGTTGAGATGTTACTTAAGGCTCAATGGGCCGAAAAGCTCGTCTTTGAATTAGCGGAAACCGTTGACGTCACGAAGGATAAAAATATACCCGAAACGCTTCAGCGCTTACGCAACGCTGGCTGTCGTTTGTTTCTGGATGACTGTTTTTCACGAGATCACGCCATGTTTCCCGTCAGACAGGTTCACTTTGACGGTCTTAAGCTCGACCGGGATATCGTCGAGGCGTTCGTCGCTAACGATAATGAATATAATATTATTAAGGCGATACAGATTTATAGCGATCTGACGGGCGGGGAATGCGTTGCGGAAGGGGTGGACAGCGAGGAAAAATTTGAAAAGCTTGTCGCATTAGGCGTTAAGCGCTTCCAGGGATACTATTTTTCCCGGGCGGTAAAAGAAGAAGAGTTAGATCGTATGGTGCGATTATTTAGCTAGCGGTATGCTGGTGGAAGAATAAAAGCAGGCTTTTAGTTAACCACCAGCATTTAAAACGGAGACTCACCGTTGATACAGACCGTTCTCAGATATCATCACGAGTAAAACCGACCACAATTTCAAGCGTGTTGCGAATAACGTCACAGGCATCAGGCTCTGGCGTAATTTCAAGAGCGTGAATAAGTTGCAGGATAATCTCTTTATTAGAAAGATTATCGCCGGTCAGCATAATGCAGCGGATGGCAGAGCCTAATACTTCAACCTCACCGCTGAGATGCGTTCCCGCATTCAGGAAATGTTCTGCCAGTCCTTTATCGTGCAGTGCTTCAAAATTGTACGTCTGCTGCCTAAGCGCTTTACTCATGGTGGTCACCGTGTCGGTTAAAATTAGTGTTTCTTGTCTGGGGCCAGAAGCGTGGTTTTGCTGAAGAGAGAGCGCATGCGGCCGATGTCATAATCCCCTATGACCCTTCCTCGATCCTGCGATACGCCGGTTACGCGCTGGCGCACTTCATCTTCAGCAGCAACCAATGCATTTTTACGTTCGTCATTTGATTCAACGGTAGCCATTGCCCGGAGGCGACTGGCAAGAGACGCAAAGGTAATCGGCCCGTTCTCTTTCAGGATTGATAAAACGGCCTCACCAATCAGGTCATCTTTAAGTCGTTCAAATTTAGTTCTATGCATAGCTTCAATCTCACTCTGCTACACGCGGCAGGCTGTAGCATGGGGTTAGTCATCGCGTTCGATATAGCTATTCTCGCTCAGCGTGCCTAACTTAGTAAGTTAAAAAACAGTGTTCAGGTTAACGCTCGAAGAAAAGGGCGATCAGACCGTTATAGTGTGCTTTCTCAACGTCGGAATTTGACTCCTCAATCCGGCGTAAGAGCTTTGTACAAATTGTCATTCTGCTCAGTTGTACATTTTCTTTAATGATTTCACTGACAATGGCGCCGAGCGTTTCCTGCTGTGTTGGCACGTTATCTTTGTTGAAATACAACGTGATAGCGCTTTCTGCTGTAGAGGGAGCATGGTTGCGACGCATAATTTTCCACCGTTAACAAACAATTGTGTAACATCACTGGAATGGAATTTATACTATTTGGTCAAATCTGTACATATAAATTGTACAAGTTTGTTGTACAGAGCGTACGTTTGACCCCAGAACTATCAGAATTAGGGGGGGAAAGGAGAGGGAGAAAGAAAAAGGCCCCGGAGGGCCTGATGTTATTTACGTCCCAGCAAAAGCCCCAGGACGATACCAACCGCACCTGCGGCGATTAAGCCGGTTAGCGGGTTGTTTCTGACGGCTTCAGTGACGTCCGAAACGGCATCGCTGGCCTGGGCCGCGTATTTTTTTGCCGCCCCCTTCACCTGGTGCTTAGGGGAATCAACGAACTCGCCAAACTGCTGCTGCGCAGAGCCGGACAATTCATCGAGTTTGTTTTTGGCTTTATCGCCAGCGTATTGTGCGTTTTTATCAGCGTCGATATCAGACATTCCTGCCTCCTTTTGTTGGTAGATTAAGGATAGTCGCTGATGGGGGAAGTGAGAGATAAACCGCTGAAATCGGCAGCAGATTGCGCATTTTTAGGATATGTCTACCTTTCACTCTCTGACCTTCTACGAAATAATCCCGTATCCTTAATTAACAAAAGTTAATGTCTTAAAGGGGCGCCGGGATATAGGCCGGCCGCGAGCGCGAAATAACGACTCCATACGCAGCGGGAAAGCGAATTATTTCCGACCCTCGCGTTGGCGAAAGGTAGCGTAATAGCCAAGGGAAGCGCTCAGGCACAGCATATAGCCGAACGTTTCGCTACCTTCCTCAACGGCGTTTTTCACTACGCGAATATAGCCATGCTCCAGGATGGCGTGCCATAGCTCCTGCATGCCGAACAGGCGGGAGAAGACCAGCACGCACAGCAGGCCGCTCAGCAGAACGCCGTACCACGGCGATTGTGTATATTTTGCCAGCTGGTCCAGCGTTTCACGATAATGCATTAATGGGCGAATGAGCGCCGCCAGCGCGGTAATAAGGGCGAACCACACCCAGCTGCCGTGAGAAATAAGGTCGAAAAGGGCATCCAGCTCGCGAATTAACATGCTAAGGAAAAAACCTCCCACGAGAATATTGCAGTAGCGCATGGGAACATACAGCTTTGCGAGCCGAAAATGGAGAAACACGATGGCCGCTAATACCGTTTCCTGCATGATTTCGGTCATTGATAATTCAGGGATGTCATGACCAAAAAAGTGCATGTCCACCCAAAGGCAAAGTACGCCAAGTGCGCAGGCGGCCGCTGCGCCAGCGAAGAATAAAAAGCTTTTTAGTACAATCATTAACACCACCATTTTGTTTATCGCGACTATGTTAGGTGACGAAAATGTTATTTCTGTTCACATCGTGCGTTATAAGTGCAAATTTTTAACATTACGAGCTAAATAGCCTCAGCGGTGGAGAACATATGCCGTAAATATCGTCTGTACCGTTTGGAAGGGTTACGCTCAATTCAAATATCTTTCTTATTGTTTACAGATGAGCAACATGCGAGGTAGTATACCCCCCTATAGTAGTGGGGTGCGCTTTTAAATTATTGATGTTATTGGTTTATTTTAGATAATTTTGTTTTCAGGGGCATATTGGGGGCAAACCCTAACTGCTCGTTTAACAGCTCCACCTGCTCACCGTCAAACTCCTTGATCCAGGCTGAATACACACGATACACCATCTCAGCGTCTTCGTGCCCGAGCTGGCTGGCGATGAACGAAGGGTTTGCTCCAGCCGCAAGTGACCAGCATGCGTAAGTGTGTCGTGACTGATACGGCGTGCGTCGGCGAATACCGGCCTTTTTCACCGAGGCATCCCAGCGATCGGTAATTGACTGCGTCGAAAAATAATTACCCGGATTTTTTGTCCCCAGGCGCGGCAGAAACACAAAACGCTTCCTCTGTACTTCAGACTTACCATACTCCCTGAAATGCTGAACGATCTCCGTTTCCGGCAGATGGCCAGTGAGGTTATATTGTGCACGCAGCGCATCAAGCGCAGGAGCGAGAAGGGTGATTATTCGATCACCAGCCTTAGTCTTGGGCGGTACAAAATCACCCTGGCCGGTCAGGTTGCGCTGGATATGAACCTTTCCTGCATCAAGATCAACATCATCCCACGACAGTGCCGCAATCTCACCGTGACGGGGGCCGGCACCGATGGCGAACTGCCACATGTTTTTGTCCTGACCCGTCAGGGCCAGCATCATCGTGGCGTACTCATCACGCTGTAATGGATCCGGTTTCTTACGGTCCTTGTGCAGCTTTGTGATGTGCTCAAACGGTTTATCGGTGATGAATCGGCTACGGTGAGCAAAGCGCAGGATCTGACAGGTCAGTGAAATATAGTCGTTAACCGTATTCACACTGCGGCCAGTCTTTTTCCTCTTGTTGCCCTCAGAGTAAAAGCTTTCTCCCCGCAACAGCTCCTTTCTGTACTGCATCATGTCGCTGTGAGTAATATCGGAAATTAGCGTGTTACCTCCGATGACCTTATTCATCGTCCTGAGCTGCGCCTTAATTCGCGTCATGGTGTTTCTTGAAACATCCTCTTCCTTGGCATCCAGCCAGAGTTCGGTAAGTTCGTCCCAGGTATAAGCAACACGCGTAGAGGTAAATTTCTTGATGCTTTTCGACTCAGGGAAGCGCCGAGCGTAATCGAATTCACCCAGCTGTATTTCACTTACGATGAGCGCGCGCAGGTTTCCCGCTTTTTTGATATTTGCAGGAGTGACCATCCAGCCCTTCAGCACTTCACGGCAGCGTTTGCCGCGAAAGGTGAAAGTTAACCGGATCTTTCCATTGTGAATTTCAACACCTGTTGGGAAGGTCATTACAGCTCCTGCACTAACTGATTTATGCGAGGGTAGTTGTACCATAGCAAGCCACGCTTAGTTTCTCCTCCGTTCATTGCCTGTCGCTTGAAGTGGACGCCTTCCAGCCATGGCCCGCTGCGGAGTGCTTTAATCTGGCGCTCTGTCAGGCCTGTAAGCGCTGTTAGTTCGGCCTCAACAACCCATTCTTTATTAAAAACGATCTGCGGCATGAGTCACCCCATGACCGACCAGCAATTTATCGCTGGTCGGGTATCAAAACTGAATTACGAAAATCACTTAATATCGAGAAAGCAGAAGCTCCAGCACCTTACGCGCCTTTGACTGAACCCGCGTCAAAGCAATCACTAACTTTCAGTTTCCAATATTAAGAATTAAATCAATTTTTACTGTTGACCCTTGCGTAACCTTAAAAAGTAACGAGCCGCAAAAAGGGCAGTTGGAAAACGTATCCCACGTTTCACCTTCCGGCGCTTCGGTGGTTTGTAACTTCTCAATGCATTTAGGGCACTTATAAGCGATAAGCTTTGTCTCGTTCAGTTCTGCCGTATAGAGCCAGCGGCGGTAAGTAACTAAACGTTCTTTCTCTACCTTGTTCATACTGCGGCCCTGCTGCGCTGTGCTTCGATATCGCGCTGTTCGTTGATGATTTCCACTACCTCATTCAATAACTCGCCAGAAAGGGTAATAGCGCCGCTCTCGTTGATTCCGGCAAGGGTGATCAGCTCAACCAGACGGCGGGCTTTCTTCACGCTAATTTCAGGGGCTATTACGCTGCGGGTAACTTTCTTCTTTCCAGCTGCTGCGGCTACGGCTTTATCCTGCTCAAGCACTTCACCAGCTTTTTCACCGAACTCTTTTACGCGTGCAATAGCTGCACCTGCTGTTACTTCACCAGCCTGTACTTTCTGCTTCACGTCATGATTCGCGCCAGCCAGGGTAAGCAGGTTACGAACGGTCGGTTCTGACTTGTTCACCAGTGCGGCTATTTCTGCCACAGACTGATTGAATGCTGATGCCAGCTCTTTTACCACCGCGGCCTGTTCCAGCTCGGAAAGGCTTAACTGGTTATTGGAGGTCAGGATCCGGGCGAGGCGTTCTTTGTCATCGCCAACGAACTGGACGATGTGGATTTTGTTTACCGGCTTTCCTGCTTCGCGGCAGCGCTCATAGCAACGGTGTCGGCGGTGACCCTCTACAATCCACACGCCACCTTCATCACGAGAAATCACTTCAAGAGGTGGTACGCTGCCGCCATTCATCAGGAACTGGAAAAGGTCGTCATCAGCCTGGCGTGTACGTTCATCATCAAGTCGCTTGTTAAAGCCTGGTTTGACGTGAATATCATCCAGATGGATAAACATGCCATTGTCAGTGCGGGAGATAACGCCGCCGCGTGTCATTTGTCGAAAAGAGTTAGCCATTATTTTTCACCTCACGTCCGTAATAATTTCCTCGCAACGTTGCAATTACTTTTACATTCGCCCATTTAAAACTTTTGCTAAACAAAAGAGGGCGCACTTTGAAAACAGACTTACCGCGTGTTAGTAGAGACATTTTTCTTTCTCAGATTCCGACGATTAGATAACGCAGCGACTATTTTCTTTGTATAGTCAGGTGCAGAATCCAAAGACTGCTTGCGCGGATATCTTAAATCGTCATTTGTTTCTTCGATGATTTCGTTTCTGAATACGAACATATAAGCTCCCGAAACAGGCCGCTTAGCGGCCCTGTGTTTCATCGAACAGAAAGAGATTCAGGCCCACGTTCTACCTGAGCGCCAGGCACTTTGTTTAAAAGCTCCTCTGGCACCTGTTCACCTTTTTCGCGTAAATCTTCAATGGCTTTTAACGCATCAGTCAGGATCTGTTTAATTTTATCCTTCTGTATGTCGTGAATAACCTCTGTTCTGGACTCCACAAATTCATCAGGAATTAAATCTTCATCGAAAATCTTTAAAGATATCGCCCCTTTTTTAACTGAATAGGTATGAAGAGTTGATTTAAACTGCTTACGGCCAGAGGCTTGCAAACACTCCAGTAAATACTGGCGAAGACTTCCGGCCTGACGTTGCCAGTGTTTTGCTCTTTCGGCTAAACGGGCCGCCTCTTTCTTACATGCTTCCTGTTTAGCATCGAAATCTTTAATAACTGACATCGTGGCATCAAATTTGTCTTCAATCATGCCTTCGATACCTTCAAGGGTATCAGCAAGGGTTTGCGAATCTATATCGCCGCTTTCGCCGAGGGCAAGAACTTTGCTTATTTCGTTTGCTAAATCAATAGTGCGGTTACTCATGCTTTTTCCTCCAGCTTAGAAAGGCACTCGCCTTTAATATCTTCCAGGCGGCGTAAACGGCCCTCCAGATAATTGACGTATTCTTTATCGTTAATATCTTTGGCGGCTTTTAAGTGAATGCTCACGGCTCGCGTCAGGCTGCTCGCAATCTTTGAGACTTCATTTTGAGAGACAGCTTTACGCATGGTTTCAACGTTCTGTTTAAACCGCTCGTCAAGTTCTTCACGGATGCGCGTTGAATCATCAGCTCTGTCAGTGGCATCCTTCAGACCATGTTCAATAACGCTTTCGGCCCTGTATACAGCATCGCCATACAGACCCAGCCAAACATCGGCGCAGAAGCCCAGGCCGGAAAGACATTTTTTGATCGCGTCGGTCAGCGATTTTTTATGAACTTCGGTATCGCACTGAATACCGTGCTTAGTTGACTGTCGATAAGGGGTAGAGCCGAAGTTCTCAACGATCCCTTTCTTGCCGTCTTTGATGTACCAAAGATGGATTTTGATGTAGTGGTTCAGCTCGAACAATAACGAGCCATCTGCATCGCGCAGGATGCGCTTTCCGACAAATTTTGTACCTTCGAAGATTTTCTCTGTAAGCGGTGCGCCTTCAATCATCTTGTCTTCAACGATTTCCCAGCCCCAGCCAATACCAACGGGACCGAATTTTTCGGTGGCTCGCATGATCATGTATTGCGAGTTGATAGCGGTTCCACCAAACCCAATATCACTCATATCTTTCGTGTAACGCGGATTAGTGCGCATCACGTCTTTCCACATGGAAAGGTTTTCGCTGTCGCCCAGCTCTTTCTCCAGCTCGTCAGCACGGAGAGTGAATGTTGGTTCTTCACTACTTACCGCTGGTGCTGCTGGTGCTGTAGAGCCAGCTGTATCTGATACAGGAGTCTCTGGGAGATTTTCCTGAGAGGTTCCTGGAGGCTGCTGTTCAGACATGAGTCCATCAATGGAGAATCGACCCGCGCCGTGATTGGTAATTTCAGGCTCATTACCTGCGCCTGAGTTATCAGCAGGGGCCGCAGGGGCTTCGTATGTGCCGTTTTTACGCGCTAAATATTCGTCCTGGCTAATTTCCTTTCCACCATCAGCCAGCGCTTTTTCGAGCCCTGGAAGCTTGTTAGCGCGTCCTACTTTCACACCATCTGCAAAGAGGTAATAGAACGGGCCCGTACGCTCTACCTGTGGCGCAGTTTCCAGCGGCCCCGCTGCTGACCCGTCTGCATTGTGTTCCGGTTCCACTGCGCCAGCCTTTGACGCTGCATCGTCCAGTGGGCCAGTTGTGCCCGTTTTGTTCTGTTCGGTCTCATTGCTTTTTCCCTCTTCGGTTTTCGATGTGCCACAGGCGATGGCCAGCATTTCAGCGGACGGGTTGGCGTGGTCAGTTTCGGTAAACGTGCGGTTGATATGTGCCTGAATAGAGCCGGCAGTTTTGTCGATATCTTCAGGCGAGATTTTCACGCTGTAGATAATCTGGACGGTTGAGTATTCGTAAATGCCAATCGTCGCGCTCATTGCTGCAAACCATGCAGGGAAGGGTTTCTCTTTCAGCTTGATGATGTCGCGGGCACGATTAACAATGCTCGCCGGAGGATTGAGGATGTCGAAATCCATCGCCTTAGCAACCAGGCCCAGGGCAATATTGCGCTTTAAAGATTCTTCATCCTGAAGGTGAACAGGAGCCGGATTTTGCACACGGATTTTTTCAGCCGCGGCTTTCTCGCGAGCGATATCCACCACCGATTTTGACGAACCGGTTTGTTTGCGCTCTCCATCCTGCCTTTTTTGCCAGGCTGCAATTTCTTTCTGGATCTCAGGCCATTTCGCAGAGTGATCGCATTTGGCACCGACCCAGCCGATGACGTGCTGAATGCGCTCGGGGTACATATTGGCGATTTCAGGCATCTTGCTGATAGCCTCAACAACATGACCTTCGAAAGTGTTCGCCTCGTCCTGGGTAAGTTCCAGCGCGGCAGGGAGATCCGCTTTAGTGATCTCGGTAGAGTCGTACTTCACCAGAACGGCAATTTTGGTAACGGTGGAGAGCTTGTCGAAATTGACCTTTTCAGCCTGTCGTTTCACAGGGTGGCCGACGTCTTCAGGCCAGTCGTATTCGTAAAGGAATTCTTCATTCCATGTTCCGCGAGAAGGACGACCAGGAACATCTGGAGTGTCTTCACACACAAGGATTTTAAATGCTGCATCCTGAGCATGTTCATACTCTTCCAGGAAGATAAAGTTCGCTTTAGCTTTAGCGCGTTCAATATCCTTAGCATTGAAGGCGGTAGCGACACGCTTAATACCTGCCTTTTCTGATTCTTCATCGGGGAAATATCCTGCGATGAAAATTCTCTGGTCAGTCATTGTTATCTCCTTCTTTTACGGATTCAAAAGTTTCGGTTAATTTCTTTAAAACGTTGTCGGGCAAAACATGCTCAAGGTTTTTGCGGTCGCAGAGTTTCACCTGACCGATTGCAAAAATGATTAAATCCTCAGTGGATAAATAACCATTCGCCACTAAATCCATGACCATCTTTTTCATTGCGCTGGGGGCAATGCTGATAACTGCTTCCTCGCCGTTAACGAGGGCTAATTTCTTAAACACCAGAGTAATATCCATCTGCATACCTCTATTTATCAGGCTGACCACTAACTAATGGTCACTCGGATAAATGCCCCGCCTTAACGGGGCTGAATAAATCAGAGTGATTTAGCTCGCTTGGCGATATCCGCCAGCAGTAACAGAGGCAGAAGCTGAGTAATAGAAGGTTGAACATTTTCAGTTTCAGCGATAGATATAAGTTTGAGCTTGAAGCCGGTACGGTTATTGAAAAGAGCTTTCGCCGCGCAGCTCGCACAGCACGCTTCCTTCAGTTCGCCTTCAGCCGTGAAAGGAGTAACGAAGGTGCGCTTATCAGAATCGCGGTCGATGGTATTGAAAGCGATATAACCCAGCTGTTCATCGCCGCAGGTTAAAGACAGCACTTTACAATTATCGGTAGAAACTAACAGCTCAGTATTGAATGCTACGGTAAATTCGTGGTTCATATTTAACTCCAAAAAAGTGTGTGGGAATCCCTGCCATAATTAATGGCATACGTAATGGTTCTGTTTAACTAAATATCGTCGTCTTTATCTTCTGTGAATAACCTGAAGCCAAAAATAACAATTAGATAAAAGACGACAGCTAAGGGTGCATAAGCCTTTAAAAACAATTTTATGATTTGCCAGTCCATTGAATATCCTTTGGGTAATTGCCTAGAGGTTCGCCCCTGGCATCCAACAGAACATCTACGAAGCAATCTTTTAAACACTTACTCCCGCGTAAAGTTGAAATAACGAGTTTGCCGCGGGTGTTAGCTCCTGCTGTCCAGGTTAGCCCTTCATGCCTGATTAACATCCCAGGGCGAATACATGAACGAATTACTTCTTGGGTGCCGTAGTGTTGTCCAGTCATTAAATTTTTCCTTCATTTCTATCAACCTGAAAAAAAGTGATTGCGGTTGATAAAGACCAGTAATTCTCTTCGAGATATTTTTTCGCTGTTGCCCTGTCTTGGCCTGTCAGGGCAATAAATAAATCGGTTAATTTGTTATTGCTCAAGGCTCAGGCCTCAGAGACAACCATCACACCGTCTGAATATGAAAGAGTGCGTGAAGGCATGGAGGTAAACAAAACATCGCTCTCGACAGGCTGGTAACCTTCCATATCGGCATTGCGGAAACCTGCTTTAAACCATTCCCCGTTTTTGCTGGTACGGATAAACCGAACATCGCATGAGCTATCCAGAGCCAGCTGTACGCCGTCATTACGCTGGAAGATGGAGCAGGTGACGGGAGCTGCATATTGCTCCGCATCAATTCGCAGGGCTTCAGCGTGTAATTCCTCGCGTTCTCTGTACATCCTTTACGCCACAGATACCAGGTAGTTGATATCGTTAAAACCATCACGGTAAAGGCATCCTCCGGCAGCATCACCAGCTTCAACTACCTCGCCAGGCTTAGCCAGTTTGGTGATGATGTGTAACGCAAGTTCGATTCCTACATTCATTTCCAGAGCTTCAGCGTGGGCCTCTTCAACATCCAGAACGCGGGTAAGAGCTGCGTTAAGTTCGCGGGTCTGCTGTTCAACGGTCTGAGCTGCATGCGGGTTTGGTTCAACGTATTCATCAAGCTGATCAGCGCAGCGGAGCAGGTCGGCCACCAGCTGAGATTTACGGGTGTAGCCCGTAGTTGGAAAATCGTAAATGCACCAGAAGCCAGCTTGTTTAACGCACTCATTCCAGTTGTTGATGATTGCGGTGATAGTGCGCTTGTCACCTTTGGTGATGCTTTCTGCTTCACTGCGGGCTGTACGTGCTAAGCCGACTGCGTTTTGTTTGCTCATTTCCAATCTCCGTTTGTTTTGCCCTTTAGCCAGGCTGGCTGAACGTTTTGCTGATAACACTGTGCGTGTTTCGATGTGGAAAGGTTAGCCATAGCTAACAATTAGATCAAGAGAAAAATGTTCGCTATAGCTAACATTTTGTACGTGAGAAAATATCTGTTTGTTTTTTAGAGCTTTATTTTTTTTGAGTGCGGCGTCGGGCTATAAGCATTTCTTCGAAGAGTTTATTGAAGTTCTCAACCCTGCCTCTCATTTCACCCAAAAGAGCTTCTTGCTCAGACTCAGGCAGGGCATTGAAGAGATCTAATAACTCAGTTTGACGTTCATCGAGAGGGGCATCGGTGAGAACTGGAGGCTCAGGAGTCCGGCTGTCATCGCCGAAGAGAATCCATGTAGGTGTGCATTGGAGAACCTTAGTTAGTGCAAAGAGGTTTTTACCTGTCGGTTCGCTATCATCCCTTTCCCATTGTGAAACGGAGACATGCGAAATTTTCAACGCTTTAGCTAGAGTGCGCTGAGTATATTTTAGTTCTTTGCGACGCGCTCTGATCCGCTCGCCAATCGTAAGGTTTGTCATATCCATAGTTAGCTAATGCTAAATCTTATTGACTACGTTTTTGTTAACTTCTATCTTGTTAGCTATGGCTAACATTTTGGAATGATTAATGTATACGAAAGATGCGCTCCATTTTTTTGGAACAAAAACAAATCTGGCTCGTGCTGCTGGAGTAAGAATCTCCTCTCTGTACAAATGGGGGGATCTGGTTCCAGAAGGACGAGCAACGCGATTACAAACGGCATCGGGCGGGGAATTACAGTATGACCCAGCTATTTATGATGCTCATGCTAAAGCAAAGCGAAACGGAAAACTGAAGCATGAAAATCACTCCGACGGTTGAACAAATATCCGCTGGCGTTGAGTCATGGGCGCATGAGGCTGGCTGGAAAACAGTAGGCGTTCGCTTCGCTGATGAATATCAACGCAGGGGGGGCGGAAAACTAATACCACCAGCTACGGACGAGCAGGGCATACGCAACGCTAAACAACGCGTAAAGCGCATCTTCAGCTTAGGTGGGCCTCGTTACGTCAAGATGGCAGCAGAGCTATCAGACGTCGCTTTGCGAGCCATGCCAACACGCAAGCGCATAGAACTGGAAGAACCTCATTCGCCTGAACTGGCTAAAGCGAAAGTCATGGAGTCGTTCGGTGCGGCTATGTCGGCTGTTGCGGTCAGATGCCCCACAGCAACAGTGAAGCTGAACAGGCTTATCGACGAGCTTCAGGCGTTGATTCCAATAGCAGAATTACTGATGTCAGTTTGAGTGGCGGGATCACCCGTAATGATTTCGCAGGAGTAGCAGTATGAGTATGTCCTTGATGGTTCAGGCCATGAAAGCAAGGGTGGGAAATCCGCTCCGTAAGCTGGTGCTGATAAAGCTCGCAGATAACGCCAGTGATACGGGGGAATGTTGGCCGGCAGTGGCAACGATAGCTTATGAATGCGAGATATCTTCTCGCTCAGTTCAGACACATATCCGGCAACTCGTGAAGGATGGATTTGTTCGTGTTGAAGAGCGAAGAGATTCGAGCGGCGTTAACCGATCCAATATCTATCACCTGACCTTTAACAATGAGGGTGAAAATCCTGCACCCTATCAGAAACAGGCTCAAAAGCAGGGTGCAGGAGCTGCACCCTATGGTGCAAATGGTGCAGGGTGGGAGGGTGAAGGAGCTGCACCCCCTGGTGCAAATGGTGCAGGGGGGGAGGGTGCAGGAGATTCACCCAGAATCAGTCAGTTATTAGATCCAGTCAAAGAACCTAAAACCCCCCTTAATCCCCCCAAGGGGAATTTGGCGAAGCCAAAATTCGATCCTCTCGCGGTTGAACTTCCTGATTGGCTCTCCTGCGCGTTATGGGTTGAGTGGGTGGAGTATCGCAAGGCATTACGTAAGCCAATAAAAACTCCTCAGGGTGCTAAAGGCTCGATCAGGGAGCTGGAGAGATATCGAAGCCAGGGCATTCCGCCTGAAGTGGTCATTCGTCACAGCATCGCTCGGGAGTATCAGGGGTTATACCCGCCAAACAATTTCAACATGGCTCAGACGAGCCGACCTGACATTACCAGCGTTTCAAAACCAGATAGCTCAATTCCTGACGGCTTCACGGGGTGAACATGCGCGATATGGCTGATGTGTTAAAACGGCTTCAGAAAATTGTTCCTGCCGGAGTACAGCCCAAGTTCTCCAGTGCTGAGGAGCTTATGGCATGGCAACAGGAGGAGGCGCGCAAGCACTCAGAAAAGCTGAACCAGGAGAACAGCCGTACCAGGTTAGAAAAGACATTTGGGCGCTCGGGCATTCGTGAACGTTATCAAAACTGCACGTTCAAAAATTATTCGGTAGAGAATGATGGCCAGCGCAAAGCGTTGTCTTATGCAAAGTCTTGGCTGAACAATTTCGGATCCGGTTGCGCTTGTTTCGTTTTCAGTGGCAGCCCTGGGACGGGTAAAAACCATCTTGCTGCAGCGATAGGAAATGCTCTCCTTGCTCAGCACAAAAGCGTTCTGATTATTACCGTTGCTGACCTAATGACTGAGTTCAAAGCGGGGTTCAGTGGTGGAAAAACAGAGGCCCAACTGATGGAGCAGATGTCTCGCGTCGATTTGCTTGTTCTCGATGAAGTTGGCGTTCAGATGTACTCACAATACGAAAAGGTCATATTGCATCAGGTTATTGATCGACGTACGGCGATGCTAAAATCGGTTGGGATTCTGACCAATCTGAAAGAAGCGGAATTGACTCAGGCCATAGGTGAGAGGGCACTTGATCGCCTTCGTATGGGGTGTGGGTTGTGGGTAAATTTTGACTGGAGAAGCTATCGAGGAAGTATTCATTCTTAGTCAACACTGACGTTGCCTAAATAAGCAACGTCATGGCTGAGTTATGCATACAATAACTAATAAACAAATCAATCTGTTTGTTTGCTATTTAATTTTGCTTCTGAATAAATCCCCCATTTTTTATTTAGTCTTTTTTGGACAAGGTTATAAATGGATGGCAATGTTGTCGGGGCTTTTTCAATAGCGGAGTTATAATCTAGCATCAAAAGTAAAGCATCAGACTCAGGATATCCTTTTGCTGATATTGACTCCACTCTGGTGAATATCTCCTCAATGCAAGTGGCTGCGTTCTTATAAGAAAGAAATAACCCAAGTGCGTCCGTTGAAATAATGAAAACCATTAAGGCTATCATGGAGCGGGATATAAATATTAAACTTTCAATGTCAAAAATAGTAATTGCGGCACCAGTTACTAAAAACATTAAAATTACAAAAATAAATAACAGAAATCCCATTGCCCTTGCGCTAGCTTTCTGTAAGTAACATGTCCAATAGGAAGATTCTTCAATCATGTCAACTAATCGTTTATATCCAGGTTTTTCACGGGTCGCGAAATGGTCCTCTTCTCGACGTAATGTTCCTTTTTCAATATCAACGTTGAATTTGTCTCTAATGCGAAGGTTCTGACCAGCTGATGGTATGGCATTCAAGCCACTAATCAATAGTACCGCACGTCTGGCTTGGTCTCCTGCAGAACGATGTCTTTGTTGGTTTTGGCTTATGAAAAACCAACTCAGCATAAGTATAAAACCGAACATTGCGAACCAGAACAATACTTCATTTTTATTGAAATAGACAGAAATTGCAGCAAGAGATGATATCAAAAACTGGTGTCCCATCATGCAGATCTGTAAGCGCTCTGCTTTGTCTGACTCAGATCTTTGATAGCTTAGAAGCCTATTTACACCAAATTCACTCTCAACTTCTCGCAATCTATTCTCGATAAATTCTTTTTTTCCTGCCATATAACTTTTAATATCATTCTTATGAGTGCTAGCTAACAATTTTTTAAGGTTGGCATATTTTATGGAGAATTCACTGTCGACTTTTAATTCATTTTTAAAAATTAACATGTCTCTAGCCCATTGTCGATGAGGTTCACAGATGTGGATATGGTATTTATGTGATTCATCAATGTATTTTGTCAAATAGTACCTGGGTGTATCATCACATTTTTCATTAACCTTATACCCTAGTTTTCTTAGTTCATTAACTATTTTATCAATGTCACCCCATTCACAAAGTGATATTAGGATGTCAATAATTGGTTTTCCGCAAAGGCCATTTACTGATGTAGAACCGACGTGATCGATGTATACGGTTGACGGTTTAATGGCATTTTTTATTTTTTCTGCCTCTTCTAGGAACTGATTTGCCCAAGCGGGATTATGTTCACTAATTAAAATTTTATTCACCAACAACTCCAGTCCATGAAAATATATTAAATCGGTCCAACTCTACATTACCTACTTCTTGGCCATGTTAAGGAGTTAATGTAAAATCGCACTACAAAAAAAAAGCGTTATCTAACATGATATTACGCTCAGCATTTCAATCCAACAAAAGATTGATGGTTCGATACCCTGTTCGACGTGGTTTGCGCTTGAATCACGCAGCTGATACTTCTTTTAATATGTGATACCTACCAAAAAGAGTAGGGTACCTAAAGTGCTTCTTAGCTTTAAAAAGAGAAAGCTTTTTATACCGTGTATCAATAAGTTGTTAGGCCTGATTATAAAATAGGCAACTAAATTAATAGCTTAATCTTGGTCAAAAATTAGCTTTTATGACTGGAAATTATAACTGTATGTGTATACAGTGTTTTCATCTCGTGAGTTAAGAGACGTAAAGAGAATTGGCTGATCAGTCAGAACTTATAGAAATTCAAAGTCAGGACGCGCGAGGAAGACAAAGGGACAACCTCTGAGAGAACAGGAGATAAGCGGGTGTACATTCCAGATCATCTAATATTGGGTATACACGACAGCACTAGGTCACTGGTTATTCGCAGAAATCGAGATGGTTCCTTCAAAGATGGGTTTGTGATGCGTCCTGACGAGTTTGTAGCTAGCTTGGCGCTGGTGGATGAGGCGCGCAAGCTTGTTGCACCTGAAGAGCGTCAAGGGGATGACGACTAATAGTCTTTTGATTTATAATAGCAATCGGGTCTGAACAACCCTGCTGAAACACTGTGCCACCGGAGAGAACGATGGCACGGATTATACAACTCTTTAAATCTTCACCCACGACCCTGACCACGGCTACGCCCGAGGCCAGCGATTTTTTACAGCGTATCAAAATCGGCGTGTGGCTTAACTGCGACGTTAAGCAAGCCAGAAACTACCTCTTCCATAAGCGCTTCTTCGCTCTGCTCAATCTTGGGTTCGAATACTGGACACCCACAGGCGGGGCGATTACCCCTGCGGAAAAAGAATACCTTCACGGTTACGTGCGTTACCTGATCTCGATGGCCGGTAATGACGATCTCCTTTTAGAAACTGAGAAGGTGTACAACGAAACCCACGGGCAGTGGCGAACGAAAGAGGCGGCAATTACCAAATCGTTCGAAGCCTTCAGAAAGTGGGCCGTTGTTGAGGCTGGTTTCTTCGATACCTTCATCCTCCCTGATAACACCATTCGCCGAGAGGCAAAATCGATCTCGTTTTCCAACATGACGGAGGCCGAGTTTTTCCAGGTCTACAAAGCAGTTTTTAACGTCCTGTGGAACACCATTTTCTTTAAAAAATTCCGCAACTATCAGGAAGCCGACAACGTAGCCATGCAGCTGCTGGAGTTCGCTGCATGAAAAAGGTTGATCGCATTCATCTTCAGAAAGTGGCGGACCTGGGTTGTGTTGTTTGTCGCAATCTTGGCTTCGGTTACTCACCTGCTGAAATCCATCATCTGCGAAAGGGCTGTGGTGCTGGGCAACGTTCAGCACACAAGCGCTCAATTCCACTATGCCCACCTCACCACCGTAACGGTGGCTATGGAGTTGCTATCCACTCAGGACAACGTAAGTGGGAAGAAAACTACGGAAGTGAAGAAGCCCTGCTTGAGCAGGTTAATAGAGAGCTAGCAGGGGAGTTTACAGCATGAACGCGCAGCAACTGGAATATGTACGCATTCAATTACGCGCTGCGCTGGCCGATGACTCAGGTGGCACCAAAGGGCAACTGGAGGCGTTCGCCGAGCATCCACCAGCTGATAAGAACAGGAGCCCGCGCCAGCAGGTGCACGTTGTGGAACTCGATAACGGTCGCGGAGGTGTCCGTCGAGTTAAAGCTGAAAATAGCGCTCTCTACGTCCTGGAGACGCGCAGCCGTCGTCGCCCTATGCCGCCTATAAAGGATCAGGCGTTCTCATTGTGTGCTTGGCGTAGAGCCGTTCTAAGACTCGATGCCCCGCAGCAAGCATGGATTAATTACTGCTACGGATATGATTTACGCTACTGCTATCAGATAGAAATTTGTAAATACATTTGGGGAAAATACGAAAAAGAACTCAATGGCGTTAAGCTTCAAAATAGAGTTAAGCGTCATATGGTTTCTCTCGTTTGGCTGGCTGTACAAGATTTAGCCGCAAAGAACAGGAATGAGTTGTATAAAGAATATGCAGCAACAGCATTGGCAAATCTTCTATCGGTACATCGTGATACATGGTATCAAACTTATGCCACCCCTTGGAAAGAGCTAAAGAAAATAACTGAGTTGCTTGATTTCGATACCTTGAATAAAGTCAATATATACGTTTCAAATTAGTTGTCTAAATCGCGATAGCACTAGTATGTGCTATCGCATTATTTCATAACTCAACTCTAATAAGCTGATACTTCCCCTCGTCGAGTCTATTTTTATAGATTCTTGTCATGGGTATGTTACTTTTCACATACTCCTTGGCTAATTCTATATTTTCTTCAGTGCTATTACACCCCAGCGTAATGGATTTTATGCATTCTTTAGGTAATTGGAATAATCCTTTCTCGTCTAGACTATCCTTGTGACATATCGATCGATATTCTTGCTCATAACTCCATTCTCTTTGTTTTATGCTGGTTAGGGTATGATAGAAATTTTCCTTCTGTTTATTAAAAAGTTTACCATTGAAACCTAATACAGTATTGAAACACATGCTTGGGTATTTTTTCTGATATTTTACTTTTTTCACGCCTTTAATAAGGTTTGTGTCAGGATCTATTTTATTTAGATCTAATTCAAACATGATTCCTTTATGGTTTTCGGTGTAATGCCCCCACATTAGTGGATGATTAAAACTCTTGCTTAGACATAAAATTCTGATTTGACTCTCTACACTTGCATATGCGAGCTTACTAAAATCAATAGAGTTCAAATATACTTGTTGTATGTGTTCTGATGATTTTGCATGGTTTAATATATTACGCTCTAGTTCAAAAAATACATCGCGTGGAGGTTTTTTGTTATTATTAGCTAGTGTTGAATTTATTGTGTTTTCGAGAGCGATGAATTCTCTTAATAAAGCGGCCTGTGAATTGTTTAGTTTTGTAATATCTAGCTCTGGTGGGAGTTTGAAATAACCTTTTATTGTCGCTGTCAAGGCAGCAATCCTAACTACTGTGTTTAAATCCCTTGAAATAGTAAAGCGAGACTCGAAAGGGTCATTAAACTCATTGATTGAAGACCATTTAAATTTCTGATTCTGGATTGAACGCAATCCATTTTTAATACTTGAGTATTTGTATAAAATTGGGAGTCCCATATTTAGTCCGTTAGATATAGTTGAAAAAGCATCGTGTGTAGGAGAGGCTGTCTTTGGTTGGTTTGTACCTATGAACTATACATTCTAATACAACCGCCTCTTGTTGCTAATGTTACATACAACCGGATCGGGAGTCGAGTCACCTTACATGAGTCTAGATAGCATCTTGCAAAACCCGACACTTTATGCCATATTTAAGGCCAATTTTGATAGATTGCCTAAGTTACATAAACCCGCCGCCTGCGGGTTTTTTTACAGCCAAATTTCAGGAAAGCACATTACGCCGTCCAACTAACCTGGAGTGGTTTGTTGGGTAGTGTGCTCCCCTGTTTTTGGGTTTCTAAACGCTAATTATTATCAACCTAATCTGCTGACATGATGTTTTTCATCTCATTCATAGCGTAAATAACCCAAAAGCCTTCTGACTTTTTCTTCAGGCAAAAAGCATGTCTATCAGTTGTAGTTAGCCACTCAGATAGATCATCAACAAATAAGACATGTAGAGCGCGTTCAAGCTGACACTCAGTATCATTCTCTGATTTAGCTGGTAAGAACTCAGGAACGTTGAAAGTTAACCTTTTTGGGGCTGGTTCTATGAAGTTGATAAAAACCACACCTATTGCGCACAAAGTAAGCACTATAGAAGTAAATAGGATGAAAATGAACGCACGAGCGCCTTCCGTGTATCGTCTTGACATTGGACCTCCTGTGTCCGCACAGCCTGGCAGATATACCCACATAATTAAAATTGGTATTGCAGATCAATTTTTGCTGATTGATCGTTATCACCGATCGATGATGACGGTTAAGGCTAACCAGATGGCATTGATATGAGAGCACATTACGCCGTCCAACTAGCTGGGGTGGTTTGTTGGGTAGTGTGCTCCCCTGTACATCAAAAATTTGCTGTGTTGTGCAGTGAACATGCCGATTGGTACGCAAAAATCAAAAAAAGCGTATCAAAGGTCCTAAAATGCGTTACGATTATCGCTATTAGCGATACAAGTTGTATGATTTTTGTATCATTGTTGCATTTTTAGGTGTGGGTGAGTTGATGGACTATCTTTCAGAAATTTTGAAAATAATTGAAGGTGCTACTAAAGCTAATGCATCGATGGCTAATAACTATGCCGGTTTGCTGGCTGACAAACTTGAACAATCCGGTGAGCTTAAACAAGCAAAACTTATTAGAGAGCGGCTTTTGCGAGCACCTCAAGCATTAGCTGGCGCGCAAAAAGCGGGAGGAGGTGTTTCGATAGGGTCTTTACCCATTGACATTGACAGTAGGTTAAACACTGTTGATGTAAGCTATCCAAAACTAGAAAAATCGGAGCTCTATCTTCCTGCAGGAATTAACACAAGAGTCGATGAGTTCATCACTAATGTTCAGCGCTTTGATGAGTTTGTGAAGGTAGATGCTGCTTTACCAAGCAGGTTACTTATATATGGTAAACCAGGTACTGGGAAAACGATGCTCTCAAGATATATCGCATCCCGACTCGAGTATCCTTTGTTGACTGTAAGGTGCGATACCTTAATCAGTAGCCTCTTAGGTCAGACAAGTAAGAATCTGCGACAAGTATTTGACTATGTTAACCAGCGTCCATGTGTATTATTTTTAGATGAATTTGACGCTTTAGCAGGTGCTAGAGGAAATGAAAGAGATATTGGTGAGTTACAGCGGGTAGTAATTTCCTTGTTGCAAAATATTGATGCCGCTTCTGATAACACAATAATTATAGCCTCCACCAATCATGAACAACTTTTAGATCCTGCGGTCTGGAGACGGTTTAGCTTTAGAATCCCTATGCCATTACCTGACCAGCACCAGAGAGAACTAATCTGGAAGAGCCGGTTAAAAAATATGCTAAGCAATGAACTCGATTTATGTGACCTGGCTAAAAAATCAGAAGGTTTATCTGGTGCGATAATTGAACAGGTTAGCTTGGATGCGCGCCGAGATGCAGTTATTGCTGGCGATAAAAAAATCATTAACCACAAACTTTATAGGCGTTTATACCTTGCGCAATCTCTAATTGACGGTGTAAATTTACATACTTACGAAGATGAAATTTGTTGGCTTCGATCTAAAGATAAGAAAATCTTCTCAATTAGAGTTCTTGCTGAGCTATATGGTCTTTCGGCAAGAGTTATTTCAAATGTTCTGAAGGAGTCAGGATCACATGAGCAGAAGGGGCACACAGGCTAGTATTTCCAATCCCATTTTAAAAATTCCATTTTCCCGAAGGGATTTGGGTGCGATTGAAGGGGGAGGTGGCGGAGCCAAAGAACTGGTTGAAGTCACTCCTGAGTACAGGCGCGGATTAGTCCGCGCTCTCAATAGCACGAAGGATTATTTGCAGTCTAAACTCGATGAGCATCCGAGGAGTCTAGGAACGATCGTTTTTAAGCTTAGAGAACAAGGCATTGCAAAATCGCACAGGCCAAACAAAATCACCCAAGAAGCAGGGTTGCAGAACGCTGGCCACGGTAAAATTGACGAGATGTTGGTTGCTGCCCATTCAGGTAGTTTTGCTGCATTGGAGTCAATCATACTGAATCGTAACATCAAATCGATTGTTGCTAACTTGAGTGCTATTGAAAGTATTGAACCATGGGATGAAGAACGAAAAATCCCTGGTGGTCGCGAAGCTCTTTTTGCTGCATCTAATATTCTTATGCGGCTGTTTCAGTATTCCGTAGAGGACGCCACAGATTCTAACCATGAAAATGTGTTAGATATCTTAGATGACAACGAAGTCGAATATATTACCATCAGACAAAGACGCGGCCCTCCTTTGATATGTGTTGTTGGCATTTCTGAGCATGATGAATCTGTATTGGAAGCATTGATTGAGCATCCCGGAGTACGCACCTTAATTCCCGAACCTAAATACTCTGCCTTCCCTGTCAGTGCCAGCAGTGCTGAAAGCAATGGTGTAGATGACTTCCCAATACCTCAGGGAGATTTGCCTTTAGTAGCAGTATTTGATACTGGCGTCAGTCCAGAAGCTGTATCAATTAGTCCTTGGATAGCCAGTACTGAAACGTATGTTATTCCTCCTGAGACTCGTTATGAGCATGGTACAATGGTCTCATCACTGGTTTCGGGGGCAAGTACCCTGAACGATAGACATTCTTGGTTGCCTGAAACACATTCAAAAGTGCATGATGTATGTGCTCTCGACGAAGATGGATCTTACATCTCTGACCTTATTATTAGATTGACCGATGCCGTAAGTAAACGACCTGACATCAAGATCTGGAATTTATCCTTAGGCGGTGGACCATGTAGTGAACATTTATTCAGTGATTTCTCTATGGCTTTGGATAAATTAAGTGATCAATATGGCGTTTTATTTGTAGTCGCTGCGGGGAATTATCTTGATGAGCCAATAAGAACGTGGCCGGACCCTGATTCTTTAAATGGCAATGATCTTGTGTCTTCACCTGGTGAATCTGTCCGTGCATTAACTGTCGGTTCAATTTCGCACATAGATGCTGCAGATGCATTGAGCGCCTTAGGCACACCTACACCTTATAGTCGCCGCGGGCCTGGACCAATTTTTACTCCTAAGCCTGATATAATTCATGCCGGTGGTGGAGTTCACGCTCCATGGAGTGTTGGTTCAAGCAGTTTAAAGGTTATAGGGCCTGATAATAGAATATATTCTAATTTCGGCACTAGCTTTGCATCACCTATTGTAGCGAGTTTAGCCGCTCATACATGGCAAAAAATCGCAACCAGTCCTGATTTTGCTGTTTCGCCTTCTTTAGTTAAAGCTCTTTTGATTCACTCAGCTCAGCTTTCTTCTCCAGATTATACTACATATGAACGGCGGTATTATGGCGCTGGTCTGCCTGAAGAAGTTTTCGAAACCTTGCATGATTCAGATGATCGTTTTACATTAATTTTCCAAACATTTCTTGTACCTGGCATGAGGTGGCGGAAGGAGAATTATCCTATTCCTGACTGTCTTATCCAAGACGATAAATTCAAAGGAGAGATTATTATCACAGCCGCTTATGCTCCGCCGTTAGATCCAAATGCTGGTAGTGAGTATGTTAGAGCAAATGTCGAACTTAGTTTTGGTTTGATAGAAAATAATAGCATGAAAGGCAAAGTACCAATGGAAGGTGAAACAGGCCAATCAGGTTATGAAACAGCCCAGATTGAACATGGAGGAAAATGGTCTCCAGTGAAGATTCATCGCAAGGCATTTACACGCGGTATTGCAAGTGGAAATTGGGGTCTTCAGGCAAAAGCCACTTTGAGAGCTAATGAACCTGCGCTTCGAGAACCTCTGCCTGTAACCATAATCGTAACATTGAGGTCTTTAGATGGTGATACCGAAGTGTATGCTGACGGGGTTAGGGCATTGAATGCGAACAACTGGGCTAGTTCGCCGCTTCCGGTGCGTGTACCTATTTCAGTCTAACGCCAAAATTTTGTTGTAAAATTTTACTGTTTAGGTCATAATTTTAATGATTTTGATATGATTCACAAGAATAAAAACCTGCCTATTGGCGGGTTTTTATTATTAAGAAATAGAAACAAATATACTTCATTCGATTAGTTAAATGATTGAAGGAGCATGTTGTTCTTTTGCTTCTTGGTTTTCAGAGCGATTTGACTACAATCTGTATATCTCTTGCCAGATAAATACTGATGATGTTCCTAAATTGATTTTTTGAAGGAAATTACATGGCTTGGTTAGGTGTTCCATTCCCACTTGTTGGTGATGAGGCTTTTTATTACGCAGAAGTTTTTTTAAATAAAATCCCCAAAATTATTGTTGAGCTTCCTTCTAAAGGATGGAGCATAGAGGGGTTTCTGACCGCTCTTGTCGCTGGTGGCATTCCTGCAATAGTTGCTTGGCTGACATTGCGATCCAATGTTAATTCTCAAAAAATTCAAATCAGTCAGCAGGAACGTTTAACTCGTATGACTCTTACTGCTGAGTTAGTTACTTCAAACAGAAAAAAGTTAATTGATGATTTGCGAAAATGTACATCATCTTACCTGTCTTTTGTTCAAAGTTCGGCGAATACGTATAACAAAATAAATTATTATGAAAAAAACAAACAAACCGAAACCGATAGAATTGAAGACTTAAAAAAAGAATTAACTAGCTGCTTCCATCAAATGTCAGTTGAACGATGGAATATTAGACTTCTTATCAGTGAGAAACAACCCCAGTACGAACCTATAACAAAGGCTATAACCGATATAACCTTTATGTTGAATCAACCGGGTTTATATCCGAATGGTTACACGCGAGACGATTTCGACAGCTACTTTGAAGCTATCGAAAATGGTGTAAAGTCATTTATCGAAGAGCAATTGTTACAAGTCGAAAATTTAGTTTAAACATTTACAACGCTAACCGCTTAACGGCGGTTTTTTTATGCCTGCAATTTGGGAGGAATCATGCAGAACTACACCCCGCCAGGGGACTGGGGTCCGGTACTTCATTTTTTACATGAGAACAGGCTGGCATTGCAGGGCGCTTTGACTGCGTTCTTTATAGCCATGCTTTTCTCATTGTGGGACGGGATAGCCTGGCGCCGCTCATTCACTGCTGGGTTTATCTGCGGATTCGTCGCACTGACAGTGGTGAGCTTTTTTGAACAACTTGGCGTATCAGACATGGACTGGTCTTTCGTTATAGGTGCCGCTGTCGGTGGTGCTGGTGTAGACCGCTGCCGTTCTCTGATTAACGCGGCTGTGACGTTATTCGCAAGTAAGAAGGGTATCAACGATGACAAACAACTTTAAGTTATCGCAGCGTAGTGAAAACAATCTCAAAGGGGTAAAGCCACAGCTGGTGGATGTTGTTCGCCGTGCTCTTGAATTGTCCTCGGTGGATTTCGGTATTACTGAAGGTCTCCGCACACAGGAGCGCCAGAAACAGCTCTATGCTGAGGGTAAAAGTCAGACCATGAACAGCCGACACCTCACTGGAGAAGCTGTTGACGTTGTGGCTTATGTAGGCGGAACCGTTTCGTGGGACTTCCAGCTTTATCGAAAAATCGCTGACGCCTTCAAACAGGCCGCTCAAGAACTAAACACATCTGTTGAATGGGGGGGGGAATGGAAAACTCTGGTGGATGGTCCACATTTTCAACTGAGATCTTAATCAAGAAAAGCCTTGCATAAGTTGACATGAAATTGTTTTTTTGAGATTTTTTATTCTCATGAGTCCAATCATGGATGAAAAATGATCAATTTAAACGATGAAATAGATGACGCTTTTGATGAGTTTGATGAAGAGGAGAATCGTATTGCTTATCTAGGATACTTTAAGAATACGTTCCCATTTTTATTATGCCCTACATTATTCTCTCGAAGTGCAGACTTGCCAGCATTGACATGGGTAAAGGTTAAATACACCGAACATGCATTACATACTTTTCCCCGACAACAAGGGGTTTATATGTTTATGGTTAGTTTCGAAGATAGCAACCTTCCTAGCAACTCTTATGTTATGTATGTTGGAAAAGCTGGTGATACAAATAGCAATAACACAATACACACAAGGTTCAGGGATTATCTTAATCCCTCTGGATACAGAGATCGACCTAGAGTTCGACCATTAATTAAGCATTTTTCTGAACATTTATATTATTATTATGCGACTATCCCTGCGGGACAGTCGACATCAGAGGTTGAGTCAACTCTTGCCGATGTTTTTGCTCCGCCGTGTTGCCAGAGAGATTTCTCTGCTAGAGTACGCAGTTTATTGAAAGGGGTCAGGATTTTATGAGTCAACGATTAGTCATTCCATGTTTAAGAGGGTACATGGGGAGTTGGATTACTTATAGTTGTATGATGCGACTTTCTGATGCCTCCGAGTTAATTGGTTTTGCTGATGAACTTCATCAGATTGATAAGCTGTCTGACAAAATACAGCGTGAATTAAATACTGATAGGGCTGAAGAGATATCAAGATATCTCACTAATAATGATGATCGTTTTTTCAACTCGTTAGTCGTAGCAGTTTACGATGGTGACCCAAATTGGCATGAAATTGGCGATATAACTCCAAACAATCAAGAGGCTGAATCTTTAGAGTTTCCAGATTATGCTGCTAACTGTCTCGGTTTTTTATCTATAACTCGAGATGAGAAGTTCTTTGCCTTAGATGGGCAGCATCGGTTAGCTGGTATTAAAGCTGCCATTAAAGAAAAAGAAGAAATAAGCAGTGATCTCATAAGTGTCATAATAGTTGCTCATTCAAACACTCCTGAAGGGAAAGTAAGATCTAGAAGGTTATTTACGACTTTAAACAAGAAGGCAAAGCTTGTAAGTAAAGATACTATAATAGCGTTGGATGAAGATGATATTTCAGCTTGTATAACGAGACAGCTGATAGAGTCGGATGAGTTTGACTATTTCGATGAGGAAAATGTTTCGTTTAGTTCTGGTCCTGTACGTGATAAAACAAGTATCACCTCTATAGTAAACATCTACGATAATGTACAAAAATTAGTTGCATATAAGCTTGGTGTCAAAGTTTCTGAGTTGGACAAGTATCGTTACCGAGACCATTCCGAATTGATGGATTTTGTCCATGCGTTCTTTTCACTCACTTTTGACTCTTGCCCTGAACTTAAAAAAGTTATTAAGGGTAACGAACCTGCAGGTTTCTACAGGAATTCAGAAACTGGTGGGCACTTACTCTTCAGGCCTGTTGGTTGGGATTTATATACCGACATAGTGATTTTCAGCATGCTAAATGGCCGTAGAACTCTTGATGAAACTATTGAGGGAATATTTAGACATAGCTTAAACCTCTCAGGAGACTTACTCTCCAATAAGGTTTGGTCAAAGAAAACGAATAAAATACTTAAAATCAGCGCGAAAAATGTCAAAGCATTGCAAAAGTCATTGCTTTCCTAATTGTTGTTAATGGCGCTATGTTTTAACCAGAGAAAACCCAGGTCGACAATTGAAGGCTTGGGTTTTTTAACTGTAGAGCTCGCCGTGGGTTTTTAGTAGCCGCTGTAATGTTCTTCGAAATAATCAGAGGGATGCCGTTCTTTCGCATAATCAGCAAGAATAGAATTGGTCAACATCGTTTTAAGTGTCCTTTCTTTTAATAGATCCATTGCATCGACTCTTCTTACAATGTCTGATGATAGATAATTTATTGTCACGTTTGTTATCAAGAAATTTTCGCAGAAACCTCTACATTCTATTTTCCAACATATACCATGATTTCTCCACGTAGCATCAGAGTTGCATACAGGGCAGGTCTTTACTTCAGTTTGACCAATGACCATTTAGAATCATCCTCGCCAGAGTAGCAGGATGAGTGTAGTCATTGGCAAGCTACATGTCTGCTCTCTAGCTCAAAACTAGTCTACGAAATTGGATTGTGAATGATGAAAGAAACGGACTGGGGGGCCATCAGACGCGGGTATGAAACTGATGGTACATCGGCCCGTGAGCTGGGAAGAAAGTACAAAATCAGTCATACAGCGATAAACAAAAAGGTTAGGGAGGAAGGCTGGGTAAAGGGAGAGAAAAAAGATTCCACGAAGAAAGTTTCAACAAAAAAAGTTACCACTAAAAAAATGGAAACAAAAAAAGTGGAAACACCGAAGCTGGAAACTGGAAAGTCACAGCGTTTAAGTGATGAACGGGCATCAGATGCGGAAGCGGGTAATCAGTCCGAAGATGTGGATGATCTCGGTTTCGAACCCAGAGATTTCGGGCTGTCTGACCAACAGGCTCTTTTTGTCTTCTGGTATGTAAGAACAAAAAACAGAGTCGAAGCATACAAAAAAGCTGGTTACAAATGCACAGGTGATACTGCGTATGCAGCCGCCAGCCGGATGTATAGAAATGTTAAGGTTTCGCGTGCAATCAAAGCGCTGGTTAAACGGATGCGCCAGCGTTACACCGCTGACCTTGATGAAATCGTGGATCAACTGGTAGCGATAACCCGCGCTGATCCGAATCTTGTTTCTCAGTACAGGCGCGTTAACTGCCGTTTCTGCTGGGGCGAAGAAAATAAATATCAGTGGCGTGACGAAAACGAGTATGAGGTTGCAGCTATAAAGGCATCCGAAAACGGAAAGCCACCGCCTGAGGATGGGGGAACAGGTTTCATTGATAATGCCGACCCGAATCCTGAATGCCCTCGCTGCCAGGGTGAAGGTAAGGGGCAGATGATTATCAACGATACCCGCGACCTTGAAGGCGATGAGCTGATGTATTACCTCGGCGTGAAGCAGACTAAAAATGGTCTGGAGGTTTTAACCGAAAGTAAGCAAGCCGCTCGCGCCGCACTGATTCGAATCCTTGAAATTAAGGAAGCGAACAAACCCGCCGTGCCGGTAGTTCCTGAAGAGGATTACCGGCTTCAACCGTTAAATACTGATGAGCCAACACCTGACAATCCAATCCTCTAGTCAGGCCGTCACACTTACACCAAAACAAGCAAACATCTTCGCCTGGGGCTGGCAACGTTCAGCGCGTTTTCGTGACGCTGTGTGTGGTCGTCGCTTCGGTAAAACGTTCCTGGGTAAAGCTGAGATGCGCAGGGCTGCAAGGCTCGCGATGAAGTGGAACGTCAGTATTGAGGATGAAATCTGGTACTGCGCACCTACGCAGAAACAGGCTAAGCGTGTTTTCTGGCGGCGACTGAAACAATCCATCCCACCGCACTGGAGGGCTGGCAAGCCAAACGAGACTGAATTATCAATCACGCTGGTTAGCGGTCATATCCTCCGGTGCGTGGGCCTCAATAACTATGATGATCTGCGCGGTTCTGGTCTGTTCTTCGTGCTGATTGATGAATGGGCTGACTGTCCTTATGAGGCATGGGAAGAAGTTCTCCGCCCGATGCTCTCAACCTGTCGTTACATCATCGATGGGGTGACATATATCGGAGGACACGCGCTTCGTATAGGTACACCCAAAGGATTTAACCACTGTTACGACACGTGGTTTGCTGGTCAGGATGGAAGGGAGCCTGACCATAAGAGCTGGCTTTACACCTCGGTTGACGGTGGAAACGTCCCGCCTGAAGAACTGGAAGCTGCCAGGCGAAAAATGGACCCGCGCACTTTCCGACAGGAATATCTGGCGTCTTTTGAAAACTATCAGGGCGTTGTTTATTACTGTTTTGACAGGCGCGAGAACCACACCGACGAAACGGTCCAACGTGGCGACGTTCTTCATATCGGGATGGACTTCAACGTAGGGAAAATGGCTGCGGTGGTTTACATCATGCGTGACGGTCTGCCGCGTGCTGTTGATGAGTTCATGGATGTTTTCGACACGCCAGCGATGATCGAGGCGATAGAAAAAAAATATTCCAGAGAAAATCATCAAATAAAAATTTATCCGGACGCTTCAGGAAAAAATCGCAAATCCTCTGATGCGAGTAATTCAGATATCGCGTTGCTGGAAAAAGCGGGTTTTGACGTACGCGTTAACCGTGCAAACCCAGCTGTGAAAGACCGCATCAACTCAGTTAACGCCATGCTCTGTAATACCTATGGCGAACGCCGATTACTGGTCAACACTCGCACATGTCCCAAGTTCACGCAGTGCCTTGAGCGTCAGATTTATAACGACCAGGGCGAACCGGATAAAAAAGGTGGGTTTGACCACGCCAATGACGGGGGCGGTTATCCAATCGCGTACCTGTTCCCAATCAAAGAGAAAGTTTACGAAATCGAACTGGAAACCACATTCTGATGGCAAACAACGACATTACTTTTGTCAGGCCTGAGCAGAAAGCGGCCTGTGCGCTTTGGAGAAAAATCCGCGATGTCTGCAAAGGTGCTGAAGCGATAAAAAGCAAAGGGGGGGAATATCTCCCCCTTCTTGATCCTGGCGATCGTTCATCTAAAGCCAAACAGCGAAATCAGGATTACCGTGACAGGGCCGTTTTTTACCCCATTACCGGCAATACAAAAATCGGACTGTTGGGCATGGCCTACCGCAAAGATCCTACGATGACCGCACCGGCAAAACTGGAATACCTGAAAACCAATTCGGACGGTGGTGGAGTAAGTATCTATCAGCTGTCGCAACTGGTATTGGAGGACATTCTTGAAACGGCCCGCCACGGTCTCTATGTTGATTACGCCAAAGAAAGCGATCAGGCCATCATTCTGCGATACACACCGGAGAACATTATCAACTGGAGAACTGAGCGCATTAACGGGCGCAACCAGTTGGTGCTGGTGGTGCTGCGTGAGGTGATAGAAGAGAAGGACGGCTACGGATTCAGGGAGCTTATACAGTATCGGGAGTTGGCTCTAATCAATGGCCGATTTGTTTGTCGCGTCTGGCGGTCAAAAGCAGAGAATGGCGGCGGGGTGTTTACGATTGATGCTGAGTATAACCCGAAGCCTAAAGGGAAGGATTTCTGGGATGAAATTCCTTTCACGTTTGTCGGAGCACAAAACAATGATGAGACTATCGACGATCCCCCGCTGGCCACACTGGCAGAAATTAATCTGGGCCACTACCGGAACAGTGCAGATTACGAAGACAGTGTCTGGTTCTGCGGTCAGGTTCAGCCGTATATGTCTGGCCTTGATAAAGACTGGCGAGACTTTTTACAGAAGTCAGGTGTTAAGGTCGGTTCACGTAATCCTCTTTTGCTCCCCGAAAACGGCGTTTTTGGTTATGCACAGGCTCAACCCAACATGCTTGCAAAAGAGGCTATGGACAGTAAGCGTGATTACATGGTCCAGCTTGGAGCAAGGCTCATCGAGCAAAACAGCGCCACAAAGACAGCAACACAGGCTAGCGGTGAACAGTCTGCTGCAACATCAGTCCTGAGTATTTGCGTATCGAACGTGTCAGAGGCTTTCAGCAAGGCATTGGCTTGGTGCGCGAAATATCTCGGCGTGACGGATGAAAAAGCGGATTACACCATCAACCAGGAGTTTATCGCCAGAGTGGCAGATTCCGGGATGGTGGCCGTTCTGGTCAGTGCCTGGCAGTCAGGCGCTATCCGTGACAGTGACCTGGTGCGCGTGCTTCAAAAGCTGGACATCATTGATCCGGCTGACAGCGTGGACGAGGTGATCGACGCGCTGCGCAACGCGAACCCTACATTGCTGGATAAGTGATATGGCCACCGTAAACGAGCAGCTTCGTGATGAGGCCATTTCACACGCAATCGGTATAAATCGCTTCGGTACCGGAATAGCAAACCGGATGCTGAAAATCCTCAACGCCAGTGACGCGGATATCAGTGCAAAACTGGTTGTGGCGTTGGAAACCCTTTCCCCTGAAAGTTTCACCGTGAGGCGGCTTGAATCAATCCTAGGGGATGTTCGTTCGCTCAACCGTCAGGCGGTTGATTCCATGTTTTCTGCAATGTCGGGTGAGCTGCATGCGCTGGCAGGGTATGAGGCTGGCTATCAAATCAGCCTGTTCGATTCTCTCCTGCCGGATATCGTTCTTAAGCGTTACCCTTTGCAGGGCATCACCGCGGATATGGTTTACGCCGCCACCATGTCACAGCCTTTTCAGGGGCGGTTATTGTCGGAGTGGGCCGAGGGTCTGGAAACCGACAGGATGACCCGCATCGTTAATGCTGTTCGTCATGGTTATCTACAGGGGGACACGACTGAGGCCATCGCCAGGAGGGTGAGAGGCCACGCTAACAAAGGCTATAAAGACGGTGCGCTGCAGATGAGCAGGGCAAACGCCACCAGCATCGTTAAATCTGCGGTCAACCATCTCGCAGCGACGGCGCGGCACAGTTTCGCAAAAGCAAACAGTGACGTTATCGAGTGTAAGCAGTGGCTTTCTACGCTCGATAATAAGACCACGCCCCTCTGCATGATCCGCGACCGCAGAAAGTACACGCTGGAAAATAAACCGATAGGGCACAAGGTGCCTTATTTGCAGGGGCCAGGCCGAATTCATTTTTGTTGCCGCTCAACCGAAACGCTGGTGGTGAAATCATGGCGCAAGCTTGGTATTGATGTCGATGAAATGGACGTCGGAACCCGCGCCAGTATGGACGGACAAGTACCGGCCGGCATTACCTATAACGACTGGTTACTCAGTCAGTCATTCACCCGACAGGTTCAGGTGCTGGGTGAAACCCGCGCAAGGCTCATTCGTGACGGCGGTATGCGCCCAGATGAGTTCTACACCGATAAAGGGGAATGGCTCACGCTGGCTCAGTTACGCGAATATGATAGTGAATCATTTGAAATGGCATTTGTTATGTAATGTACTCGCTTGCGTTTAAATGGTTAAATAATTGATGTACATGAGTTTGTCATTTTATGGAAAGATTTGTTGGTGGCGTATATGGTGAATGATTACATTTCTTATGAAACGATGGTTGCTGGAAGGAATGCTGCAGAGTGGGCAGGGTGGAGCACTGTTGTGGCTTTTGGATCACTTTTAGTTTCCTTGTTAACTTTGGGGGTCGCATGCAAGGCGTATGGGGTCTGGAAAAAGCAAGAAATACTGAAAATTAAAATGGAATTTAAAAAAGCCTTGATGGCATTCAAAACTGAGTGCTACAACTCTCCTGAGTTATTTAATCTTTCAAAGGCCCAGTATGGTCAGGCGTATATTGACTTTCAAGGTGACTTGACTACTAATGATAAAAGTGCCGCATTGGAAGCGATCAAGTTTAATAACTTCAATCATGCTTTTTTGAAGTGTTGTGATGCTTGGGTCGCAACTGAACATCTTTTTTCATCTACAGATATTGAGAAAGGATGGAATGATGTATGCGAACTTGCAAGGAAGTACGTTGAGGGCAATGCAACAAGAGCTGAATTACAATCAATCATAAACGAACTGTATTCGAAGAACTTCGTTTTTACATAATGTGCTAGAAACAGTTATTTAATAAAGGTAAATACACATTTGCCTTTGCCAAATCTTCTAAGCCCCGTTATGCGGGGCTTTTTCATTGGGCGACGCCCTGAATAATCCCGAGGGGAATTTATGTTAATCCGAAATATGCTTCTGAAATATTACGCTCCAGATGACGGCGGCAACGGTGGCGGTGGCGGTGGTATCGAAATCACCCCAGAGATTCAGAAGCTGATTGATGAACGCGTGACGTCTGAAGTCACCGGACTGAAGTCCAAGAATAACGAGCTGCTGGGAACCATCAAACAGCAAAAAGAAAACCTGGCCCGCTTTGAAGGTATCGATCCTGATGCGGTGAAAACCATCCTCCAGCGTTTTTCTGACGACGAAGAAGCGAAGCTGATCGCCGAAGGGAAAATTGACCAGGTTCTGGAAAAACGCACTGAGCGTTTTCGCGCTGACAGCGATAAGCAAATCAAAGCGGCCGTAGAGCGTGCGGAAAAAGCAGAAGGCTTTGCCAACAAGTTCCGCGACCGCGTTCTGGCTGATGCAATCCGTGAAGCGGGGCTGAAGGCCGGGGCGCTGCCTACCGCGTCAGATGATTTGATCCTCCGCGCTCGTGGCACGTTTAAGGTCAACGATGAAGGTGAGGCCATCGCCGTTGATTCAGATGGCAATGCCATTCTCGGCAAGGACGGCAAAACGCCGCTGAGCCCGATTGAATGGGCTGAGTCGCTCAAAGATACCGCGCCGCATCTCTTCCCGGCGGCTGAAGGCACGGGGGGCGGTGGACATAAACAGGGTGGAGGTGGTGGAAACCTGAAGCGCTCAGAAATGTCGTCACAGGAAAAAACCGACTATATCCGCAAGCATGGCCAGCAGGCTTTTCTAAAACTCCCGAAATAAAGGATTTTCTCCATGACCACAACTGTAAACTCTGACCTGATTATTTATAACGACCTGGCGCAGACCGCTTTTCTTGAGCGTCGCCAGGATAATTTGCAGGTATTTAACGATGCCTCAAACGGTGCCATCGTACTGGATAACGAACTGATCGAAGGTGATCTCCGTAAACGCGCGTTCTACAAAGTCGGCGGAAGCATCGAAACCCGTGACGTGAACTCTGACGGAACGGTGAAAGGCAAAAAAATCGGCGCGGGTGAAGCGGTATCGGTAAAAGCGCCGTGGAAATATGGCCCGTACCACACCACGGAAGAAGCGTTTAAACGCCGCGGTCGCAGTGTTGACGAGTTCTCTGAAGTGGTTGGCGTTGACGTGGCAGATGCTGCGCTTGAAGGCTACGTGAAATACGGACTGAAAGCGCTGACGGCTGCTATTAGTTCCAACACGGACATGGTGGTCACCGCCGATATCGAAACCGACGGTAAGCGTACCCTTACCCGTGGGCTGCGTAAGTACGGCGACAAATTTAACCGCGTCGCGCTGTTCGTCATGCACTCCGCTACCTATTTCGACATCGTGGATGAGGCTATCGCCAACAAAATCCACGAAGAAGCGGGTGTGGTTGTGTACGGCGGTCAGCCTGGCACGCTGGGTAAGCCGGTTCTTGTCACTGACTCAATGGATGTTGATGCCATTCTGGGTCTGGTTCAGGGCGCGGTGTATGTCACCGAGTCACAGGTTCCTGGGTTCCGTTCCTACGACATCAACGATCAGGAAAACCTGGCTGTCGGCTTCCGTGCTGAAGGTACGGTGAATGTTGAGCTGTTGGGCTATAGCTGGGATGAGTCGAAAGGCGATAAAAATCCGAGCTTGGAAAAAATCGGTACCGAAGGGAACTGGAAAAAACATTTCACTTCTAACAAATCTACCGCAGGCGTGCTGATTAAGCTCACTGGCGCCGAACCCGCAAATCAGTCCGTAAAGTAAGCCTGTCAGCGGATAAAACTTCCGTCACCGCTGACGGTACAGATTCCGTAACCTTCTCCGTCAAAGTCACCAAAGATGATGCGCCCGTTTCCGGTGCGGCTATCTCGTGGGCGACGTCTGGCGGGGTGCTCAGTTCGGAATCAACTTCGACGGGCTCTGCTGGTGGCTCAACGGTAAAACTGACCTCAGAAGAGGCTGGTGAATTTACCGTGACCGCCACGGTTGATGGCGTGGGCGTCACGTCAGAAAAAATCACCTTTGCACCAGCAGGTGCGTAATCAACAGGGGGCTTGTCCCCCTTAATTTTTTGGTGAGATATGATTGATACCAATATCACCTCTCCTGATTTCAACAGCTACGCCAGCGAAGCCGATTTACAGAAATATGTCAGCGCTCGAGATCTGATGTTGCCGGAAAATCTCCCCGCGATACTCCTCAAAGCAATGGATTATCTGGAAGGCCTTAGCTGGTACGGCATCCGCGCCAGCCCGTCACAGCCTCTGTGCTGGCCCCGTCTCGATATCGAATTTGACGGTCATCCGTTTCCGTCAGATCAGATCCCACGTCAGGTTATTACCGCCCAGTGCATGCTGGCGGTTGAAGCGGTTGATGGTGAGCTGCTCGGTTCCTCCCGTGAAGCTGCGGTGAAAACTGAGCGCGTGGAAGGGGCTGTGACGATGACTTACGCCGTGGCTGATGGTGAGGCCTTCGTTCCGTCTTATCCAGCCGTTGACGCGCTTCTGGCTGCGTTTATGGGTGGTCGCGGGTTTGCCATTAACACTTTCTCGGAGCGTGGATAATGCCGATTAATTATCAGCGTATGCAGCAACGCTCTGACAGGCTGTTACGTCAGAACGGCGCAGAGTATCAGGTTACACGGAAAGGCAATATTTCAGTCGTAGGAGGCGTTGAGCATCAGACTGAGGACATGAGGTTTTCTGCCTGGGGCGTAAGAACTGAATATGCCCCTGACGAGATTGACGGAAACAATATCCAGCGTGGTGATGTGAAAATCGTTTTCACGTCAGAAAAAATTATCGAAATTGGCGATCTGGTTAACGTAGACGGCAAACAACACAGGGTTATCAAACCTAATCCGGTAAAACCTGCCTCTCTTGTTATTTGCTATAAGGCACAGCTGAGGGCATAGCATGGCGGGAAACGATGATTTCATTGCCTCCATCGATGCATTCGTGGCAAAAGCAAAGTCCAATCAGGAGCAGGTTGTCAGGGCTGGCTGTATACGCATCCTTGCGCGTCTCGTCGAAATGTCTCCGGTTGGTAACCCCGATCTGTGGGAAGTTAACCAGACGGCGGTGCAGTACAACAACGCCGTTACCGAGTACAACGATCAGCTGCGTAATGACCCTGACAACTTGACCCGAAGCGGTCGCCTGAAACGAGGCCGTAAGATTCATGACAGCATGGCGATTAGATCCCCTGCGGGTTATACGGGCGGACGGTTTCGGGGTAACTGGCAGGTTTCTTTCGATGCACGGACAACGGAAGAGACAGGGCGCATCGACAAAAGCGGTGGAGAAACACTGCGGGCCGGAAATCTTGTTCTCTCACAGTTTCGCGTGGGTATGAAGGAGGTTTTTTTTTGCAATAACGTCCCCTACGCCTATCCGCTTGAAATGGGGCATTCCTCTCAGGCTCCAGGCGGGATGGTGCGTATCACAGCCGCAGAGGCGGCGCGTTTTTTTGATGAAGCGGCTAAGGAGATCAGTTAATCATGCGTATCACTGTTCTGGATGACGATCCCGGTAAGCGTATTAGTCCAGGCGCAGAGCGCTACGAGGTCCGGCTCGACGGGGAAATCATTAAATACTGCCTGACGGCGGATGATGATAAAGGCCTGGTCATTTGTGCGGTTGCAGATGAGAGAGGCCTCATGAGGGCGCGAAATGGTGAGGTGGAGAAAACCACGCTTTACGGGACGGTTGAAATAAGGCGGATGCCGTGAACATTCAACCCGATATTACAGCGCTGCTGGATAAACATCTGGGTGAATGGGCTGATAAGGAAGGTATTTCGGTTTCCTGGGATAATGTGGAATTCACACCGCCTGAAACGAGCGTTTATCTTCAGTCACATGATCTGCCGGCCACGCCATACAGTATTGACCTGGCCGGAAAATGTCAGGTTTATCCTGGTGTGTATCAGATTAATGTTATTGCCAGAACGGCAACGGGTCGAACGCTTGCTGCGCAGACGGCAAAAAAAATCACCGCGCTTTTTCATCAAAACCTTGTCCTTGTCGGCGAAGGTTTTACCTGCTGGGTTTTATCACTTCCCGCCATTCATCGTGGCATCAATAACGGCGTGAACTGGACTGTTCCGGTCAGCCTGACTTACCGCGCAGAAACCACAGTCTGATTTCTGCTGCACACCCTAACTTTATTCCAGTGGAGATATCTCTATGGGCTTTGCATTGCCTAACGGCTCGCACGTCTATCTGGCGTCGGGCTATGATCCTGCGGTTTCATTTTCAGGGGCGACTAATACCGAACATACCGTTGTCACGGTTGAATCAGGGGGCGGCTTTGCTTCTGGCGACGTTGTTCACGTCAATTGTGACTGGACCGGAATTGATAACGTCGTCGCGCTGGTTGATGCCGTTGCAGGTTCGGCGGTAACCCTTCGCAACATCAATACCACCAACACCGGAAAATTTCCTGCTGGTGGTGGAAGCGGTACTCTGCGTAAGGTCACCGAATGGACCGAAATCCCTCAGATCACCGAGGTGGCGAACGCGGGTGGCGAGCAGAACACCACGCAGATCCAGTTTTTGTCTGATGACCGCCAGCGCAACCTGAACACCTACAAATCAGCCAGCTCGCAGACCTACACCATTGCGCATGATTCATCGCTTCCGGTTTACCCGCTGCTGCGCCAGCTTGATGAGGATGAAGAAACGGTGGCGGCGTACATGTACGTGCCAAAAGCGAAAGAAAACCGCTACTGGGCGGCGACAGCTTCTTTCAACGATATCCCGCAGACAGCCGTAAACGCAGTAGAAACAGTAACCGCTGTTCTCAACCTTCAGTCTCCGGCTATGACGTTCTACAAAACCGATAACGTAACTACCCCTGCAGTACAGGTCACGGGGGTTACTCTCAACGAGACGAAACTGGATCTGGATGCTGGCGAAACAGCTCAACTGGTCGCTGAAGTCACTCCGGCAGATGCCACAAATAAACAGGTCACCTGGTCAAGTTCGAATGAAGAAGTCGCCAAAGTTAGCGCCGATGGGCTCGTGACGGCAATGGCTGGTGATGGCGGTACGGCGATTATCACCTGCACAACGGTAAACGGCGGTAAAACCGCAACCTGTGAAGTTACCGAAACGGTAGCCTGATTACTGGCCCTCTGCTGAGGGCTTTTTATTTTGAGAAGGAAAAAACAATGGCAACTAAATTTGAGCTGCAACCGAAACCGACTTTTAAAGCCAACGTAGAGATCCCGCGTGCCGGGGAAGAGCCTGGCGTGCTGACTTTTACGTTCCGTCATAAGTCAGCGGATCAGATCAAAGAGATGGAAAAGCGAGAGGGCGCAACGGCCATTGATTTTCTGTCGGAAATTATCGAGGGCTGGGCGCTGCCTGAACCTTACACCCGCGAAAACCTGACGGTACTGCTGAATAATTATCTGGGGGCGGCTTCTGCGATCACCGAAAAATATTACGCCGAACTGATGGGGCACCGGGAAAAAAACTAATAACGGTTGCCTCTGCATTCTATACGCCTGAAGTGGCAGCGGAGGACATGGCCACCTTCGGGCTGACTGATGACGATTATGACGATGTGATCGTTCACGTTCTGCCTGATGTGTGGCCCGCCTTTTGCCTGTTCCAGTCGCTGTCTACGCAATGGCGCACCGGGTTTGGTGGCGCGACAGGTCTTGATTACAACGTGCTGCCCTGGCTGATGCGCGTTCACGGCATCGAGGATGAGGCAACCGCGCTTAACGACATACGCATCATGGAGCGTACCGCTCTGAAAACCATGCATAAAAAAGAGGTGGCCTGATGAGTGATATCGCCACAATCTCACTGCGTGTTAACACCTGCGGGCTGGAAAAAGGCACGCAGGAGCTTGATAAATTCCGCCACGCGGCGAAAGGCGGGACTGGATCCGCTGACGAACTGAGCCAGAGCGTTGATGAAACGCATCGCAGGGTGGAGGAACTGCGTAAGCGCCTGGCGAATAGTGAGGCTGTAACCAGGAAAAATGCCTCCGCTCAGGATGAGCTGGCGTCGGCGTTTTATAAGCAAATTGACAGCATAAAAAATGCCGCAAAAGAAACGGATAATATCGCGGCGATACGCTCCCGCCTTCATGCGGCGCAGAAATCAGGGAATCTGATCCAGGAAGACTATCTGGCGTTGCTGTCTGCAATTACAGCAAAACAGATCGAAGGCCGACGCGCAGAAGAAAGTGCAGCAGCGGCACGGGAAGTTTTTCTCAAAAAACTCAAAGATCAGGTAGCAACCACGCGTCTTTCCCGCGAAGAACTGCTGCGCTACAGGGCTGAACAGCTGGGGGCAGGTTCGGCTGCTGAAATTTATATTCAGAAGTTGAAAAAGGCAGAAGAGGGTACTGCACGCTTTAATACCAGGACCGCTGCAGCGGGTAAAAACCTGCGCACTCTGGCCGCTTCACTCGTCAGAAGCAACCTGGGCGGTGTGGCAGGTACAGGAACGTCTTTTCTTGGCAATATTGGGGCTTTGACACCGCAAGTTGCTCTTTTGGCGGGTGCAGTCGCAACGCTTGGAACCGCTTACTACAAAGGCCAGCAGGAAAGCAGCGAGTTTAATAAACAGCTCGCGCTGACGGGGAATTATGCTGGCCGTACAACCGGACAACTAAATAATCTTGCGAAAGCTATCTCAGGCAGTGGGATAACGCGTGGGGACGCAGCGGCGGCACTAGCGAAAGTTGTCGGCACAGGAAGCTTTGGGAGTAACCAGCTTGAGATGATTACCCGATCTGCCATCCGGCTGGAACAGGTAACGGGTCAGTCAGTAGATGCGACAGTAGGGCATTTTGCGCGGCTGCAAAATGAACCTCTCAGCGCGGCTAAGGAGCTGGATCAGCAGCTCCACTTCCTGACCGCCAGCCAGCTTGAGCAGATTACCTCTCTTTCACAGGTTGGTGATACCACCGGCGCGGCAAAAATCGCTATGGAAGCGTATGCCGACGCTATTCAAAATCGTACCACTGATATCACCAACAACCTGGGTTTTCTGGAATGGGGCTGGCAGGCTATCAAGCAGAAAGCCGCTGAAGCCTGGGATGCCATGCTGGGTATTGGGCGTCCTGAAACAATCGAAGACCAGATTGAAAACCTACAGAAACGCGCCAGCAGAAAAATCCCTACGCCGTCAGGGATGAACAACTATGGGGCCGAAAAGTCACTGGATGAGCTGAAGGAGGAAAAATTTCAGGCGGATATTGCTGCGGCACGTGAAGACTCAGCTAGAAAAGCAGAAGAAAACCAAAAACGTATTTTCAACGACGACCAAAAATGGAAGACCCAGTTCGAAAACAAGGAAGAGCAGCATCAAAGACGGCTAGCTGAAATCCGTAATTCTTACGCTTCAAAAGCGGTGAAAGACGAGGCTATTCGTCGTGAGAATGAGAGTTACGAGAAAAGTAAGCAGAAGGGGCTGAAGAAGGAAAAAACCTACACCGATGATTCTGCAACAAAGATGCTTCAGGAATCATCGAAACGCCTGGCTGTACTGAAAGCGCAGGATGAAACAACCAACAGCCTGACGTCAGAAGAAAAGCGTCTGCTGGAATTCAACCAGCAAATTGCAGACCTTAAGCAAAAAAGGATTTTAACGGCAGACCAAAAAAGTCTTGTCGCCAGAAGTGGTGAGATCCGCGCAGCACTTGAGGCTGAAAGTGCAGAGGCTAAGCGGATTCAAAACATCAAGGAGATCGCGAAGGGCCATGAAACTTCCCTGATATTCATTCAGCAACAAAGCGCTCTCATTTCAGCGATGGACAGCACCGCGGGAATGAGCAACCGACAAGCGCAGCGTCAAAAAGAGCGTGAGCAGCTCAAACTGATGAAAGCCTCTGAAGAGGATAAATCAGCAGCAAGCAACAAGCTTGAAGAACGCTATGCGAAGGAGGATGAACTGCGCGGCGACTGGCTTGCAGGGGCTAAAAAGGGCTGGGCTGAGTATGAGGATTCAGCCACCAACGTTTACGATAATATTGCGAGTGTAAGCCAGGGGGCATTCGCCAGCATGTCAAATAGCCTCGCTGATTTCTTCACTACCGGAAAGGCAAATTTCAAAGACTATCTGACCACCTTCCTGAAAGGCATTACCCAGATGTTGACCCAAATTGCCCTGGTTAATACGGCTAAAAGCGCCGCCGGTTTATTCGGCTTCTCAGGCGGCGGTGCCGTTCCTAAGTTTGACTCAGGAGGCTATACCGGAGCGGGTGGTAAGTATGAACCTAAAGGGATCGTTCACGGAGGAGAGTTCGTATTTACGAAAGAGGCCACCAGCGCTCTCGGTGTTGAAAATCTTTATGCACTTATGCATAACGCACATGGTTATGCCGATGGTGGAGTGGTCGGAAGAGCCCCTATGTATGGACTTTGTAGCAGAGGGCTTACAGTGAATGTTGATGCACCTGTTTCTGTTATGCAGAGTAATGAGGTTGGGAAAAACTTCTCAAATCGGAAAGGCGCTGAGAGTATAGGCAACTTGGTTAAAAATGTTGTCCAAACCGAAATTACTCGTCGTCTGAGAAAAGAGATTGCACCCGGTGGAAATCTGTATAATCAAAAATAGTATATTAGCTTATAGAATGTTAATAAGCTGAGTGGCAAGCGGTACTTGTACGAGGCATCTTGCCAATATATCTAATATTCGCGGCTGACATTTTTGCTTAAAGGGTTGATAATCAGATAGGATTGTGAGAAAACAGTGATAAGTACAGGGTTTGAATGTCATTATTTTTTTTGAATTCGAGAGCTTAAAATGGAATTGTGTCATTATACAAATTTAAATGGATTAAAGGGTATTATTGAGAGTAAATCAATCTGGGCTACTAATTATTCATTTTTAAACGACCAAGAGGAGTTTATATATGGGATTTGCTGCCTTGAAGAGTTTCTAAATGGCCCTCCTTCTGAAGGGCGTTTAGCCTCATGGCGGGGGCATTTATCAAATGTAATAGATTACATTAAGAAAAGTGACTTGCCAGAGATATATTCAACATCATTCTGTAAATCAAAGGACTTGCTTAGTCAATGGCGTGGTTATGGTCAGCAAGGAGTATGTGTCGTATTTGATAAAAAGCTGATGAATAGCATTGGTTTATGGAATTACAACTCATTTAATAAATTAATCGGACAAGAAAAAACTTTCATCCCACGGTATGATCTTTATTGTAATGAAGTGGAATATCTTGAAAAAGGCACTGAATATGATTTTTTCACAAGAACCTTAGACAAAATAAAGAAAAATCATTTTGACCTCTATGAAAAGCAATCTTTATTGGATGGACTTGATGAAGGCTTGCGAGCTAAGTTATTCGGCTTAATAGTACCTTTTATAAAAAATTACAGTTTCCGTGAGGAAGGTGAATTTAGAGTAGCTGCCCTACAAGTTAATAATAAATCGGATATAAAGTTTCGCTGTGGAAACGGACTCATTATCCCGTATATTGAATTAAGTGTCATGGAAGATAAACTGCCTATAATAGAAGTGGTTATAGGTCCGGGGGCAAATGGTGCTTTGATAGAGAAAGGAGTTCGAATGTTGCTTAATAATAATGGATATGATGCCGTCAATATCAGTCGTTCATCTATTCCTTACCGAGGCTAGCTAAATATATTTCCATCATTAATCACTTAGCATCAGAGAGATCAATATGTCTACGCATACTCGTAATTACAACTTACCTTCAGATTTGATTGAACATTTTGAAAAAAACATTGCATATTTTTCTAAGCTTCTAAATAAAGACTTTAAAGACCTCAATGTTAATATAACTGCAGATGATCTTAAGAAAATTGAAAGATCATTTGAAATTTCACATAAAATTAGAGAGTTTGAAATTGGGCTTTACTGGCAAAGGTTGAATTATCTTTGGGCGATAACCGCTCTTCTATTTGCAGGTTGGGGGGCGTTGATAATTAAAATTATTGATTTGCAAAATGGACATGTGCCTTACTCAATATTTTTTTCACTTGCCTTTGTTTCCTTGGTAGGTTGCATTTTGTCAATCTTTACAAGCTTCATAATAATTGCTGGGAAGCATTGGCAAAAGGTCTGGGAATATCATGTTTATACTCTTGAACCTTTTGTTTCTGGCTGCTTGTATTCAATTAAGTTTAAAAATAGCAATCCAAAAAATGTAAAGGCATCTATTACTAAAACTGTGGAGGTGTTTAACTTTTCACTTTTGATTTTATGGGTTTTATCAGCGATAATTGCTGCAATCATGCCATCTCAAATAAGTAATAGCATGGCCGGCTGGATCCAGTTGTTAATTTCTTCAGTTATGGTTGTGTTATTTTTATTAATACGCAAGGAAGTGACTAACAAAACAACGGATGGGATTGAAATGGATGTTTGAGAAGTTAAGCAATAAATGCTTAGAGGTAGATGTGTTATGTCAAAAACATTCTCGTGGGCAACACAAGTTTCGCCAAGTGCGAACGAAGTAGTTAATCTATTGACCTCACAATTCGGAGACGGGTATGAACAGGTGGCGGTTAACGGGATTAACAACGTGGCGGAAGAATGGGAGCTGACCTGGACGGGAAAGAAAAAGGACGTTGCGGCTATCCGGGCGTTTCTCCACTCCCATGCTCACCAGTCGTTCTGGTGGTCGAATCCGTGGGGGGAGAAAAAACTTTACCGGGTGAAACCTGACTCAATAAAACCATCGTTTATCTCAGGTAAAGTTGTCTCACTGGCATTCACATTCAAACAAGCCTTTGCACCATGATTTTTATTGATTATGAGTTTGGTTTATGACTGGTTTAGAAGTGACTGGTACCATGCGAGCCGCTTTAAAATAAAAATATGTGAATTAATTTAGGGTTATTTGTTAATGAAAAAGTTAGCGCTTCTGGTTTTAAGTGTTGGATTCCTGTCTGCTTGTGCTACTAAGCAATATCCTCAGGCCCCTTCGGTCACAGGGGAAGAGACTTCTGCATTCGACTGTCAGGCCATCAAACAGGAAATTGCTAAAACGCACAGTATTCAGCAAGAAATCGAGTCAACAGGTGAATTTGATGGCAGAACAGTTTTAGGCGTGCTGGGTGATTTTGGCATTGGTAACGGAATGGCTAAAAGTGATGCCAGAAAAAAGGCACAGGCGCGACTCAATCAGCTTGAATCATTGAAACAGGTTAAGTGCCAGTAAAGAACTCAGGTTAAAACACAAACCCGCTTCGGCGGGTTTTTTTATGGGTAAAATTTATGGGGCTAAATGCTGATTTCCAGGCGCTGGAGCCTGGCGAAAAAATCCAGCTAATCGAGGTTGATGGAACATCCTTCGGGATGGATAAAGTGCTTCGCTTCCACGCTTACAATATCCACTCCGAAGGCTGGGCATCGTTTGCCGCTGTCAATCTCCCATCGATCATCTGGCAGGGTAACGAATACGACCCGCATCCCTATGAGGTGACGGGGCTGGAATTATCGGGGGCGGGCCCGCAGCCGACACCAACTCTTTCAGTAGGGAATATATCTAACTACGTCACGGCGCTCTGTTTGCAGTATGACGACATGGTGAAGGCTAAGGTCCGCATTCATACCACGTTCGCTAAATATCTGGATGCCGCTAACTGGGTGCATGGCAATCCTAACGCAAACCCGAACGAAGAACGTGTGCAGCTTTTCTATATCAGTGCCCGAACCGCAGAATCGCGCGTACAGGTCGATTTTGAACTGTGCTCCCCCTTCGATATTCAGAACCTCCAGTTGCCGGCAAGGCAAATTCTCCCCGTGTGTACATGGTGCCTCCGGGGCTGGTACCGCACAGGTAACGGCTGCGACTACAACGGCACGAAGTATTTTCAGAAAGACGGCACGCCAACTGATAACCCTGCTCTGGATGTGTGCGGCGGTCGTATGCAGGATTGCAGGGATCGCTTTGGACAGGACAACCCACTTCCTTTCGGTGGCTTTCCTGCGGCAAATTTACAGGGGAAATAGCATGCGTAAACGCCTGATGGACGCAATACGTAAACACGTCGCGGCTGAGTACCCGAAAGAGGCCTGCGGCGTGATCGTTGAAACGAGTATGGGGCAGAAATACGTTGCCTGTCGCAACGTGTCCAGTGATCCGACTGAAACTTTCACGATGTCACCCGATGACCGACGTGCGGCTGAAAAACTGGGTGAGATCATCATGGTTATCCATTCTCATCCTGATGTCACCCGACTGATACCGTCTGAATTCGACCGTATCCAGTGCGACTGGTCAGGGATTGAGTGGGGGATTATGTCCTGGCCTGACGGGGATTTTTGCACGATTTCACCGCGTGACGAACGCGATTATGTCGGTCGCCAGTGGCTGCTGGGATACGCTGATTGCTGGTCGCTGATCCGTGAATATTACCTGCGTGAACACGGCGTGGTTGTGGGGGATTACTCTGTCGACTACGAGTGGTGGATTGATGCGAAGGAAAACCGCTACGACGATAACTGGGTGCGCGAAGGGTTCTATGAAGTGCCATCCAGTCAGATACAGCCTGGCGACATGATCATGATGCAGGTCAGCGCCCCTGTAACCAATCACGCTGCGATTTATCTGGGCGACAACCAGATGCTTCATCATATGTTCGGGCAGCTATCAACGCGCGTGCCTTATGGCAAATATTACCGTGATCGGACTGTACGCGTGGTAAGACACAAAGGAGTAAACCTTGAAAAAAACGCTGATTCTTAAAGGCCGCATGGCGAAAAAGTTCGGTAAAACTCACCAGTTTCATGTGGCAGACCTGCGCGAAATGCTCAGGGCGATGTGTTCGCAGGTGTCGGGGTTCAGGAAATACATGAGCGAGGCGCATATGAACGGTATTCGCTTCGCATTTTTCAGCGGTCGCAACAATATCGGGATTGACGAGTTTGATATGACCGCCGGAGGGGAGGTATTCAGTATTGAGCCTGTTATTGAAGGGGCAAAGCGGGGTGGATTCCTTCAGGTCGTTATAGGCGCGGCTGCGCTTGCTGCAGCATTCTTTACAGCTGGCGGCTCACTGGCGCTGTGGGGGGCTGCGCTGGGAGCAACTACGGCAACAGGTGCCGCTGTCACAGCCCTAACCTCAATCGGCCTGAGCATGGTTCTTGGAGGCGTGGTGCAGATGCTGACGCCGCAGCCTGATTTCAACGTGGGCGCATCATCCAGCAGTGACAACAAGCCTAACTATGCCTTCGGTGCTCCGGTAAATACCGTATCGATGGGTTATCCCGTTCCGGTGCTCTATGGCGAGCGGGAAATCGGCGGCGCGATTATCAGCGCAGGAATGTTCTCCAGCGATCAGCATTAACCATCAATTTCTGACTGGCCACCTTTTCGGTGGCCTTTTTTATGGGTGCAATATGAACTACTCATTCACGGAAATCCCGTATTCAGGAAGAAAGGGCGGTGGTGGAAGCGCGCGCACACCCGTTGAGCAACCAGACGATTTACTGTCTGAAGCCCGTTTAAAAATGCTGGTGGCCCTTTCTGAAGGTGAGATTCAGGGCAATTTGACTGCCCAGGATATTTACCTGAACGATACCCCACTGGCGAATGCTAACGGCACGTACAACTTTGAGGGCGTTACCTGGGAATTTCGTACCGGCACACAGGACCAGGAATACATTCCCGGCTTGCCTGAGGTGAATAACGAACTGGCGGTTGGGGTAGTCGTAAGTGAATCGGTATCGTGGACCCGACAGTTTACAAATCTGGCGCTTGATGCCGTCAGAATTAAGCTGAGTTTGCCAGTTCAGTACCGCTATAAGAATAACGGAGACATGGTTGGTACTGTAACCGAGTACGCCATTGACCTTTCAACCGATGGAGGGAACTGGCAGGAAGTAGTTAGGGGTAAATTTGACGGAAAAACCACGTCAGAGTATCAGCGGGATCACCGGATAAATTTTCCTAAGTCCTCTACCGGCTGGTCTGTTCGGGTTCGTCGCCTTACTCCTGATTCGACGGATTCAAAACTGGTTAACGGCTTTAGCGTCTTTTCTTTCGCTGAGGTAATCGACAGTAAGCTTCGATATCCCAATACCGCGCTGCTGTACATTGAGGTTAATGCCAGCCAGTTTAATGGATCTGCGCCGAAGATAACCTGTAAGCCTAAGGGCAAAATCATTCGCGTACCTGATAACTATGATTCCGTGTATCGCACCTACTCCGGTAGCTGGTCGGGCGGTTTTAAATGGGCGTACAGCAATAATCCTGCCTGGATTTTTTACGATCTCCTGCTTGATGAAATTTACGGTATGGGTTCGCGCATTGATGCCAGCATGGTTGATAAGTGGGAGCTTTACGAGATTGCACGATATTGCGATGAATCGGTTTCTGACGGCGCGGGCGGCACAGAACCGCGTTTCACCTGCAATGTGTTTATTCAGAGCCAGCAGGACGCCTACACGGTACTTAACGACCTGGCAGCGGTATTTCGCGGGATCACGTTCTGGGGCAACGAGCAGCTTTTTGTTAAAGCTGACGTGCCGCAGGATAATGTTGACTGGGTTTATACCGCGTCAAACGTTATCAACGGCGAATTCTCTTACGCTGGCGGCAGCTACAAAAAACGTTATTCCTCATGCCTGGTGTCATGGTCTGACCCTGTCAACCATTACAGCGACACGGTGGAAGGGGTCTATGACTCTGCCCTGGTTGAGCGTTACCAGATTAACCAGCTCACGCTTACGGCTATAGGCTGCACAAAACAGAGTGAGGCGCACCGACGCGGCCGCTGGGCGCTGCTGTCGAGCGTTAAAGACGGCTCAGTGACATTTGGTGTCGGGCTCGACGGCTACATACCGTTACCGTCGCAGGTGATAGGGGTTGCCGATCCGTTCCGTGCTGGTATCCAGAACGGAGGGCGTATGAAGTCGATTAAGGGGCGGGTCGTGACCCTCGATCGCGCCATTGACTATGAGGCCGGTGCTCGTCTGGTTATGAACATGCCTGATGGTACCACCCAGTCGCGCACCATTGAGGCCGTAGACAACGAAGAGCATACGGTAACCCTGACAACTGCATACAGCCAGACGCCCGTTTACGGAGCTGTATGGGCTATCGACAGCGACAAGGTAGCTATTCAGTATTTTAGGGTGATGTCTGTTGCCGCTAACGACGATGAAACAGGCGGTTTCACCATTTCGGCAATTCAGCACGACCCTGAGAAATATCGCTACATCGATGACGGCGTGCGTATCGAAAGCCCTCCGATCACAGTTACACCGATTAATGTTCTCAGTGCACCTGAAAACATTGTTATTCAGGAGACTGATTATGTCGCCCAGGGGCTGACTGTGGCGACGATGTATGTTTCCTGGAGTAAGGTAGATGGAGCTATCCGCTATATTGCACAGTGGCGTAAGGATAGCGGCGACTGGATAAACGTTCCGGTTACGAGCGCCCAGGGCTTCTCTGTTGAGGGGATTTATTCAGGCTCATACGATGTGAGGGTAAGGGCGCTAAATGCGCAGGAAACGTCATCACCGTGGGGCTATGCCGAAAATACTTTCCTCTCAGGTAAACAGGGCAAGCCAGGCACCCCGACCAACTTTCGCGCCACCGATAACGTTGTGTGGAATATCGACCTGGCATGGGGCTTTCCTGAAGGTTCAGGTGACACTGCTTATACGGAAATTGAGCGGGCCACCACGTCTGACTTCCAGAACCCTCAACAACTAACCTTGCTGGCCTATCCCTCAGCAACATATCAGCACGGACCAATGAAAGCAGGCGTAAGTCAGTGGTATCGCGCGAGGCTTGTTGATCGTATCGGTAACGTGGGCGACTGGACTGATTGGGTGAAAGGAGTTACCAATCAGGATGCTTCAGATTTGATTGGTGACATCGACGAGGAAATTCAAAACTCAGGAGTGTGGGATCACTTTAATCAGGGCATCAATTCGAATCTAGAAGCGAGCCTGAATAACTCGCTGGCCATAGGTAAGGTATCGTTCCGTCAATGGGAACAGTACGGCGAGGTTAAGGCCGAAATTCTGGTGGTGACCACCACCATTGCTGAAGTAGACAGAGCAATGGCTGAACTGACCACCAGTGTACGGGCCCAGTTTGAAACACAGGATGCGCATATTCTTGAGGTCAGGCAGGCCGCAGCAGATGCGCAGCAGGCAGTTTCTAAACTTGAAACATCAGTAAACGCCTCGATTGGCGAGCTTACCGCAGGAGTGAACCAGAAATTCGATTCATATGTTAAGTCAGACGGCACGGCTGCAGCGTTCTACACCCTGAATCTTGGTGTCGACAAGAACGGCGTGAAGTATAACTGTGGCATGGCCTTTGGGATCGAACCGCAATCAGGTGGTGGCTATAAATCGACCGTTATTTTTGCGGCTGATACTTTCGGTATCTATACAGGAAGTACACCAGGAAAATACGAGCTTGTTTTTGCTGTTGTGAATGGTCAGGCCATTCTGAAGGAAGCATTCATTGGTAACGGGACCATTACCAATGCCAAAATTGGCAACGAGATATACTCACTTAATTATGTGAAAGGAATTAGCGGATGGTACATCGGTAAAAATGGCGAGGCTGAGTTTAATAACGCAACGTTCAGAGGGACAGTATATGCAACAAACGGTCAATTCTCAGGGGTTATAGAAGCCAAGTCATTCATAGGCGATGTTGCTAATGGTTATGTATTTGCTGATACTGGAATGACTTCTGGCGCTGCAGCTGTAACTCGTTCTTTCAGATACACAGACAGCGCCACAACAGCATTAGATAAGCAGATATTAGTCATGTGTATGATTGATTCATATAAGCCATCTAAAGCCGGTGTAGGACAGGTCACAGTTACTATAGGCGGCGTATCAAAACAGTTTGTAATTCAGTTAGGGAATGAAGGTGTTTCCGCCTACAGTACGACGGATTGCGCCGCCATTATTTTTTCTGCCAGAACGTCAGCAAGAATTGTGGATTGTTCAATCTCTGCAAAATCAGACGGTGGGGGCGTTGCAATAAAATCGCCGTCGATGTTAATCATGCGCGGTTCTGGTTCATTCACCCAACTGTAATTATTAATTCTCTATATCCCGCCAGTGAGCGGGATTTTTTATGGGGTAAGACAATGGCTAACGGCACTATTAATTTAGTGAATAACTCAACGGCATTAACTGGCGTGGGTTCCAAATTCCTTACAGAGGTAACACCCGGTGATTTCATCTACGTCGAAGTCGGGACAGTTCCTTACACGTTACCTGTTGATAAGGTAAGCAGTGATACAAGCATTACGCTATTGCGTAAATTTACCGGTCCTACAATTAACGGTATCGCATGGACATTAATTCCGCGCCGCGCTCAAAACTCTGTCGCGTCCGCGCTTTCTGACCAGGTGGCTGAGGCCATACGGTTATCATTGAATAATGAAAATAACTGGCAGAAGTTATTAACTGAAAACGGTAATGTAACAATAACTCGTCCTGATGGTTCATCATATACAGGGCCGTCATGGGTGTATCTTTTAAGTAAACTAGGTGATACAGCGACGGCAGGATTTGGAAGTATCGAGGTTGGTGAAAAAAAACCATCATCTGCAAGCTATATTGATTTCCATTATCTAGGAACTAATGATTATGATGCTCGCATCCTGTGCGGTGGCAATTCTCATGGAGGGATGGGGAAAGGGGATTTCACTTTCTATGCTGGAAAATACACTTTTATCGGTGACAGTTTTGAGTTCCGTAATCCTATCACCTGCCAGAACAGCATAACTGCCTCAGGCACCATTAACGCCGGTGGCTCATTAAGAGCCGTAACATCATCAAACGTATGGGCTTCCAGCGATACACAGAACGCCCACGTGTGGTTTTACGGTGCGGGAGGGAATTCATCTCGCGGGGTTATCTATGCTGGCAAAGATGGCTCAATTCGCCTAAGACCTGATAATAACGATAATGGTGGTGCAAATGGCTATAGCTTCACATTCGGAGCTGATGGCAAGTTTACCTGCGTAACGATGAACCAGACATCAGATGCTAGAGCAAAATTCTACGCAAATCAGATAAATGATCCACTTACGAAGCTGAAAATGCTTAATGGAATCGCATATTCCATGAATGTTACGCCAGAAATCACCGCGCGCAGTGCTGGACTTTACGCGCAGGAGGTTGCGGAGGTTTTGCCAGAAGCAGTCATAAAGGCTGGTGGTGAAGTCTACGACAAGCAGGGAAATCCAATTGAGGATCCGTTAAGCGTGAACTATTCAGCTCTCTCTGCGCTATATGTGGAAGGATTCAAGGCGCTAATAAGCAAGGTGGAGGAGTTGGAGGGCACTGTAGAGGCGTTAAAGGCGGCGGCTGTCGCAGTTCAGGCGATAAAATGATAGCTAAGGATCCTTTCTGGATCTTTTTCTTGTCAATTCCAGGGGGAAAAAACAAGGCGTCTAAAGTAAAAACGGCTTGCACAGTTAGCTTAGACAAAAAATCAGCGAGAAATTATTGGCGACGCATAGGTGCAAGATTAGCGCTTAGCACATGCCCGGCACTCTTTGCCCTGACAAGTTTTAGCGTTCCATAGTGAAGCACGGGGAATAGCATCTCTCTCCCGGTAGAACGATTAGGAATGTAAACTATATCCAGCAGAAACTGAGCAGCCAGCCTTTCCATAACTCTGTCATAGCTCTCCAGTGATTCACACAATGCCAGGCAGGCTTCACGTCTTGATACTGGGTCATCCTTTCCAAATCCATCACAAAGTAACTGAAGAACTGCAGCGCACAACGTCATATCAGCTTCCATGGCTACCCTCCCTGGGCTTTCCGTGCCTAAGTGAAATTGTATGGAAGCATAACCATTCTAAATGAAAGGTTAATGAGAGGTTTAGCTAGGAAAAGTCATATACATTAAGTGGAGGAACAAGATAATTTAAGTGAACCTTCAACGGGGTAGTTTGCGTTAAAGTATTGAGAAATCAATCACAAATATTTCCGTGACAACCTTAAGGCTGGTATCTATAAAGTAACTACCCACCACGGAAATGGTGCGTATTTTCAAGGATTTTCCTCATTTCTTACGGGGCCTGGCTGATGTCGGCAGGCACCCGGATTTTTGCTTTCCAACTGCAAAAATTTACAAATCAAAATTTCCTACAGCGGCGCGATGTTATAAACGAAGCGGCGAAATAACAATCAAATAAAAATGTATCGGCTTGATCTGTTCGCTCGCAAAAACTACTGTATATAAAAACAGTGCTTGAGGCGCATGCAATGGAATTCACCAGGCCAGCAGAACTGCGAGAAATTATCGCTCTTCCGCTTTTCAGCGACTTAGTACAGTGTGGTTTCCCGAGCCCAGCTGCTGACTACGTTGAACAACGTATCGATCTCAATGAGTTACTAGTGTCCCACCCAAGCTCGACGTATTTCGTCAAGGCTGCAGGCGACTCGATGATTGAGGCAGGGATCAGCGACGGCGATCTGCTTGTGGTGGACAGCTCTCGGAATGCTGCGCATGGTGATATCGTTATCGCCGCGGTAGAAGGGGAGTTTACAGTTAAGCGCCTGCAGCTACGCCCGACCGTCCAGCTCATTCCAATGAATAGCGCGTACTCACCGATAATTGTCGGCAGCGAGGACACGCTCGACGTTTTCGGCGTCGTGACTTTCATCGTTAAATCTGCGAGCTGAATATGTTTGCTCTCTGTGATGTGAATTCGTTCTATGCATCATGCGAGACTGTATTCAGGCCGGACCTGAGAGGGCGGCCGGTTGTCGTTCTCTCAAATAATGATGGCTGTGTAATCGCACGCAGCGCAGAAGCAAAAGCGGTCGGAATTACTATGGGGGAGCCATTCTTCAAGCAAAAGGAACTTTTCCGGCGCGCTGGCGTTGTTTGCTTCAGCAGCAACTATGAGCTTTACGCCGACATGTCGAACCGGGTAATGACGACGCTTGAGGAAATGAGCCCCCGCGTCGAAATTTACAGTATCGATGAAGCTTTTTGTGATCTGACCGGAGTGCGAAACTGCCGGGACCTGACGGAGTTTGGCAAAGAGATCCGCGCGACGGTTCTTAAGCGTACACACTTGACGGTTGGGGTTGGCATTGCGCAGACCAAAACACTCGCTAAGCTGGCCAACCATGCCGCCAAGAAATGGCAGCGCCAGACCGGCGGAGTAGTTGATTTATCGAACATCGATCGCCAGCGCCGACTCCTTGCCCTGGTACCCATTGAGGACGTATGGGGCGTTGGCAGCCGCATCAGTAAGAAGCTTAACGCCATGGGCATTAAAACGGCTCTGGACCTCTCAGAACAAAGCACATGGATTATTCGCAAACACTTCAATGTCGTGCTGGAGCGAACCGTTCGGGAGTTGCGCGGCGAGCCTTGTCTTGAGCTGGAAGAGTTTGCGCCAGCAAAGCAGGAAATCGTATGCAGCCGGTCTTTTGGCGAACGCGTTACCGAGTATGAACAGATGCGTCAGGCCATCTGCACCTATGCTGCCCGCGGTGCTGAAAAACTTCGTGGTGAGCATCAGTATTGCCGCTTTATCTCTGCATTCGTGAAAACCTCTCCATTCGCGCTTAACGAGCCGTATTACGGTAACAGTGCGTCCATTAAGCTTCTTATCCCCACTCAGGATTCTCGCGACATAATAAACGCCGCGGTAAAATGCTTGGACAAAATCTGGAAGGATGGCCATCGGTACCAGAAAGCTGGAATTATGATGGGTGATTTCTTCAGTCAGGGGGTAGCCCAGCTCAACTTGTTCGATGAAAACGCGCCGCGGCCCGGTAGTGATAAACTGATGGAGGTTCTTGATCAACTCAATTCCAGAGACGGCAGAGGAACGCTCTACTTTGCCGGGCAGGGCATTCAGCAACAGTGGCAGATGAAGCGAGAAATGCTGTCGCCTCGATATACGACGAGATATACAGATCTGCTAAGAGTCCGATAAGTATTCCTGATGTCTTGGTCCGCTTTGTGCCAGCAGCGGACACTAATGAATACATTATGCGTTCGACAGTTACAGCTGTTTCAATCAGCGTGACGATTCACTATGAGTGCCATTGATCAAATGTAAATACGCATCATCGCAGCACCATTTATATTGACCCTTTAATTTTCTCAATGTAATTTAATCTAAAGTTATTTTTTATAGTGAATAAAGTGTTAAAGAGTTGGTGGTTTTGTAGGGACTTATACTGGTGTCGTGGACTTTCTGGTTAAGGTGATCATTGTGAAAGGAAGCGAGGTCGCGGATTATACCGCTGTTAATTCATATCAGAGCTATAAAGCAAAAGACAAGGTTTATAACGATATGGAACTAGGCGCTGAAACTTGGATAGGCGGTTATCAGCACAATATCACCTACTCCACTATTTGGATGCAAAGTAGATAGTCCATGGATACTAAACTGAATAAGTTCATGCAATTGGCGTTTAACAACTCCAGTGCCAATGAGGCCGCGCAAGCATTAAAAATGCTTGCTGCTGCGATGCAGGAGCAGTGCATAAACCCGGCCAGCTTATTGCAAATTAAGAGCGACTCCGCCAGCAGCGTTTTGGTTGCTGAGTTGCGTCGTGAGCTTTCCATTCTCAAAGCAGATTACAACGGCATGATAGACCGTTATAACACCGTTGTACGCGCCCATAAGGCACGCGGCGAGAAAATTGCAGCTCTCGAGTTGTCGTTGTCCGAAAATGGTATTGCTGCGGGACAAAAGGCCGCAGAGACGCAGCAGGAAGCATCTTTCTCATCAGAGGGATCTATTGCTGATCAGATCCGCAAAATGAAGAGCGGCACGGCGGATCTAGCTAACCATCCGAAAGCAAAGGCCACGAGGCGCCTGTCAGATGAGTTGGCTGCGCAGAATGAGCAGTTTAAAGGGCGTTGGAACTACCAAGAACCCAGCCAGACCAGCAAGTATGGTGATGCACATTATTGCTATGACTACGGCGACACCTTACATATGTGGATATGTAAATCGGAAAATAACGACGGATTTTCAGTAAGTATCGCGACCTTTGGCCCACGTGGAGGCAAAAAGGGCAGTACATATAAATCTTTTAACGACGAAGCTTCATTGATGAACTGGTTATTGAAAGAGTGGGGGGTGTTGAAGTGAAACGTCTTACCATGAATAAAAGTACTTACGCGGATGACTGTGGTTAAATGTGTAGCATCGATGACTTAAGCGACATTGTCTTTTATACCAGATGAATGGCTGCTCCTCGCTCATTGCAGACGCGTCTGGTCTCTTTTACTTTTCATTGTAACGCCTCGATTAGCTCCGGCCCCTGGTTCTTCACATTACCCACGGCGCGCGTCACGGCGTGCCAGATAAACTTGTCAGCTGGCACAGTACCGTCTGCGGCTATCTCCTCAGCTTCTTTCCCGCCTATATCTTGGTGCATCCACTCCCGGGCGGCTTCTGGCGACAAAACAAGTGGCCGACGGTCGTGAATATCGACCAGGCCTTTGTCAGCTGCAGACGTAACTATCAGGAAGCCTTCTGCATCATCGCCGCGCTCAAATGGCGTGCTGCCGATCGCTGCCATGAATATTGGTTGTCCGTCGGCGCGGTGAATGAAGTAGGGCTGTTTCTTGTCGCCTTCTTTTTTCCATTCGAACCAGCCATCCGCAAAACAGATCGCCCGGCCATGCTGCCAGAGAGGCTTAAACATTCGGCTGGTGGCCGCGGTCTCGACGCGCGCGTTAATTAATGGCGGCTTATCCCACCACCCGGGGGCATAGCCCAGAACACCGGATCGAGGTGCAGTTGTTCGTCGCGTTCGCTCAACAGCAGAACTTTGGTGCCAGGCGCGACGTTGTACCGGCCAATTGGTTCCGGGTCGTATGCGATGTCGCGATCGGCTTCATCGGCCAAGTAAGCAAGATATTCTTCACGGGTTTGGGCTTGTGCAAAACGTCCACACATAGAAACCTCCAGTCAGTCAGACTGAAAGTATAGGGCAGGGAGAAAAAGTAGCGCGCGCTGGTTAAGTCTTACAAACGGATTCGGGGTGATTATGCTGATCAGCTTGAGATGCGTAAAGCGGAGGTTTTCGAAACTGGAAGGAGCTACGCAAAAGCGTGAATTTTGGGGGCAAATTTGGGGGCAAAATACGCTTTGGGGGCAATATAGGGGCAGTAAAAAGTCCTTTTATGTCCGATAGTGCCTTTTGTGTATACCGAGTAAGTGACTGATAACCATATAAAACTTAATGTTTACATAAAGTTGCTTTAAGATATACAATACCCCCCTATAGTATAAGGAGGGCATATGCCACATTCACCTGAAGACAAAAAACGTATCCTCACGCGAGTGCGCCGTATTCGGGGCCAGGTCGATGCCCTCGAACGCGCCCTGGAATCGGGCGAGCCCTGCCTGGCTATCCTCCAGCAGATCGCGGCCGTACGCGGTGCGGCGAATGGCCTGATGGGGGAGATGGTCGAAATTCACCTCAAAGATGAGCTGGTAGCGGGAGAGACAACCCCGGATCAGCGGGCCGCGCGTATGGCAGAAGTCGGCCATTTGCTGCGCTCTTATCTAAAATAAACCCACACACCACACAACAGGGGAAAGACATTATGAAATCTCGCGCAGCTGTCGCGTTTGGCCCAGGCCAGCCGTTGAAGATTGTTGAAATTGATGTGGCGCCGCCAAAAAAAGGCGAAGTGCTGATCAAGATCACCCATACGGGCGTCTGCCATACCGATGCGTTTACACTGTCCGGCGAGGATCCGGAAGGGGTATTCCCGGCGGTGCTCGGGCACGAAGGGGGCGGCGTGGTGGTGGAAGTGGGTGAAGGCGTGACCAGCCTTAAGCCCGGCGACCACGTGATCCCGCTGTACACCGCGGAGTGCGGCGAGTGTAAGTTCTGTAAATCCGGCAAAACCAACCTCTGTCAAGCCGTACGCGCCACCCAGGGCAAAGGCCTGATGCCGGACGGCACCACCCGTTTCTCCTACAACGGTGAGCCAATCTATCACTACATGGGCACCAGCACCTTCAGCGAATATACGGTCTGCGCGGAGATCTCGCTGGCGAAAGTCAACCCGCAGGCGCCGCTGGATAAAGTCTGCCTGCTCGGCTGCGGTGTGACTACCGGTATCGGCGCGGTGCATAACACGGCGAAGGTAAAAGAGGGCGACACCGTGGCGGTGTTCGGCCTCGGCGGCATCGGCCTGGCGGTTATCCAGGGCGCGGTACAGGCGAAGGCGGGCCGTATCATTGCCGTTGATACCAACCCGGAGAAGTTCAGGCTGGCGGGTGAAATGGGCGCGACCGACTTTGTTAACCCGAAAGACTACGACAGGCCGGTTCAGGAGGTGATTGTTGAGCTGACCGACGGCGGCGTGGACTTCAGCTTTGAATGTATCGGCAACGTCAACGTGATGCGCTCGGCGCTGGAGTGCTGCCATAAGGGCTGGGGCGAGAGCATTATCATCGGCGTGGCCGGGGCTGGTCAGGAGATCAAAACCCGTCCGTTCCAGCTGGTGACGGGGCGCGTCTGGCGCGGCTCGGCATTTGGCGGCGTGAAGGGCCGTACGCAGCTGCCGGGAATGGTTGAAGATGCCATGGCGGGCAAAATTCAGCTCGATCCGTTTATCACCCACCGCCTGCCGCTGGATCGGATCAACGAAGCGTTCGATCTGATGCACGAAGGTAAATCCATTCGTACCGTTATTCACTTCGGCGACAACTAATTATTCTGCCAGCGGTTTTTGCCGCTGGCCTTTCTTCCCTGAACTTCTCTAAAGTGTGACCTGTCTGGCGCTTTTAGGCGTAATCTAATCCCCGGCCGTGCCGATGACTATTTTACAGGCGTGTTTTTACGCATCTTACCTATAAGAGAGTCGACGGTCATGGACAACACAACATCAATGCAGGCGCAGCACAGGCTGAGCTTTCTGCATCACATCCGGCTGGTTCCGCTGTTTTCCTCCATTCTCGGTGGCATTATTCTCCTGTTTGCATTGAGCTCGGGCCTGGCGGGCTATTTCCTGCTTCAGGCCGACAACGATCAGCAGGACGTCACGGCAGAAATCCAGGTGCGTACCGGCCTATCGAACAGCTCTAACCATTTACGCACCGCCCGCATCAACATGATCCACGCCGGGGCGGCGAGCCGTATTGCGGAAATGGAGGCGATGAAGCAAAACATCGCCGAGGCCGAAACCCGCCTGAAGCAATCGCAGGATGGATTTGCCGCCTATATGAAGCGCACCGTTCGCACTCCGGCGGATGAAGCGCTGGATGGCGATCTGAAAGCCCGCTACGACGCCTACATTGCCGGCATGCAGCCGATGCTTAAATACGCCAAAAACGGCATGTTTGAAGCCATCATCAACCATGAGAACGAAACCGCGCGCCCGCTGGACGATGCCTATAACGCGGTGTTGCTGAAGGCGATAAAAATTCGCACCGACCGCGCAAACGCCCTGACGGCGCAGGCACACACCCGCACCCGGTTAGGTCTGATCTTCATGTTCGGCGCCTTTGGGCTGTCGCTGGCGCTGGCGGTGATTACCTTTGTGGTGCTGCGCCGCACGGTGATTAACCCGCTGCAGCGAGCCGCGACGCGCATCGGGAATATCGCGAAGGGTGATTTAACCCTGCCGGACGAACCGACCGGGCGCAGCGAAATCGGCCGCCTGACGCACGATCTGCAAACCATGCAGCACGCGCTGGTCAGCACCGTGAGCACCGTGCGGCAGGGGGCGGAGGAGATCTACCGGGGTACCAGCGAGATTTCTGCCGGAAATACCGATCTCTCTTCCCGCACCGAGCAGCAGGCGGCGGCCATCGAACAGACGGCCGCCAGCATGGAACAGCTCACCGCGACGGTGAAGCAGAACGCCGATAACGCGCACCATGCGAGCAAACTCGCGGAAGATGCCTCCGGTAAGGCCAGCCGCGGGGGACAGATGGTCTCCGGCGTGGTGAAAACCATGGGCAACATCTCCACCAGCTCGAAGAAGATCTCTGAAATTACCGCCGTGATTAACAGCATCGCTTTCCAGACCAATATTCTGGCGCTCAACGCGGCGGTAGAAGCGGCGCGTGCGGGCGAGCAGGGGCGCGGCTTTGCGGTGGTGGCGAGCGAAGTCCGTACGCTGGCCAGCCGCAGCGCGAACGCCGCGAAGGAGATTGAAAGCCTGATTAGTGAATCGGTGTCGCTTATCGATCAGGGATCCGGCGAGGTGGTTGCCGCGGGCAATACCATGAATGAGATCGTGGAGGCGGTTAAGCGCGTCACCGATATCATGCTGGAGATTGCGGCGGCGTCCGACGAGCAGAGCCGCGGCATTGTTCAGGTGAGCCAGGCGATTTCCGAGATGGATAAAGTGACGCAGCAGAACGCCTCGCTGGTGGAGGAAGCCTCCGCGGCGGCGGCATCGCTTGAAGAGCAGGGCGCACGTCTGACCGAAGCCGTCGGGGCATTTCGTCTCGCCGGCTCGCGCGCAGGACGGCCCGCGACCGCTGCCCCGGCGGTAAAAACCGCGCCGCTGGCTCCGGCGGCTGCCGTTTCAGGGGATAACTGGGAAACGTTTTAGGTCAAAAAAACCCGCCTTCGCGGCGGGTTCTGAGCATCGCGTCAGAGAGGCATTGATTTTCGAATGGCGCTTAGCAGCGTTTGAGCGCCGTCGGAAAGCGGGGCGTCTACCCGCGTCAGGATCCCGATCGGTTCTCCCGCTCCGGGCGACGTGACCGGCAGCGCCGTAAGCACGCCGCGACGCAGATCGTCCTTCACCGCGCCGGACGGCACAAACCACACGTAGTCATAATCTACCGTGAGCTGGCGCGACAGCGACGCCGAAAGCGTTTCAATACACCCTGAAGGAAGCGTGCAGCCCTGCATTTGCAGCAGCGCTTCCGCATTCTGGCGCGGAACGGTCCCCTTGGGTGAGACCACCACCGGCCACTCCATGACGCGGCTCAGGGTCACGGTATCCTGCAGCAGCGGATGGTTTGGACGCACCACCAGCTTCAGTGATTCCAGGAACAGCAGCTCGTAGTTAAGGCCGCTCATCAGCTCCGGGTCGGACATCCGGCCGATACCCAGATCCAGCTCGCCCGACTTCAGCCCAGCCAGCAGCATGGTGTTATTCATGGTCGCCACCTGAAGCGTGGCGTGCTTTTGCTGCCTGTGGAACTGGCCAATCGCGGCGGGAAGAATGCCCAGCGCCGCGGTGGGAAGTGCCCCCACGCGCACGATGTCGCTGGCAGGCTCTTCTTTGCGGTTCAGCGCCTGACCGGCGGTGTTGAGGGCATCCAGAACCTTAACGGCATGCGTCAGAAACTGTTCGCCCATAAGCGTAAGCTGCGCGCCCAGGCGACCGCGATCGAACAGCCGGGTTCCGGTAAGCTGTTCCAGTTCGTTCAGCGTTTTTGAAAGCGCGGGCTGGCTGAGGTTAAGGGTTTCAGCCGCTCGCCCCAGCGTTCCCTGTTGAGCGACGGCTACAAAAGTATGCAAATGGCGCAAGCGTATGCGCTGACTGAAAAGAGCATTTTTTTCCATAGGCGATGTTAAAAACAGAGCGACGCAGGTGACAAGTTAAGATGTTTGAATTTGATAACCTGATAGCAAAATATTTTTAACATTTGATCTATTTGAGTTACAACCGTTTTTCGAAAATGCCCATGCTTTGACCACTCGTCTGTCTGGATCACAATTCGTAAATTCTTCCCGACGAAAGGAACGGGCTTCTCTACACTCCAGGTAGTATTCACTGGAGGCATGACATCATGGCGAACACCATCACGGCTGATGATATTCGGGAACACTTTTCGCAGGCTATGTCGGCGATGTACCAGCAGGAAGTTCCGCAGTACGGCACGCTGCTGGAACTGGTGGCGGACGTTAACCTGGCGGTTCTGGAAAATAACCCACTTTTACATGAACAACTGGCAAATGCGGACGAGCTGGCGCGCCTGAATGTTGAACGTCACGGTGCGATCCGCGTCGGCACCGCGCAGGAGCTTTCCACCCTGCGCCGGATCTTCGCCATTATGGGCATGTACCCGGTCAGCTATTACGATCTCTCCCAGGCAGGCGTTCCCGTCCACTCGACGGCGTTTCGTCCGGTTGAGGATGCCGCGCTGTGCCGCAATCCGTTTCGCATTTTCACTTCGCTGCTGCGCCTGGAGTTAATCGGGAACGCTGAGCTGCGCGAAAGGGCGGCGGAGATCCTCTCCCGCCGCAACATCTTTACGCCGCGCTGCCTTGAGCTGCTCGACCTGCATGACGCGCAGGGACACTTTACCGGGGCGCAGGCGCGGGAATTTGTGCAGGAGGCGCTGGAAACCTTCCGCTGGCACCGCCACGCGACGGTCGACAGGGAAACCTACCTGGCGCTGAGCAACGAACACCGCCTGATCGCCGACGTGGTCTGCTTCCCGGGTTGCCATATTAACCATCTCACGCCGCGCACGCTGGATATCGACCGGGTGCAGGAGCTGATGCCGAAATACGGTATTGAGCCGAAAATTCTGATTGAAGGGCCGCCGCGTCGCGAGGTGCCGATCCTCCTGCGCCAGACCAGCTTTAAGGCGCTGGAAGAGCCGGTGCTTTTTGCGGGTGAACATAAGGGAACCCATACCGCGCGTTTCGGTGAAATTGAGCAGCGCGGCGTGGCGCTAACGCCGAAAGGCCGCGAGCTGTACGATAGCCTGTTGAATCAGGCGGGGACCGGCAAAGACAACCTGGCCCATCAGCTTCACCTGCGCGAGGTATTCAGCGCCTTCCCGGACAGCGAAATGTTCCTGCGCCGCCAGGGGCTGGCCTACTTCCGCTATCGTCTGACCCCGACAGGCGAGGCGCATCGCCACGCGTTTCGTGCAGGTGACGATCCGCAGCCGCTGATCGAGCGCGGCTGGGTCGTGGCGCAGCCTATCACCTATGAGGATTTTCTGCCGGTCAGCGCGGCGGGGATATTCCAGTCGAATCTCGGCAACGAAACGCAGGCGCGCAGCCACGGTAATGCCAGCCGCAACGCCTTCGAAGCGGCGCTGGGCTGTGCGGTGTATGACGAGTTTTCGCTTTACCAGGAGGCGGAACAGCGCAGTAAACAGCGTTGCGGTTTGCTCTGAAAACGTTACTCTGCTGGGGTGTGTTGGAAAAAGAAGGTTGATATGGAAAATCCCTCCGCCCCTGTAGTTGAAACGCGCCTGGGCGCACTGATTGGTTTTACTGAAGACGATACCCACGCGTGGTGCGGCATTCCGTATGCGGCACCGCCGGTTGGCCCGTGGCGCTGGCGCTCCCCGCGACCCGCTCCGTGCTGGGACGGCATGCGCCAGGCGACGTCGTTCTCCTCCTCCAGCTGGCAGAGCAGCGAAGGATGCCAGGAGCTGGGCGGCGGCGATCCCGGCCAGTTCTCTGAAGACTGCCTGTATCTCAACGTCTGGTCGCCCGCGTCGCGCACCGCTCCGCTGCCGGTGATGGTCTGGCTGCACGGCGGCGGGTTTACCCTCGGCGCGGGCGGGCTTCCTCCCTATAACGGCAGGGCGCTGGCGAGGCGCGGCGCGGTGGTTGTGACCATCAACTACCGACTCGGACACCTCGGCTTTTTTGCCCATCCGGCGCTGGAGGGGGAAGAGGAGCACGTGGTGCATAATTTTGCCCTACTCGATCAGATCGAAGCCCTGAGGTGGGTGCGGGATAACATCGCCGCGTTCGGCGGCGACCCCGACAACATCACCCTGTTCGGCGAGTCCGCCGGCGCGCGCAGCGTGCTGTCGCTGCTGGCTTCTCCGCTGGCGGAAGGGCTGTTCCATAAGGCCATTGTGCAAAGCGGGTATACCCTGCCGGACACGCCGCGTGAGCAGGCGATGCGAAAAGGCGAAGCCATTGCCGCCCATTTCGGCTTTGAAAACGCCACCGCAGAGCAGCTTCGCGCGATCCCTCCTGAGGCGTTCTGGCCGCTTACCGCGCCGCTGAATATCGCCCCCGCGCCCATCGTGGGTGACTGCGTGCTGCCGGAAGCCATGCTCGACGTCTTCTTCGCGGCCCGTCAGCACCCGGTCCCGGTGATGGTGGGGTCGAACAGCGACGAAGCCAGCGTGATGTCGGTGTTTGGCGTCGATCTGGCCGGGCAAATCCAGAAGCTCCGCCGCGAGCGGCGCTTTGGCCTCGGGCTGATAAAGCTGCTCTATCCGGGCGTGAGGGGCGACGAGGAGTTGGGCAGGCAGGTGTGCCGCGATATGGCCTTTACCACCATGGGATACGTGGTGATGCAGGCGCAGCAGCGGGCGGGGGGCCTGTGCTGGCGCTACTGGTTTGATTATGTGGCCGAAGCGGAACACGCGACGTACGTTAACGGCGCCTGGCACGGCAACGAGGTGCCTTACGTGTTCGACACCCTCGGGCAGGTTGAGCCCTCGCGACAGTACGTGAACGAACGCGATCTGGCCTTCGCCGCTCAGGTGGCGGACTACTGGGTGAGCTTCGCGCGGGACGCGGGGAAACGTGACAGCCTGGCAGGACCGACGCGCTGGCCGGCCTGCCGCAAGGGGCGGGATGTACTGTTACGCATCGGCGTGAATAAACATGCAGGGTTCAGGCTTGAAAACCGCTTTATGCGCGCCCGCATGAGCCTCTTCAGGCGGGTGGTGAAACACCACGTCAGCCTCGACTGATCAGACAGTCACGAAACGCATCCAGCCCGTTCTCCGGGCCGGGTGCTTCACGCAATACCAGCCGGTAGCTCGCGCCGGTCCTGATGCTCGTATCGTAAGGCCGCATCAGCCGCCCGGCGCGCACGTCCTCTTCCACCAGCGTTTCATCCGCAATGGCGACGCCCAACCCCTGAATGGCGGCCGTAATAGCCAGATCCATGGTATCGAAGTGTTGATTTTTAAGCATGGCTTGCGCCGGGCGCGGCTGTTTCGCCAGCCACAGCGACCAGTCCGTTTTGTCACGCGTCGGGTGAAGAAAGGTGAGCGTTTCCAGCGCCGAACCGGCCCGCAGCGGGCTCATTACCGGGGTCAACGCCTCCTCGAACAGCAGATCGCCCGCGCTCATGTGCGTGCCAAACACAATCGCCGCATCGTAGGATTCGGTTTTGAAGTTGACGTTATGATCGTTGGTGGTGGTAAGCGCAATTTGCAGGTCCGGCTGCTCGCGCTCCACCTTCAGCAGGCGAGGAACCAGCCAGCGCATGGCGCAGGTTGGGGCCTTCAGGCGAATGACGGTCTGGTGCGCCCGAGCCTGCTCGGCCACGTTCAGCAGCTGCTCAAACGCGGACTGTAGCTCCGGCAGCAGGGCGCTTCCCTGGGAGGAGAGGCGCAGGCCGCGCGCATGGCGTTCAAAAAGCGGGAACCCAAACCAGCCCTCCAGCGCTGCGATTTTACGGCTTACCGCCCCCTGCGTAAGGCAAAGCTCCTTCGCGGCGTGGGTCAGGTTCAGGTGACGCGCGGTCACCAGGAAAGCCTCTACGGCATTGAGCGGAAACGAACGACGCGACATACCCCACCTTAGCTATGCGTTTTAGTCATGGCTATTATGACAACAATTCGGTTGTCCCGACAGCGCAGTTGTTGTTTGAATAGTTATGCATTAACCATGAGAAGGGACAGAGGATGAGTTTACAAACGCCGGTGCAGACACGTTCCAAACTGCCAGATGTGGGGACCACCATTTTTACCGTTATCGGCCAGCTTTCTGCCCAGCATAACGCCATCAACCTTTCTCAGGGCGCGCCGAATTTTTCCTGCGACCCTAAGCTTATCGCCGGCGTGACCCGCGCCATGGAGGCCGGGCATAACCAGTACGCCTCCATGACCGGTCTGCAACCGCTCAGGGAGCGTATCGCGGATAAAATTGCCGCGCTTTACGGCACGCGCTATGACCCCTCCAGTGAGGTGCTGGTGACCGCCAGCGCCAGCGAAGGGCTCTATTCGGCCATCAGCGGGCTGGTTCATCCGGGCGATGAGGTGATCTATTTCGAACCGTCCTTTGACAGCTACGCGCCGATTGTCCGGCTGCAGGGGGCGACGCCCGTCGCCATTAAGCTTACGGTGCCGGATTTTGCCGTGAACTGGGATGAGGTTCGCGCGGCGATCACCCCGCGGACGCGGATGATCGTCGTTAATACGCCGCATAACCCGAGCGGACAGGTGTTCTCTGCACAGGACCTGCACCAGCTCGCGGCGCTTACGCGCAATACCGACATCATCATTTTGTCTGACGAAGTGTATGAGCACGTCGTTTTTGACGACGTTCCGCACCACGGGATGGCTACGCACCCGCAGCTGGCGGAGCGCAGCGTCATTATTTCTTCTTTCGGAAAAACCTATCACGTGACCGGCTGGCGGGTGGGCTATTGTGTGGCACCCGCGGCGCTGATGGATGAGATATGCAAAGTCCATCAGTTTTTGATGTTCTCTGCCGATACGCCAATGCAGCACGCCTTTGCAGAGCACATGACCGATCCGCAAACCTGGCTGTCGCTGGCGGCGTTTTATCAGCGCAAACGCGATCTGCTGCAAAGTTTACTGGCCGACTCTCCCTTTACGCTGCTGCCCAGCAAAGGATCGTTCTTCCTGCTGGCGGATTACAGCGCCTTCAGCAGCGAGCGGGACAGCGACATGGTGCAACGGCTGATCGTCGAGTGCGGCGTTGCCACGATTCCGCTGTCGGCGTTTTACGCCGACGGCACGGACAATAAGTTGATTCGTCTCTCTTTTGCGAAAGATGAGGCGACGTTACGGGCTGGTGCCAGGGCCCTGTGCCGGGTTACACCACGTTGAGCCTATCCCATCAGGATCTGAGGAGTTTGAGATGAAATTACGCGCGTTAGTTATCGGCATGGGACTGCTGTGTTCGTTTTCGTCCTTCGCGGCCACCGAGCTGCGTTACGGGCTGGAGGCGGAATATCCGCCGTTTGAAAGCCGCAATGCCTCAGGCGAGCTGGAAGGGTTTGACGTAGAGCTGGGAAACGCCATCTGTAAAGCCGCCGCGCTGAAGTGCAGCTGGGTGGAAACCTCGTTTGATGCGCTGATCCCGGGCCTGGTGGCGAAAAAGTTCGACGCCATCAACTCGGCGATGAACATCACCGAGCAGCGCCGCAAGAGTATTGATTTCACCCAGCCAATCTACCGCATTCCCTCCCAGCTGGTAGGCAAAGCCGGCTCGGCGGTAGAGGCCACGCCGGAAGGTCTGAAGGGCAAAACCATCGGCGTTCTCCAGGGTTCGATTCAGGAAACGTACGCCAAAGAGCATTGGGAAAAGCACGGTGTCACCGTGGTGTCTTATAAAGATCAGAACATGGCGTGGGGCGATCTGCTGAATGGCCGCATCGATGCCTCGCTGGTGATGTCCGCGGCCGGGCAGGCAGGTTTCCTCAGCAAGCCGCAGGGTAAAGGGTTTGGCTTTATCGGCAAACCGGTGTCGGACGACACCATCCTCGGCAGTGGTATCGGCTTTGGGCTGCGTAAGGGGGATGAGGCCACCAAAAAGCAGCTTGACGCCGCAATTGATAAAGTACGTGCCGACGGCACGATCGCTAAACTGGCTGATAAGTACTTTCCGGGTATCGATGTCAGCGTAAAATAACCGCCTCGTTTGTCCCGGCTGTCGATGTCCAGCCGGGACACTTTTAATACGCTTCATCCTTCATGCTGCCTCTGCGCTGCCTTCGTCTGCTCACCCCAGTCACTTACTAAAGTAAGCTTCTGATGATCCATCGGCTTGTCGCCTTGGATCCAGCATGAATGATTTTGCGTATTTACTGTTTTTTACACCACTTTCAGGCCGTTCTGGTCGACAGAAAATATTTCTCAGTTTGTTCAGATAATCACCCGCCAACAATTGGATTCTTAACCGTTTTTGTTTAGGCTGTGCGTTCTTTCTTGCCGTCATTTCGCCGCGCGCGAAACGCACTCACACGACCATAAGGACGTTTTCTCAGGCATGAATCGCAGACGTTTTCTCAAAGGTTCCCTGGCAATGGCTGCCCTGAGCGGCACTTCTGGCCTTGCTTCTCTGTTTTCCCAGGCGGCGTATGCTGCTGATTCCGACATTGCGGACGGTCAGAGCCATCGCTTTGACTTCACCGTCCTGCAATCCATGGCGCACGATCTGGCGAAAACCCCGTGGGGCGGTGCGCCGCGTCCGCTGCCGGAAACGCTGGCGACCATGACGCCGCAGGCGTACAACGCCATCCGTTACGATGAGAAGCAGTCCCTGTGGAATAATATTGAAGGCCGTCAGCTGGACGCCCAGTTCTTCCATATGGGGATGGGGTTTCGTCGCCGCGTGCGCATGTTCTCGCTGGATCAAAGCACCTCACAGGCGCGTGAGATCCATTTCCGTCCCGAGCTGTTCAGCTACGGCGATACGGGCGTGGACACTAAACAGCTTGAAGGGCAGAGCGATCTCGGGTTTGCCGGATTCCGCGTCTTTAAAGCGCCCGAGCTGGCGCGGCGCGACATCGTTTCGTTCCTGGGCGCAAGCTACTTCCGCGCGGTAGATGATACCTACCAGTACGGCCTTTCCGCGCGCGGTCTGGCGGTAGACACCTTTACCGACACGCCGGAAGAGTTCCCGGACTTCACCTCCTTCTGGTTTGAAACCGTCAAGCCGGGGGATACGACCTTTACCGTTTACGCGCTGCTGGACAGCCCGAGCATTACCGGTGCCTATAAGTTCGTGATCCACTGCGAGAAGAGCCAGGTGATCATGGACGTGGAAAACCATCTTTACGCGCGCAAAGACATCAAGCAGCTCGGCATCGCGCCGATGACCAGCATGTTTAGCTGCGGCAACAACGAACGCCGCATGTGTGACACCATCCATCCGCAGATCCATGACTCGGATCGTCTGGCGATGTGGCGCGGCAACGGCGAGTGGATCTGCCGTCCGCTGAACAACCCGCAAAAACTGCAGTTCAACGCCTTCCAGGATAAAAACCCGAAAGGCTTTGGCCTGCTGCAGCTTGATCGCGACTTCTCCCACTATCAGGACGTGATGGGCTGGTACAACAAGCGCCCGAGCCTGTGGGTGGAGCCGCGCAATAGCTGGGGCAAAGGCTCCATCGCGCTGATGGAGATCCCGACCACCGGTGAAACGCTGGATAACGTGGTCTGCTTCTGGCAGCCGGAAAAAGCGGTAGAAGCGGGCGATGAGCTCAACTACAAATACCGTCTTACCTGGAGCGCGCAGCCTCCGGTGCGCTCGCCGCTGGCTAACGTCTACGCGACCCGCACCGGCATGGGCGGCTTCCCCGAAGGCTGGGCGCCGGGCGAGCACTACCCGAAAGTGTGGGCGCGTCGCTTTGCCATTGATTTCGTCGGTGGCGATCTGAAGGCCGCCGCGCCGAAGGGCATTGAGCCGGTGATTACCCTTTCCAGCGGTGAAGCGAAGCAGGTGGAGATCCTCTACGTCGAGCCGTTCGACGGGTATCGCATTCTGTTTGACTGGTATCCAACCTCTGACGCTACCGAGCCGGTAGATATGCGACTGTTCCTGCGCTGTCAGGGCGACGCCATCAGCGAAACCTGGCTGTATCAGTACTTCCCGCCAGCGCCGGACAAGCGTAACTACGTTGACGACCGGATCATGCGCTAGCTTTGTGAAACCGTGCCGGGTGGCGCCACGCTTACCCGGCAAGTGAGAGGCCTATGTCTTCAGAAATTATCCCCGTGAACCAGGATATCGAGCTTCGCGCCGTCGAAGAGCGGTATACCGCCGACCTGCACGGCCTCGTTGTCAAAAATAAAATCTGGCTGCAAACCGCCTTCGACTGGGCGCAGCACGTGGGCTCCGAAGAAGATACCCGCCGCAACGTGCAGAGCAACCAGATGCTGCACCAGCGCGGCTACGCCAAAATGTTCCTGATTTTCTTCAAAGACGAGCTGGCCGGCGTGCTGTCGTTCAATGCGATTGAGCCTGCGAACAAAGCCGGGTACATCGGCTACTGGCTCGACGAAGGGCAACAGGGGAAGGGCATTCTCTCTCAGGCGCTACGGGCGTTTATGCGCTATTACGTCGGGCGCGGCGAAATCCGCCGCTTTGTCATCAAGTGCCGGGTGGATAACCTGAGCAGTAACCGCGTGGCCCAGCGCAACGGTTTTGCGCTGGAAGGGTGCCTGCGGGAGGCCGAATTGCTGAACGGCCGCTACGATGACGTAAACCTCTACGCCAGAATTTTTCCCCTATAGCGCCCCCAGCAGGGGCGTTCGGGTGATCCGCGCGCTGCCGTTGATTGTCTTTACTCCCCGAACGTGAATGCTCTCGCCCTCAAACGCTTCGATAACCGCATCGTCTGTTATCTCCACCTGATGCTCGATCAGCACATCGCCGACGATGCGCGCGCGCCCCTGGATCACGACCCTGTCGTCAATCAGGATCGGGCCGCCCCGTAGCCGCGCCTCGCCGCCAATTAACACGTGGTGCTTAATGACGCAGTTGCCTTCTACGAGGGCGTTTTCCGCTATTTGTGAACTGTAGCGCACGGTGGGGATAGCATCGTCGTCCAGGCCAGCCAGCAGGCGGGCGTTGCCGTACACTTTGGCGCAGTCGCAGACCCAGACGTTATTTATCTCGTTGCCTTCAAGAATGGCGCGATCGAACACCTCCGCACGGTGCTCAACGAAGGCGTGCGTCACCATGGCATCGCCGTAGATTTGCGCCTGATGCACAATCCGCGACTGGCTGACCGTGGCCCTGTCGTAAATTTTGAGGATCTGGTCATGGTCCGGGGTTAGCCCTTTGGCTGCGACGATCGTGCTGTTATGCAGTACCCGCGCGTCGCCAGCGATATGGCACTCGCCGCGGACCGTAGACTGCTGAATAGTGACGTTGTCACCTATCACCGCGCCGTGGCTCACCTCTGCGGCATCCAGCCAGCTGTTGCCGCCAACCTGCGCGCGGTGGCTGATGGTGCAGGGCCGGGTGAGGCGGGCGTTACCGGTTATTAGGGCACCGGCGAACGCCACGCTGTTTTCATCATAAATCCAGCACGCGCCGTCCTGCGCGAGCGCGCGCTCGTCTTCGACCCATCCGCCTTTTGTCCCGCTGGCAACATCGCTAAAATCGCACACCGCAACGATCTGCCTGAGGGTGGTGGTGCGCGGCGTCGCACCGTCCAGCCAGTGCCAGAGCCGGGTGTCGTCGCTGAGCCGGTATTTTGTCATAGTAGTATCCCTGAGAAGCCCTTCACTAAACGTAGCAAACTTTTGGCTTTTCGAAATGCTGGCGTCTTTGAACGAAACCTCTTAAAATGGCATTTCAAATACATTTTAAAGTTTAAAAAAAATGCATAATGAAAACCAACGCGTTCTTAACTTACCCGCAGGCTATTTCGGTATGGTGCTGGGCACTATTGGCATGGGGTTCGCCTGGCGTTACGCCAGTACCCTCTGGCCGGTTACGCGGTGGCCGGGGGAGATCCTGGTCGCGCTGGCGGTGACGATCTGGTTCCTCTTGAGCGTAGCGTTTATCGCCCGCGCGGTACGGTTTCCGAAGAGCGTGCTGGCGGAGATGCGCCATCCGGTGATGAGCAGTTTTGTCAGCCTGTTTCCCGCCACAACGATGCTGGTGGCCATCGGCTTTGTACCCTGGTACCGCCCGGTGTCTCTGGGGCTGTTTGGCATGGGGGTGGCGATCCAGCTTTCGTATGCCGCCTGGCAAAGCGCCGGTCTGTGGCGCGGAAAGCATCCTCAGGAGGCCACCACGCCCGGATTGTATCTGCCGACCGTGGCGAACAATTTTATCAGCGCGATGGCCTGCGGCGCGCTGGGTTTTCATGATGCGGGGCTGGTATTTCTCGGTGCCGGGGTGTTTTCGTGGCTGAGCCTGGAGCCGGTCATCCTGCAGCGCCTGCGCAGCGCAGGAGAACTGCCCGCTGCGCTTCGTACTTCCCTCGGGATCCAGCTTGCGCCCGCGCTGGTGGCCTGTAGCGCCTGGCTTAGCGTTAACGGCGGCGAAGCGGATACCTTTGCGAAAATGCTGTTCGGGTATGGCCTGCTGCAGCTGCTGTTTATGCTGCGTCTGATGCCGTGGTACCTGTCGCAGCCGTTTAACGCCTCGTTCTGGAGCTTCTCGTTCGGCGTGTCGGTGCTGGCGACCACCGGCTTACATCTGGGGCAGAGCAGCCCGTCGGGGTTCTTCCATGCCATTGCCGTTCCGCTGTTTATTTTCACCAACTGCATCATCGCGATGCTGCTGGTCCGTACATTTATCTTGCTGATGCAGGGCAAACTTCTGGTGCGCGCTGATAAAGCACTGCTTATGCAACCTGAGGAAAAATAATGACTGTCGATGAAAACTACTTTACCGAGAAGTATGGTCTGACCCGCACGCACTCGGAGGTGCTTTACAGCGCGGAAATCGTTAAGCCGGGTAAAACGCTCGATCTGGGTTGCGGTAATGGGCGCAACAGCCTGTACCTGGCCGCGAACGGTTATGACGTAACGGCGTGGGATAAAAACCCGATGAGCATCGATAACATCGAGCGCATCAGGGCGGCGGAGGGGATCGCGAACCTGCAAACGGCTATCAGGGATCTGAACAGCCTGAGCTTTGAGGGCGAATACGATTTTATCCTTTCCACCGTTGTGCTGATGTTCCTTGAGGCGAAAACCATCCCTGGCCTGATCGCCAACATGCAGCGCTGCACTAAGCCGGGCGGCTACAACCTGATTGTTGCCGCGATGGATGCGGAAGATTATCCCTGCACCGTTGGCTTCCCGTTTGCGTTCAAAACCGGTGAACTGAGCCACTACTACGAAGGCTGGGAGTTGCTCAGGTACAACGAAGAGGTGGGTGAGCTTCACCGCACCGACGCCAACGGCAACCGTATCAAGCTGCGCTTCGCCACTATGCTGGCGCGCAAGCCCGCCTAACGCGCCGCCAGCAGGCAGAGTTGCAGGGCAGTGCGATAGGACGCCTCGAACGACGACAGCGGTAAAAACTCAAACTTCGAGTGGAAGTTATGGGCACCGGTGAAGAAGTTCGGGGTGAGCAAGCCTTTGGCCGACAGGGCTGCGCCATCGGTGCCGCCGCGCATGGGGGTCGGCTTAGGCGCGATCCCGAGCGACGCCATCGCCTCGAACATCAAGTCGATGGCGCGGCGGTCTTCCCCAATGGCATTGCTGATATTGCTGTAGGTGTCCTCGATGCGATACTCCACGCCTGCCGTGGGGTATCGTGCGGCAATCTGCGCCGCCACGTCGGCGATCTGCTGCTTGCGGGCGGCAAAACCGTCTTTATCAAAATCGCGGATGTTGGCCTTCAGGATCGCCTCGTTTTGTCCGGCCTGAATGCCGTTAAACCAGACGTACCCCTCGCGGCCCTCGGTGCATTCCGGGGTCTGCCGACGATCGAAATGGCTAATGTAATCTGTAGCCATCAGAAGCGGATTCACCAGCACCCCTTTGGCAGACATGGGGTGGGCCGTTACGCCGGTAAAGCGAATTTCAGCCGCCGCCGCGTTGAAGTTCTCGTAAACGATCTCCCCCAGCTCGCAGCAGTCGATGGTCCAGGCAAAATCCACGTCGAAGCGTTTCAGATCCAGCGCTTTGGCGCCGCACAGGCCAATCTCCTCGTCGGGCACAAACGCCACCACAATATCGCCATGCTTATGCTCTGCGGTCAGGTTTTCCAGCACCGTCATCACCACGGTCACCGCCGCTTTATTATCTGCGCCTAATACGCTGGTTCCGTCGCTGAAAATAATCTCCTCATTGGGATAAGCCAGAATTTCCGGGTGTTCTTTTACGCGCAGCCAGATCCCTTTCTCTTTATTCAGGCAGAGATCATCGCCCGTAAACGTTAATATTTGTGGATGAATATCCGGTGATAAACCGACGTCTACCGTGTCGATATGGGTAATAAAACCTATCCGCGGCGCGCCGGGGATATTCCCTTTTTTAACGGCGGTTACGGTGGCGAACTCATCAATCACAATATCGTCTAAGCCCAGCTTTTCCAGCTCGTTCGCCAGTTCCCGCGCCATCTCATGCTGGCCCGGCGTGGAGGGCAGCGTTTTTACTTTCGGGTCGCTCTGGCTGGTAATGGCGAGATAGCGAAAAAAACGTTGGGTTAATTGTCTGGAGAGTTCGGAGGCCATAGTGATTCCTTCTGTATTTATTTTTCATGTGTTTGCGCTATCACTTTAATGTTATTTATGGAATGGCAAAAGAAGTAATTAGCCGTCGAATTAAAAAGACAGGAATAAATGATGAAAAGCACATTCACAATGATAGCGCTGGCGCTTGCTGCGCTGACGGCCAGTTCCACCGTCGCGGCAAAAACGCTGGTGTACTGCTCCGAAGGATCGCCGGAAAACTTCAATCCACAGCTGTATACCTCGGGAACCAGCGTGGATGCCAGCGCCGTGCCGGTGTATAACCGTCTGGTCGATTTTAAACCCGGCACCACCGAGCTGGTGCCGAGCCTGGCCGAAAGCTGGGAGGTGAGCGACGATGGCAAGGTTTACACCTTCCACCTGCGTAAAGGGGTGAAGTTCCACAGCAACAAAGCGTTCACGCCGACGCGCGACTTCAACGCCGACGACGTGATTTTCTCGTTTATGCGCCAGAAGGATGTAAATCATCCTTACCATAACGTCTCTAACGGCAGTTACTCCAACTTCGAAAGCCTGGAGTTTGGCAGCCTGATCGTCGCCATCGATAAAATTGACGACCGCACCGTGCGCTTTACCCTCGCGCACCCGGAAGCGCCGTTTGTCGCCGACCTGGCGTGGTATTTTGCCTCAATTCTTTCGGCGGAATATGCCGACGCCATGCTTAAGGCGGGCACGCCGGAAAAGGTCGATATGCAGCCCATTGGTACCGGTCCGTTTAAGCTTGCGCAATACCAGAAGGACTCACGCATTCTCTTTACCGCCTTCCCGGACTACTGGCAGGGGAAATCGAAGCTGGATCGTCTGGTGTTTACTATTACCCCGGACGCCTCGGTGCGTTTTGCGAAGGTTGAGAAAAACGAATGTCAGGTTATGCCGTTCCCCAATCCGGCGGACCTGCCGCGCATGAAGGCCAACAAAGACATCAATCTGATGAGCAAGGCCGGGCTGAATACCGGTTTCCTGGCGTTCAATACGCAAAAGCCGCCGCTGGATAACGTAAAGGTGCGCCAGGCGCTGGCGATGGCAATTAACAAACCCGCAATAATTGACGCGGTTTTCCACGGCACCGGCACGGCGGCGAAGAACCTGCTGCCGCCGGGCGTCTGGAGCGCCGACGGCGAGCTGAAAGACTACGACTACGATCCAGAAAAAGCCAAAGCCCTGCTGAAGGACGCCGGTTTTGCTAACGGCGTGAGCGTTGACCTGTGGGCAATGCCGGTGCAAAGGCCGTATAACCCGAACGCGAAGCGGATGGCGGAGATGATACAGGCGGACTGGGCGAGCATTGGCGTGCAGACCAAAATCGTCACCTACGAATGGGGCGAATACCTGAAGCGCGTGAAGGGAGGGGAACATCAGGCCGCGCTGATGGGCTGGACAACCGCCACGGGCGATCCTGATAATTTCTTCGGGCCGCTCTTTACCTGCACCTCAGCCAACGGCGGATCGAATTCAGCCAAATGGTGTTACAAGCCCTTCGATGACCTGATTGCGAAAGCAAAATCGATAACCGATAGAGATGAACGGGTGGTGCTGTACAAACAGGCGCAGCAGATGATGCACGACCAGATGCCTGCGGTGATGATTGCCCACTCGACCATTTTTGAGCCAGTGCGTAAAGAGGTGAGCGGCTATGAAATCGACCCCTTCGGCAAGCACCTTTTCTGGCAGGTAGACATTAAAGAGTAACGGTCACGGCCCGGCTTCTGTCCGGGCTACTTTTTTACGATTTGTGCTGTCTTCGTCATTTTTTGCTACAACGGCTATCTCCCTTTTTTGCTATAACTTCAAGTGCATACTTGCAGATAACCTGGAATACTATCATGCGTACTCACACTCTTTTTAAAGTTGCAGTGCTTTCTGGTCTGTTAGCGCTGGCTGGCTGTTCATCTAAGGTCGCCGCTCCCGAACAGTACTCCGGCTTTTTAAAAGACTATTCAGGCTTGCAGCAGACAACGTCTGCAACGGGTAAACCGACGTTACGCTGGGTTGACCCTTCGTATAACGAAGCCAATTACGACAGCATTATCTGGACGCCGATTACGTATTACCCTACGCCTAAACCGACTACCCAGATTGGGGAAAGAACCCTTGATGAACTGCTAAATTATACCAACACGAAGCTGAAAACGGCGATTGGTACCCGTAAGCCTGTCGTCACAACGCCGGGTAAACGTAGCCTGATTTTCCGCGGCGCCATCACCGGCGTGAGTTCGCAGAAGGAAGGCCTCCAGTTCTATGAAGTGGTGCCCGTCGCGCTGGTGGTAGCAGGTACGCAGATGGCAACCGGCCACCGCACCATGGATACCCACCTGTTCTTCGAAGGTGAACTGATTGACGCGGCGACCAATAAACCGGTGGTAAAGGTGGTTCGTAAAGGGGAAGGTAAAGAGCTGAATAACGAAAATTCACCTATGACCTTTGCCACGCTGAAGCAGGTTGTGGATGACATGGCGACGGACGCCACCATGTTTGACGTGCATCAGACAGCGAAATAACGAGAATGGCCTGCATCACGCAGGCCATTTTTTTATGCCGTCCGCAGGCGTCTGAACCAGGTTTCCGGCTTAGTAAACATCACCATATTCCCTCCCAGTATCAGCAGCAGGCCCACGATGCCGTTGAGGTGCCACTCGTAACCCTCGTACACCGTCGAAATCGACAGCGCCACCAGCGGGAAAAGCAGGGTGCTGTAGGCGGCTTTGCCGGGGCCAATGCGGCCAACCAGCGTGAAGTAGGCCCCGAACGCAATCACCGATCCGAACAGGGCCAGGTAAAGCAGTGCGCCCATATAGCTCACCGTCCATTCCGGCATGAAACTGTCGCCTCTGGCGAGGGCGATGACGCCCATGATCGCCGTCCCGTAGAGCATCGCCCAGGCGTTGGTGGTCATGGTTTCGAGCCCGTTTCGCTGATGGCGCATGCTGATCATGTTCCCCAGCGAGAAGCCGTAGGTGCCGAGGGCGGAAAGGCCGATGCCGGTGAGCAACGACGCGCTCCAGCCGCTGACGAGCAGATCGTTCCAGAACAGGGTGACGATCCCGATAAGCCCCAGCGCGGCCGCCGTCCAGAAGCGAGCCGGAGGGCGCTGCCCGAAGAAAATAAAGCTGTTGATGGAGTTATAGAGCACCGCCATCGAGAAAATCACCGATTCCAGCCCGGTATTGATATGCGCCGCGGCGGCGTAAAAACACCAGAAGTTAAAGCAGAACACGCAGCAGCCCTGGAGCATACAGTAGAGGTGATCCCTCAGCGCCAGCCTGCGCAGGCGGCGTAGGGCGATTAAGACGATCATCATCGTGGCGCAGGCCACGGCGAAGCGCCAGAAAATGGATACCGGTGCCGCCACCGGCCCCTGCTGCAGGAATATGGCGATCCAGGTCGTGCCCCAAATCACGACGACCAGCCCGTAGAGTAATGCGTTCATGGTTTCTCTCTTCTCATACCGCGAAAATGCCAGTGTGGCGAAGAAGAGGGCGCGCGGCTTTCACCGGCTTGCGCCGGACTTGCAAATTCTTGCGCTTTTTTCTCGTCCGAACGCTGGTAACAGGCTGCAACACTTCTTAGACTGACGATCTGATTAATCACCTGTTTACGGCCATGTCTCTCGTTTACGACACCTTTGAAACGTTACGCCAGCAAAATGCGGTGCTGCGGGAAACCGTCGCGCTCAACTCTGGCATTCAACTGGCGGCCTGGTACAACAAGCACGACACGATCACCGTTAAAAGCAACCACCACACCCTCAGCCTGTACGTGGCGGACGGCTATGAAAGCTATCAAAAAACGCCGGGCGGCTGGAAAAACGGCGGCGGCCCGGATCGTTTTTGCCTGATGCCTGAAGAGAGTGAATCCACATGGGATATTCGTGACGACCTGTCGTTCGTCCATCTCTACTGTACCGACGCGCACCTGCGGGACGTGGGAGAGAAAATCTGGGATAAACGCCCGCTGTCGCTGACGCTGGATGAAAAGATCTTTGGCAGCGATCCGAAAATTACCGCGCTGTATCGCCAGTTCCTGCTTGGCTGCGACTGGCAGCAGAACGCCAATCAGCTCACCCTGAGCACCGCCTCGACCTTATTGCTGACGCACCTGGTTCAGCACTACTCCAGCGTGCAGTGGAAGCTGCCGGCGGTTACCGGAGGGCTGTCGCCGTTTGTGCTGCGCAACGTGCTGGCGTTTATCGAAGAAAATCTTGCGCAGCCCCTGACGCTGGCTGAGCTGGCCGGGCAGGCGGCGCTCAGCGAGTATCACTTTGCCAGGATGTTCCGCCAGTCGATGGGGCTGGCGCCGCATCAGTACGTCATGCAGCGGCGCATGGAGAAAGCCAAAGCGCTGGTGCAGCACACCACCACGCCGCTCACCGACATCGCGCTGGCCTGCGGGTTTAGCTCCGCCAGCCACTTCAGTAACCGCTTTCGCAGCATGACGGGGGTAACGCCCTCGCAGCTACGCGCGGCGAAGGCGTGAGAAGACCGCGTAACAGATCCCGCCCAGCACCAGCCCCCAGAAGGCGGAACCAATTCCCAGGATCGTCACCCCGCTGGCGGTCATCAGGAAGGTGACGATCGCCGCGTCGCGTTCCGCCTCGTGATTCAGCGCCTGGTACAAACTGCCGCTGATGGTGCCGAGCAGGGCCAGCCCGGCCAGCGTCTGGATCCAGCCCGGCGGCAGGGCGGCCATCAGCCCGGAAATCGAACCGCCGAACACCCCCGCCAGCAGATAAAACCCGCCTGCGGCAGCCGCCGCCAGCCAGCGTTTACCGGCATCAGGATGGGCGTCCGGGCTCTGGCAGATGGCGGCAGTGATAGCGGCGATGCAGATGGAATAGACGCCGAAGGGGGATAGCAGCAGCGCCAGCCCGCCGGTCGCAATCATCAGCGGTGAGGCCGCCAGCGGATAGCCCGACGCCTGCATGGTGGCGAAGCCGGGCGCGTTCTGCGACGCCATCGTCACCAGAAAGAAGGGCAGCCCGACGCCGATCAGGCTGGAGAGCGTGAACGACGGGGCAATAAATTCCGGCATCACCACGGACAGCGTCAGCCTGTTAGTGACAACGTCACCTCCCATCCATGCCGCGACGACGCCTGCCAGCAGCGTGGCGACGATGGCGTACCGGGGAGCCACTGCTTTGGCCACCAGCCAGGCCGCCAGCATAGTGCCGCAAAGAACCCAGTTATCCTCAAGGTTGCTGAATGCCTTAAGGCCAAACTGCAGCAGCACCCCGGCCAGCATAGCGGCGGCAAGGGAGTGCGGGATCAGCTTCATCAGCCTGGCGAACAGGCCGGTTACGCCGCACAGCAGAATAAGCGCATTGGCAAAAATAAAGACGCCGATGGTTTCAGCCAGGGTGATGCCGTGCAGGCTGGTGGCGAGCAGCGCCGCGCCGGGCGTCGACCAGGCGGTAAGCACCGGGGCCTTGTACCACCAGGACAGCGCCAGGGTGCTGATCCCCATGCCCAGCCCCAGGGCGGTCATCCACCCGGCGATTTGCTGCGCGCTGGCGCCGGCCGCGGCGGCGGCCTGCCAGATAATGGCGGCCGAGCTGGCGTAGCCCACCAGGACGGCGACAAAACCGGCAAGGACGGCAGGAAAAAGATGAGTTGTCGATCGCATGGAAACCCCGCTGTGCGTTATAACGTCCGCAGTAAGGTATCACTGTGCGTTATAGCGTACAAGTGGTATGCTTTCCCGCAACGGGAGGAACCATGGATATTACTCAACACCTTGCCACCACGCTGAAAGCGCTGCGACAGGCGCGGGGCTGGAGCCTGTCTAAGCTGGCCGACGAGACCGGCGTGTCGAAAGCGATGCTCGGGCAAATCGAGCGCAACGAGTCCAGCCCGACGGTCTCCACGCTGTGGAAAATCGCCACCGGGCTGAACGTGCCCTTTTCGGCGTTTATCACCCCCGAGAGCGATCCGCAGGCGGTGTTCGATCCGCAGCAGCAGGCGATGGTGGTGAAGCCGCTGTTCCCCTGGGATGACCAGCTCCGGTTCGACCATTTCTCCATCACCCTGTCGCCGGGCGCGCTGAGCGAGTCCGCCCCGCACGAGGCCGGGGTGATTGAGCACGTCGTGGTGATTAGCGGCGAGCTGGAGATGCAAATCGACGGTATCTGGCGCACGATTCACGCCGATTCCGGCGTGCGTTTTGCCGGTGATAAACCGCACGCGTACCGCAACAGCAGCGCCCGGACGGTTCATTTTCACTCTCTGATCCATTATCCCCGCTAAAGCGTCGCAAAACGGTTTCACTGACACAGACTTCTGACTACAATAGCCGCCATTTTGACCATAACGGATAACGACGACGTATGCGCCTGCACTCCCATCATCTTGAACTGTTAAGCCCGGCCCGCGACGCCGCCATTGCCCGTGAAGCCATTCTTCACGGTGCGGATGCCGTCTACATTGGCGGCCCGGGCTTCGGTGCCCGCCATAACGCCAGCAACAGCCTGCGCGATATTGCCGAGCTGGTACCGTTCGCCCACCGCTTTGGGGCGAAGGTGTTCGTAACCCTGAACACCATACTTCATGATGATGAGCTGGAGCCTGCGCAGCGTCTGATCGCCGATCTCTACCAGACCGGCGTCGACGCCCTGATCGTTCAGGATATGGGCGTTCTGGAGCTGGATATCCCGCCCATCGAGCTGCATGCCAGCACCCAGTGCGATATCCGCACCGTTGAGAAGGCGAAGTTTCTCGCGGACGTCGGGTTTACCCAGATCGTTCTGGCGCGCGAGCTGAACCTGAATCAGATCCGCGATATCCATCAGGCCACCGACGCCACCATCGAATTTTTCATCCACGGCGCGCTGTGCGTGGCCTATTCCGGGCAGTGCAATATCTCTCACGCCCAGACGGGCCGCAGCGCCAACCGCGGCGACTGCTCCCAGGCCTGCCGCCTGCCGTATACACTTAAAGACGATCGGGGCCGGGTGGTGGCGTTCGAAAAGCACCTGCTCTCCATGAAGGACAACGATCAGACGGCTAACCTCGGCGCGCTGATCGATGCCGGGGTGCGCTCCTTCAAGATTGAAGGGCGCTACAAGGACATGAGCTACGTGAAAAACATCACCGCGCACTATCGTCAGATGCTGGATGCCATCATTGAGGATCGCGGTGACCTGGCGCGGGCGTCCGCCGGACGTACCGAGCATTTCTTCGTTCCGTCTACGGATAAAACCTTCCACCGCGGCAGCACGGATTACTTCGTCAACGCGCGCAAGGGGGACATTGGCGCCTTTGATTCACCGAAATTTATCGGTCTGCCGGTAGGGGAAGTGCTGAAAGTCGCAAAAGATCATCTGGACGTTGAGGTCACGGAACCGCTGGCCAACGGCGATGGCCTGAACGTGATGATCAAGCGTGAAGTGGTCGGCTTCCGCGCCAATACGGTGGAGAAAACCGGCGAGAACCGCTACCGCGTATGGCCGAACGAAATGCCTGCCGATCTCTATAAGGCCCGCCCGAATGCGGCCCTCAACCGTAATCTGGATCACAACTGGCAGCAGGCGCTGCTGAAAACGTCCAGCGAGCGCCGCATTGCGGTAGATATTGCGCTGGGGGGCTGGGAAGAGCAGCTGATCCTGACCATGACCTGTGAAGACGGCATCAGCGTGACGCACACCCTGGACGGCATGTTCGAGGTGGCGAACAACGCGGAAAAGGCGATTAACAACCTGAAGGACGGCGTGGCGAAGCTCGGCCAGACCATCTACTACGCGCGTAACGTTGAGGTTAATCTGCCGGACGCGCTGTTTGTACCGAACAGCCTGCTGAACCAGTTCCGCCGTGAAACCGCTGAGATGCTGGATGAAGCGCGCCTGGCAAACTATGCTCGCGGCACGCGTAAGGCCGAAGCGGTGCCCGCGCCGGTCTATCCGGATACGCATTTATCCTTCCTGGCGAACGTTTACAACCACAAGGCGCGCGCGTTTTATCACCGTCACGGAGTCCAGCTGATCGATGCCGCCTATGAGGCCCATGAAGAGAAGGGCGATGTGCCGGTGATGATCACCAAGCACTGCCTGCGTTTTGCCTTTAACCTCTGTCCGAAGCAGGCGAAAGGCAATATTAAAAGCTGGAAAGCGACGCCGATGCAGCTGGTGAACGGCGATGAGGTGCTGACGCTGAAGTTCGACTGCCGCCCGTGCGAAATGCACGTTATCGGTAAGATGAAGAACCACATCTTCAAAATGCCGCCGCCGGGCAGCATCGTGGCGTCCGTGAGCCCGGATGATTTGCTGAAAACCCTGCCGAAGCGTAAAGGCAGCTAGCCCGGAAAGTGGGTGTCCGGTTTGCGCGACTTCAGCCAGGAATGGCGTTCGCGCAGACCCTCCGCAGACTCTTCTGCCGCGCTGCGTAACTCGTCGCTGTCGGCTTCGTGACGAAGCTGATGGTCGGCGCTTTTCACGTACAAAAATTCATGCCCTTTATGCCCGGCCATCAGCTGCCCCGAGAACAGGGCGCAGATCACCATTGCCATGGCCAACCCTTTTTTGAACATCCCCCATCTCCCGAAAATACGATTCGGCCATCGTAAAGATAATTTCATCAAGTAATTATTCGGATTTTCAAATTTGAGAAAACGGGCTGTCAAAAAGTGTGGCTGTAATAAAACCGGTTTAAGATTAATCTTAAAAGCAATATTGCCGTTGTAAACTCCCATTTCTGGTATCAAAAGAGAAGCTAGATTTAATGAGAAATCATTTACAATAAGATTTTTCTGGCTAAGGATCGGATCTAATAAATGAAAAAAATAATTGTGCTATCACTTCTGGGCGTAGTGGTTGCAGTGGGTGCTGCCGCCAGCCTCTATTCAAACGATGAACCTGAATATATTCAGTCAGCAAAAAGCCGTGTAGGTTCGTATTTAACCAGCGATTACGGACGCGTCGAATGTAATAGCACGCAGGTTGGTGAAGGCCGCTGGGAGCTGGGCTGCATCAATAAGGCGAGGGGTAAGACCTTCCAGTTCGCGGTTTATCCATCCGAGCAGGCGCCGTACGGTGTCTCACGCGCGTTTTATCTCGAAGCCATTAATGACGATGCCCGCCAGAGCGCAGAGCAGGGGCTGATGCGTTATCTGCAAATTAATACCAAAGCGGGTTAATCGGTCCGTTTATGCTTTGTTGAAACTCAGCGTGGTAGATTACAGGCGATCCACATCCGGTATGGAATACCGGTGCGTAGATACCAAAATACAAATCTATCCATGCAAGCATTTACCGCCAGAATATGGCGGTTTTTTTTTGCCCTGTTATCGGGTCGGCTGTAAAAACTGCTTACGATATTGCGCCGGAGAAAGGGCGTATTGCTGGCGGAAATGGTGACGCAGCGTGGCGCCCTGGCCAAAACCCGTTTGTTCAGCAATGGCGTCGATGCCGAGCCGGCTATTTTCCAGAAAATCTCGCGCGCGCTGCAGCCGGGCGTTCAACAGCCAGCGCGCGGGCGTTGTGCCGGTGGCATCCTGAAAACGGCGCAAAAAGGTGCGCTGGCTCATGCCCACGCGCCGGGACAGGGACTCGACGGTATGCCCAACGGCCAGATGCTGATGCAGATAATCAAACAGCTGGCCCAGCCGCTGGCTTTCGCGCAGCTGCGCCACCGGTCGGCTGAGCTGCTGGGTTTGCGAGCCGTCCCGATGGGGCGGGATCACCAGCCTGCGCGCCACGCGGTTTGCCGCCTCGATGCCATAGTCCCGGCGCACCACGTGCAGGCACAGGTCGATTCCGGCTGCGCTGCCCGCGGAGGTCAGAATATCGCCCTCGTCCTGATACAGCACATCCTCCACCACGGTGATGGCGGGATAGCGTGTTTTAAGCGCCTCCGTGTAGCGCCAGTGGGTGGTGGCCTTCCGCCCGTTCAGCAGGCCCGAGGCCGCCAGAACAAACACGCCAGAGCAGATGGAGAGCAGCCGACAGCCGCGGCCGTGCGCCTCGCGCAACGCCTGGCGGAGCGCCTCGGGCACAGGCTCGTCCATGCCGCGCCAGCCGGGCACGACAATTAAATCTGCCGTCTCCAGCAAACGCAGATCGCCATCGGCAAGCATACGGATCCCGCCGGTTGCCCGAAGTTCACCTTCATCCACGCCCGCTACAGCGAACCGATACCACGCGTCGCCCATCTCCGGGCGCGGCAGGCCGAAGATTTCTACCGCCACGCCAAACTCGAAGGTACATAAACCGTCGTACGCCAGCACCACCGCGCGCGGGCGCGCGTGTCTTAAGTTTGTCATCTTTTTGCTGTTTTCTGGCATAGGCGGGCGCATTCACGGGCTGAATTTACGAATAGAGTAGTGTTAACACAAACGCCACAAATGAGGAAGATTCATGAGCTACGTTACTGAATTTCCGGCGGCAGAGCCGCAGGAAGCCGCAGGACATTTTCTGCGCCGTCTGAGCGTTGAGACGGACTGCGCCGACGTGCATCACGCCCTGTCCAGCGGTGAACAGGACTTTGTTCTGCTCCACGTCGTCGGAACGACCGGGCAGTTTGCCAGGCGCCATCTGCCCGGCGCGCTGCATTTGCCGTGGAGCCAGATCGACGCCGGGCGGATGAAGGCGTGGCCGGAGGGAACGCTGTTTGTCGTGTACTGTGCCGGGCCGCACTGCAACGGGGCGGACAGGGCGGCGCTGAAGCTTGCGCGCCTCGGCCTGCCGGTCAAGATTATGCTCGGGGGCATTACCGGCTGGGAGGACGAGCGGTTCGCGTTTGCAGGATCCTCATCGCCCGCGCAGCGATCGTGAATTTTTTTCAACACAGATGAAATTTTCTCGTTTGTCGGCAGGGTGCCGGTATGACATCTTTTTAGGACGTTTAGACATCCAGAAGTCTAAAACTTCAAGAGATGAATTATCACTGTTGGCAATTAACGCCGGCAGACAGAGGAGATTTCCATGCAGCGACACCACGCCCCGTACCGCGCCGATGTAGTCGGCAGTTTTTTACGCCCGGACACCATCAAGCAGGCACGACTGAAGTTTGCCAGCGGTGAAATTGATGCCGGCCAGCTTCGCGCCGTCGAGGACGAGGCTATTCGCCAGGTCGTCGAGCAGCAGTGCGCCTGCGGCCTGCACGTGGTGACCGACGGGGAGTTCCGCCGCGCCTGGTGGCACTTTGACTTTTTTGACGGGCTGCAGGGCGTGGAGCGTTACGATTCGCAGCAGGGGATCCAGTTTAACGGGGTTCAGACTAAAGCTCACGGCGTGCGCGTCACGGGCAAGCTGGGCTTCGGCGATCACCCTATGCTGGAAGACTTCCGCTACCTGAAGAGCATCAGCGGTGACGCGCAGCCGAAGATGACCATTCCAAGCCCGAGCGTGCTGCACTTCCGCGGCGGCCGCAAGGACATCGATGCCACGGTCTACCCGGATCTGAACGTCTATTTTGACGATCTGGCAACCACCTGGCGCGACGCCATCCGCGCGTTTTACGACGCGGGCTGCCGCTACCTGCAGCTGGATGATACCGTCTGGGCCTACCTGTGCTCGGAAGAGCAGCGACGTCAGATCCGCGAGCGGGGCGACGATGCGGACGAGCTGGCAAAAACCTACGCCCGCGTGCTGAACAAAGCGCTGGAAGGCAAGCCGGACGACCTCATCGTCGGGCTGCACGTCTGCCGCGGCAACTTCCGCTCCACCTGGATTTCTGAGGGCGGCTACGAGCCGGTGGCGGAAGTGCTGTTCGGCACGGTTAACGTTGATGCCTTCTTCCTGGAGTACGACAACGACCGCAGCGGAGATTTCGCGCCGCTGCGCTTTGTGCGCCCGGGTAAACAGCAGGTGGTTCTGGGGCTGATCACCACCAAGCACGGTGAGCTGGAGAACCCGGAAGGGGTGAAGGCGCGCCTGGAAGAGGCCGCGCGGTACGTGGCGAAAGAGCAGATTTGCCTCAGCCCGCAGTGCGGTTTTGCCTCCACGGAGGAAGGTAACAGCCTGAGCGAAGCCCAGCAGTGGGATAAAGTTCGCCTGGTTACGCAAATCGCCAGCGACGTCTGGTAACGCCGTTCACGGCGCTGCATTATTCCGGTGCAGCGCTGTTCCATTCTGAGTCGTTCCCCACATCTCTTCTCTGCGCTCTCCGTAAAATCCGGCCTCTGCAACCTGGCACTCTTTTTGCTCTCCTGAAGCTGACGTTACTTTTTTCTGCGTCCATGCGGTAACGGACGTCTTCGCACAGCTTTCTTTTCAGGAGTGAAAATATGCACCGTCGTACCTTTATAAAAGCTTTCGCCTTGTCCGCGTCCGTCGTCGCCATGGGAATGAGTTTTGGCGTACGGGCCGCAGAGACCATTAAAGTCGGGATTATGCACTCCCTGTCCGGCACGATGGCCATTTCAGAAACGCCCCTGAAGGATGTCGCCCTGATGACCATCGACGAAATCAACGCTAAGGGCGGCCTGCTCGGGAAAAAGCTGGAGCCGGTGGTGGTTGACCCGGCGTCTAACTGGCCGCTGTTTGCCGAGAAAGCCCGCCAGCTTTTGAGCCAGGATAAGGTCGCCGTGGTGCTTGGCTGCTGGACGTCCGTGTCGCGTAAGTCGGTTCTGCCGGTGTTTGAGGAGCTGAACGGGCTGCTGTTTTATCCGGTGCAGTACGAAGGTGAAGAGATGTCACCTAACGTCTTCTACACCGGCGCGGCGCCTAACCAGCAGGCGATCCCGGCGGTGGAGTACCTGATGAGCGAAGACGGCGGCGGCGCGAAACGCTTCTACCTGCTGGGGACGGACTACGTTTATCCGCGCACCACCAATAAGATCCTGCGCGCCTTCCTGCACTCGAAGGGCGTGGAGGATAAGGACATTGAAGAGGTCTACACCCCGTTCGGCCACAGCGACTACCAGACCATCGTGGCCAGCATCAAGAAATTCTCCGCGGGCGGGAAAACGGCGGTGGTTTCCACCATCAACGGCGATTCCAACGTGCCGTTCTATAAGGAGCTGGCCAACCAGGGGCTGAAGGCGACGGACGTGCCGGTGGTGGCCTTCTCGGTGGGCGAGGAGGAGCTGCGCGGCATTGATACCAAACCGCTGGTGGGTAACCTGGCGGCGTGGAACTACTTTGAGTCCGTGGACAACCCGACCAACCAGACCTTCGTGGCGGCCTTCAGGGCCTACGCGAAAGCCCATAAGCTGCCGAATGCCGATACCGTCGTCACTAACGATCCGATGGAAGCGACCTACGTAGGGCTTCACATGTGGGCGCAGGCGGTTGAAAAAGCTGGAACAACCGACGTGGACAAGGTGCGTGCTGCCATGGCGGGCCAGACGTTCAGCGCGCCGTCCGGCTTCACGCTGACCATGGATGCCACCAACCACCACCTGCACAAGCCGGTGATGATTGGCGAAATCGAAGGCAACGGCCAGTTTAACGTCGTCTGGCAGACCGAACAGCCGGTACGCGCTCAGCCCTGGAGCCCCTTCATCGCCGGGAATGATAAAAAGCCAGACCAGCCGATGAAAACCGCCAGCAACTAAGCCGGTGCGCCAGGGAGAAATGCCATGAACGCGATGCGCATGATGATAGCGATAGTGTGGCTTGCCGGACTGCTGCCAGGGATGGCTGCGGCAACGGATGCCGATGATTTCGTTGCCGCAAACCGCAGCCAGCAGGCCGCTATGCTCGCCCGGTGGGCAACCGCGCCGGAACCTGCCCGTTTGCCGCTGCTTGCGGCGCTGCAAAAAGAGAACCTGTTCACCGACAGCCGAAAGCATGCCTTTGCGCGCATCGACGGCGAGCTGACAGGGCTTGGGGCATCACAAACCGCCGAAGGGACCACCAAAGCCGTGCGCCTGACCAACCGGCTGCGATCGTTAGCCGCTACGGCGCTGGCGACGCATCAGCTTGTGAGTGACAGCGTCACGGAAAGGCGCGCCGCCGCGAGGCAGCTCCAGCGCGGCGCGCAGCCGGACATGCTCGATTTTCTGCAACGGCGGGCCAGCAGCGAAACGGACGAAATTACCCGGCAGTCGCTAAGGCTGGCGCTGGCGAATCTCCAGCTGGCGAGTCCGCAGGCTGAAACGCGGCTGAGGGCGGTTGAGCTGCTGGGCGAGTCCGACGATCCGGACGTGCAGGCCGCGCTGGCGCCGTTTACCCAGGCGCAAGCCGAGCCGGATGCGCGGGTGCGCGCCGCGGCTGCAGGGAGCCTGGAGCGTATTCAGCACCGCCTGATGTGGGGCGAGCTGCTGGGGCAGGCGTTTATGGGCCTGTCGTTGGGGTCGGTGCTGCTGCTGGCGGCGCTCGGGCTTGCCATCACCTATGGCCTGCTGGGCGTGATCAACATGGCGCACGGCGAGATGCTGATGCTCGGGGCGTATGCCACCTGGATGGTGCAGCAGCTGATGGCGCAGTGGATGCCTCATTATCTGGCGATGTATCCGCTGGTGGCGCTGCCGGTGGCGTTTTGCCTGACGGCCGGTATCGGGATGGTGCTGGAGCGCACGGTGATCCGCCACCTGTATGGCCGCCCGCTGGAAACCCTGCTCGCCACCTGGGGGATCAGCCTGATGCTCATCCAGCTGGTGCGCATGACCTTTGGCGCACAAAACCTCGAGGTGGCAAACCCGGCCTGGCTTTCCGGCGGCGTGCAGGTTTTTGCCAACCTGACGCTGCCGTGGAACCGCATCGTGGTGCTCGGCTTTGTGCTGCTGGTGCTGTTCTTCACCTGGCTGATTCTGAACAAAACGCGTCTTGGCCTCAACGTGCGGGCCGTGACGCAAAACCGCAGCATGGCGGCATGCTGCGGCGTGCCGACCGGGCATGTGGATATGCTGGCCTTTGGCCTTGGCTCCGGCATTGCCGGGCTGGGCGGCGTGGCGTTATCCCAGCTGGGGAACGTGGGGCCGGAGCTGGGCCAGGGGTACATCATCGATTCGTTCCTGGTGGTGGTGCTGGGCGGCGTCGGCCAGCTGGCCGGTAGCGTGGCGGCGGCCTTTGGCCTTGGGATCTTCAATAAAATTCTTGAGCCGCAGATGGGCGCGGTGCTGGGCAAAATCGTGATTCTGGTGGCGATTATTCTGTTTATCCAGAAACGTCCGCAGGGGTTATTCGCGCTTAAAGGGAGGGTGACAGACTGATGAGCCAGCCGCTGACCTTAACGCTGGCGCGCCGCGCGCCGCGTACCACCCAAATTGTCGGCAGCCTGCTGGCAGCGGCGCTGCTGGTGCTGCCGTTTCTCGCGCTGCTGCCCGCCGCGCATCCGCTAGCGATCTCCACGTGGATGCTGACCCTCATCGGCAAGATCCTCTGCTACGCGGTGGTTGCCGTGGCTCTCGACCTGGTGTGGGGCTATGCCGGGATGCTCTCGCTGGGGCACGGCTTATTTTTCGCGCTGGGCGGCTATGCGATGGGGATGTACCTGATGCGCCAGGCGGCAGGGGACGGCCTGCCCGCGTTTATGTCGTTTCTCTCCTGGAGCGAGCTGCCCTGGTTCTGGTGGGGAACGCAGCATTTTGCCTGGGCGCTGGTCCTGATCGTGACGGTCCCCGGCCTGCTGGCGCTGGTCTTCGGCTGGTTTGCCTTCCGCTCGAAGATCAAAGGGGTCTATTTCTCCATCATGACCCAGGCGCTGACCTATGCGGGCATGCTGCTGTTCTTTCGCAACGAAACCGGCTTTGGCGGCAACAACGGCTTTACCGGCTTTACCACGCTGCTCGGGTTTTCCGTTACGGCGACCACCACGCGGATCGCGCTGTTCCTCGCGACGGTATTGCTGCTGATGCTGGCGCTGGGCACAGGCTATGCGCTGGCGAAGAGCAAATTTGGCCGGATTTTGACCGCGGTGCGCGATGCGGAAAACCGTCTGACCTTTTGCGGCTACGATCCGCGCGGGTTCAGGCTGCTGGTATGGACGCTCTCTGCCGTGCTGTGCGGCCTGGCGGGGGCGCTGTACGTTCCGCAGGTGGGCATTATCAACCCGGGAGAGATGTCGCCAACGAACTCGATTGAAGCGGCCATCTGGGTGGCGCTGGGCGGGCGCGGCACGCTGGTGGGCCCGGTGATTGGCGCGGCGCTGGTTAACGGCGCGAAGAGCGTTTTCACCGTGGCGATGCCGGAGTACTGGCAGCTGTTTCTGGGGCTGATTTTCATCGCCGTCACGCTGTTCTTGCCGCGCGGCGTATACGGCCTGTTTCGTAAGGGGGAGAAATAATGCAGCCTTCAGAAGGGCTTTTTACCCGTCAGCTACCCGGGGATCGTTACCGCGAGCAGACCGATCCGGTATTGCAGCTCGAGGCCATCAGCGTCAGCTTCGACGGCTTTCAGGCGCTGACCGACCTCTCGCTGAACATCGGCGTGGGCGAGCTACGCTGCGTGATTGGGCCTAACGGCGCGGGCAAAACCACGCTGATGGACGTGATTACCGGCAAAACGCGGCCAAAAAGCGGAAAAGCCATTTACGATCAGTCTGTTGACCTGACCGCGCTTGAGCCAGCGGCCATTGCCCGCCGGGGAATTGGCCGTAAGTTTCAAAAACCGACCGTCTTTGAGGCGCTGACGGTATGGGAAAATCTTGAAATCGCCATGAAGGCCGACAGGTCCGTCTGGGCGAGCCTGCGGGCCACCCTCAGCGGCGAGCAGCGCGACCGCATTGACGAGATGCTGGTATTGCTGCGGCTTGGCAGCGAGCGCGACCGTCGCGCCGGGCTGCTTTCCCACGGGCAGAAGCAGTTTCTGGAGATCGGCATGCTGCTGGTGCAGGATCCGCATCTGCTGCTGCTGGACGAGCCCGCCGCGGGGATGACCGATGCGGAAACGGAATACACCGCCGAGCTGTTCCGTACCCTGGCAGGCAGGCATTCCCTGATGGTGGTTGAGCACGATATGGGGTTTGTCGAAACCATCGCCGATCGCGTCACGGTGCTGCATCAGGGACGCGTGCTGGCGGAAGGTTCGCTTCGCGAGGTGCAGGCCAACGAGCAGGTGATTGACGTCTATCTGGGACGCTAAGGAGAGGTCATGTTGCAGGTTAACGAACTGAATCAGTACTACGGCGGAAGCCATATTCTGCGCGGGGTAAGCTTTGAGGCCGTGACCGGGGAAATCACCTGTCTGCTGGGGCGCAACGGGGTGGGTAAAACCACGCTGCTGAAGTGTCTGATGGGGCTGATCCCGGTGAAAACCGGGGAGGTGGTCTGGCAGGGGCAAACCATCACCCACAGTAAGCCGCACCAGCGGGTGCAGTCCGGCGTGGCGTATGTTCCGCAGGGGCGCGAGATTTTCCCGCGTCTGACCGTTGAGGAAAACCTGCTGATGGGGCTGTCGCGCTTTTCCGCGCGTAACGCGAAAGGCGTACCGGAGGAGATCTGGCAGCTTTTCCCGGTGCTGAAGGAGATGAAGCACCGTCGCGGCGGCGATCTTTCCGGCGGCCAGCAGCAGCAGCTGGCGATTGGGCGCGCGCTGGCAAGCCGCCCGCGGCTGCTGATTCTGGATGAACCCACCGAAGGCATTCAGCCATCGGTGATTAAGGAGATTGGGCAGGTGATCCGCAGCCTCGCCAGCCGGGGAGATATGGCGATCCTGCTGGTCGAGCAGTTTTACGATTTTGCCGCGGAGCTGGCCGACAGCTATCTGGTGATGTCGCGCGGCAGTATCGTCCAGCACGGGCGCGGGGAAAATATGGCGCAGGAGGGCGTGCGCGGACTGGTTGCGATCTGAAATGTTATACTATAACATTCTCATTCTAATAACACGGAATGAGGGTTTTGCTTTGGCTGCACATGCTGGAAAAATTGCGCTGGCTCTGGGAACGCTGCTGGTCAGCGGCTCGCTTTTTGCCCACTCGCACGGTCATCAGATGACCGAGGCGGAACAGAAGGCGGCAAACGGCGTCTTTGAGGATAAAGACGTCAGGGACAGAAAGCTGTCTGACTGGGACGGGACCTGGCAGTCGGTTTATCCGTTCCTGCTCGACGGCTCGCTGGATCCGGTTTTCAAAAAGAAAGCCCGGAAGGGCGAGAAGTCCGCTGATGAGATAAAAGCCTACTACCGCACGGGCTACGCCACGGACGTGGACTCCATCGGCATTGAAAACAACGTGATGGAGTTTCATAGGGGCAGCACGGTGAGCAGCTGCCGCTACGACTACAGCGGCTACAAAATACTGACCTACGCCTCCGGCAAAAAAGGCGTGCGCTACCTGTTTGAGTGCAAGGATAACGCGAGCCAGGCCCCGAAGTTCGTGCAGTTCAGCGACCATACCATCGGGCCGAAACCCTCTTCACACTTCCATATCTTTATGGGCAATACCTCTCACGAGGCGCTGCTGAAAGAGATGGATAACTGGCCGACCTACTACCCGAACGAGATGTACAAAGAGCAGGTGGTGGAGGAGATGTTACACCACTAACCGCGAGTGCCGGGTAGCGGCTACGCCTTACCCGGCCTGCCGTGGCTACGCGACCCTGGGCGCTTCGCACCACGCCCTGACGCGCATCCCGCGCAAAATCATCAGCCACGCCGCGATAATGGCGGCCATCATTATGACAAACAGCGACCAGTGCGGCAGACGGGTGAGGATAATCCCGGTGATCATCGGGTTCGCCGCCGCGCCCAGCCAGCCCAGCGCCTGCGCGGAGAAGTAGCTCGCCTTCATGCCCGGCGGGGCGATATTGTCGATCAGCATGTATTCGCCCGGCGCGTAGATAACTTCACCCAGCGTAAAGATAGCCGCGGCGATCCCCCAGTAGATCAGATTCTCCCCGGAGAGCATAAACCCGCCCAGCCCGAGGATAAAAAAGAGCGTTGCGACAGTCATTAACGGACGAATGTTGCTGGCGGTGATCCTGCGCCCAAGCGCGTATTGCAGGGTCACCACCACCGCTGCGTTGACGGGCAGCACCACCGCCACCACCTTTTCGGCAAAATCGCCGTCCGCGTGCGCGGCCAGAACATACTGCGAAATACAGCTGGCGAAGGAACCGCCGACGTAGGAGGCCAGCAGGCCGGAGAGGGTATACCAGAGCAGCGCCCGGTCTTTCAGCAGCACCGACGGCTGCCACGGCGCCTTTTCCTCAACGCTGTCTGACGCCACGCTTTTCTGCACGAAGAAATGGATAAACCCGAGCGGCAGCGCAGCGCAAAACGCCGCCAGCCAGAACGGCAGCTGTAGGCTGTACATCACCAGCAGGGTGCCAACCGGCGGCCCGATGGTCCAGCCGATATTCAGGAAGCTGTAGTTGAGCGAGAATACGCGCGCCTTTTCGCCCGACGTCAGCACGTCTGCAAACCACGCCTTCAGCACCGTAGAGAACACGGAATAGGCGCAGTTAATCAGGGCAAAGAACAGCACCACCAGCGTGACGTTATTCACCAGCGGAATAGCCACAAACCCGGCGATAAAGGCCATGATGGCGATCAGCATGTAGCGCTTTTTGTCGAACCTGTCCGCCAGGATGCCAAATCCCAGGCTGAACACCACGCCAATGGTCAACGCCACGGTGAGGGCATAGCCAATATTCTCCACGCTCATGCCGTACACGCGCGTGAGGTAAATGGTCATAAAGGGCAGCGTTGCCCCGCGGCCAATTGTTAATAACAATGACGATGCCAGCAGCGCTGCGGTTGAGCGCCTGATTGATGGTTTCATTTTCCTGCCCGACAAATGCTTATGCTTTTATTGTTGTGTTCTGACAGGATTATCACGGGATCGGGAGCTTGTATAGCACCCAATTTATCCGCGAGTGCTTCTTGCCGGTACCAGAATTAACGTCTTTTCGCTGCGCTATTTTTTCTGTTACCTTGAAGTGTTTACAAAAATTTAATAATTCAGGGGCGGAAGATGACGCGCAAAGACGGGCTGTTGGCGTTGCTGGTTGTGGTGGTGTGGGGACTCAATTTTGTGGTCATCAAAATGGGGTTGCACAATATGCCGCCGCTGATGCTTGCCGGCCTGCGCTTTCTGCTGGTGGCGTTTCCGGCGCTGCTGTTCGTTGCCCGCCCGAAAATCCCGCTCAGGCTTCTGCTGGGTTACGGCCTCACCATCAGCTTTGGTCAGTTTGCGTTCCTTTTCTGCGCCATTAAATTCGGCATGCCTGCGGGCCTGGCCTCGCTGGTGCTCCAGGCGCAGGCGTTTTTTACCATCATCCTCGGCGCGTTTGTCTTTGGCGAACGGCTGCAGGGTAAGCAGCTGGCAGGCATAAGCCTGGCGGTGTTTGGCGTGCTGGTGCTGATTGAGGCCAGCCTTAACGGCCAGCACGTGGCCCTGCTGGGCTTTATGCTGACCCTGGCGGCGGGGCTGAGCTGGGCGTGCGGCAATATCTTCAACAAGCTGATCATGCAGCACGAGGCGCGCCCGGGGGTGATGTCGCTGGTGGTCTGGAGCGCGCTCATCCCGATTGTGCCGTTTATGGCCGCGTCGTTTATCCTGGACGGGCCAGAGACGATGCTGAAAAGCCTGCTGGAAATAGACCTGACGACCATTTTATCGCTGGTCTATCTGGCGTTTGTCGCCTCCATCATCGGCTACGGCATCTGGGGGGCGCTGCTTGGCCGCTATGAAACCTGGCGCGTGGCGCCGTTATCGCTGCTGGTACCGGTAGTCGGGCTTGCCAGCGCCGCGCTTTTGCTGGATGAAGCGCTCAGCGGGCTGCAGCTGGCGGGTGCGGGGCTGATTATGGCCGGGCTGTATATCAACGTTTTTGGTCTGCGGGTGCGTCGGGCTTCGCGGGTGCGGGGCTAAGGCAAAAAAAAGCCCCGCATCGGCGGGGCAAAAACGAATCACAGGTCGTGGTTGTAATACGGCACGCCCAGTTCGTCGGATTTGTCGCTGCCAGCGCCCATGTGGTTAAAGTCATAGGGTGACTGGCCTTGTGCGGACGGCATAATCAGCGTGTCACGATTATTTTGCTGCGCCGCGCTGGGGGTTTGCTCCGCGAAGCTCTGGCCGGAGACCAGCACCAGCAGGGTGAGGGCGGCGGAGGCGATGAATTTCATGATTTCCTCGGTTACGTCTTTACAGGCGAAAATTAACTGCAATGTTTTAGCGGATACAGATAACGGGATTCACCCGGCATGCTGGTAATACGGTACTTATGAGGCGGCACGTCGAAGTAGTTCTTGAACGTACGCGTCAGGGTTTGCTGCGATTCAAAGCCATAACGTTCCGCCAGATAAAGGATCGGCTCATTGCTCTCTTTCAGTTTCTGGGCAATTTCCGTCAGCTTGCGGCTGCGAATATATTGACCTAATGAATGACCGGTCTCTTTTTTGAACATCCGTTGCAGGTGCCATTTTGAGTAACCTGAACGCTCGGACACCTTTTCAAGGGAGAGCGGGGATTCCAGGTTATCTTCGATCCAGTCCAAAATGCTATGAATGGTGATAGCGTCAGTATTGCGTCTGGACATCGTCATACCTCTTTTTTTTGTTTACGGCAGTATTTTCTTGAGTAAAAGCTCAAGCGTTGCCACTTCATCTGCCGTTAAGTTTTTTGTCAGTTCCTGGTGCAGTGTTTGTCCTACTAGCTGATGACATTGCTCACACATGGCCGCGCCGTCGCTGGTCAGTTTCACCAGCACGCCGCGTTTGTCATTCGGGTTAGGGCTTCGTTCGACCCATCCTTTGCAGACGAGCCGATCCAGCATGCGGGTTAACGCACCCAGATCCACAGAGAGCACCTTTTTCAGCTCAACCGGCGTGATACACACTTCGCAGCGAATGGAACACAGCACTTTGAACTGTGTTGCGGTGATATCCAGCGGTGACAGGTAGTCATTGAGCAGGCGATCTTTTTTCTGATTGACCATATGAATAAGACGACCCAGTGGGATTATGTCGTTAAAGAGATCACTGGTGCTTTTCACAATGGTTGCCCTGGCAAGTAGTTTAGTCACGGCAGATATTATTGCTCAGGCAAGTATAAGTCAACTGAATGGATTGCCCGATGCCACGAATTGCTAAAACGCTTCAGGAACTTTTTCTGTGCGCTTTTAAATCATACATATAGCCTCTGGTTATTGGTTGCGCGGGAAAACAATGGTTACGTCGTGCGAATAGCTCAGGACGAGGTTTTCCCCCTATAATTGCGGAGTTGATTAAGGATAAGGGCAGCGATGCATTATGTTGGATTTGATTAAAGCAATTGGTCTTGGGCTGGTGGTATTGCTGCCGCTGGCAAACCCGTTAACCACGGTGGCGCTCTTTCTGGGCCTGGCGGGGAACATGAACAGCGCGGAGCGCAACCGGCAGTCGAGGATGGCGGCCGTGTACGTTTTTGCCATCATGATGGTGGCCTATTACGCCGGGCAGCTGGTCATGAATACCTTTGGTATTTCCATCCCCGGGTTGCGGATAGCGGGTGGGCTGATTGTGGCCTTTATAGGTTTCCGGATGCTGTTCCCGGCGCAAAAAGCGCATGAATCGCCGGAAGCTAAGAGTAAATCCGAGGAGCTTGAAAGCGAGCCGAGCGCCAACATCGCCTTTGTGCCGTTAGCCATGCCGAGCACGGCTGGCCCGGGGACGATTGCGATGATCATCAGCTCCGCCTCAACGGTGCGCGACGGCTCCACCTTCCCGGACTGGGTTATCACCGTTGCGCCGCCGATCATTTTCGCGCTGATCGCGGTTATCGTCTGGGGATCGCTGCGCAGCTCCGGGGCCATTATGCGCTGGGTAGGCAAGGGCGGTATTGAGGCCATCTCCCGCCTGATGGGCTTCCTGCTGGTGTGTATGGGCGTGCAGTTTATTATTAACGGCGTGCTGGAGATTATTAAGACCTATCACTGATGCTGTTGCCGGGTAAGGCGAAGCCGCCACCCGGCACGTCAAACTTAACCGTGGCCGGTCTGTTCTTCCATCGCGACCGGCCATTTACGGAAGATAAGCACCGACCAGACGAGCGCAACCAGCGCCGGGATGGCGCCAAGGTAGCCAATGGCCGACATCGACACGTGCAGGCTGATCTGATTCCCCACCAGCGCACCGGCACCAATTCCCAGATTAAAAATTCCCGAGAACAGCGACATCGCCACGTCCGTTGCGTCCGGCGCCAGCGCCAGCACCTTCACCTGCATCCCCAGCCCGATAATCATGATCGCCACGCCCCAGAACAGGCAGAGGATCGCCAGATGACTTTCGCTGCCTGCCGCAGGCATCAGCAGCAGCAGACACGCCAGCAGCAGGCCAATCGCGCTGCTCACCAGGGCAGAAGCGTGCTGGTTGCCGAGCTTGCCAAACAGGATGCTGCCGATAATGCCCGCGCCGCCCAGCAGCAGCAGGAGAACGGTGGCGAAATTCGCGCTAAAGCCCGCCACAACCTGTACGAACGGTTCGATATAGCTGTAAGCCGTGTAATGGGCGGTCACCACGATGACGGTCAGCAGATAGATGCTCATCAGGGCCGGGCGACGAACCAGCAGCGGCAGGCTTTTCAGCGAGCCGGAGTGTTCGCTCGGCAGCGCGGGCAGCAGCTTAATGAGGCACACCAGCGTAACCAGCGCCCCCATGCCGATGGCAAAGAAGGTGGTGCGCCAGCCGAAATATTGCCCCACGATGCGTCCTATCGGCAGGCCCAGCACCATCGCCAGCGCCGTGCCGGTGGCGATCAGGCTCAGCGCCTGGGCGCGTTTCCCCGCCGGGGCCAGACGAATGGCGAGCGACGCGGTGATTGACCAGAAAATGGCATGGGCAAACGCAATGCCCACGCGGCTAATAACCAGCACCGTAAAGTTCCAGGCCATAAACGACAGCACGTGGCTGGCAATAAACACCACAAACAGCCCAATCAGCAGCCTGCGCCGTTCCATCTGGCTGGTCAGCAGCATAAACGGCAGAGACATCAGCGCCACTACCCAGGCGTAGATGGTTAACATAATGCCCACCTGCGCCGTTTCCATGTTGAAGCTGGCTGCAATGTCGGACAGCAGCCCAACCGGAACAAATTCCGTGGTGTTGAAAATGAACGCCGCGATGGCGAGCGTGACCACGCGCAGCCACGCGACCCTGCGGGAAACCGTGTGTGTTGTCATAGGGATATCTGGGATTCGTTGCCTGAAAGATGAGGAGACGATCTTAAGGCCTTAAACGGCGAAAACTCAACCGTTATGTGATGCAAATCACAAAATTTACCTTCATGCAGCGGTAGCGAAGGCGGCTGTTTTACCTGAAGATAAAGGATACACAGCAAAAACAGGCGGCAGGACAATGCAGGAGATTGATTTTTATCTGGTGGATGCCTTCAGCGAGTCCTCCTTTGGCGGCAACCCGGCGGCGGTCTGTCCGCTTGACGCGTGGCTGCCGGACGAGACCCTGCTGCAAATGGCGCAGCAGCATAACCAGTCGGAAACCGCGTTTTTCGTATGCACGAAAGGGGGAATTGAGCTGCGCTGGTTTACCACGCTCGCCGAGGTCAATCTCTGCGGGCACGCGACGCTTGCCGCGGCGTACGTACTGTTTAACGAGCTGGATTACCCGGACTCACGCATTCATTTTGATACCGCCTCCGGGTGCCTCACCGTCAGCCGTGAGGGCGACTGGATGACGCTGGATTTCCCGGCCTGCCCGACGCGGGCGCAGACGCCGCCGCCGGAGATGCTCTCCGCGCTCGGCATCAGCCGCTGCGTCGATGCCCGGAAAGGGCGGGCCTGGGTGCTGGTTCTGGAAAACCGCGAGCAGGTTGAAGCCGTTACGCCGGATTTCTCGGCCATGATCCCGGGCGAACATAAGGTGGCCGTCACCGCGCGGTGCGAGGGGGAATATGACTTTGTCAGCCGCTTCTTCTCGCCGGGCGTTGCCGTACCGGAAGATCCCGTTACCGGCTCCGCGCACACCATGCTTATACCCTACTGGAGCGAGAGGCTCGGTAAAACGGAGCTGTTTGCGCGTCAGGTTTCCGCCCGTGGGGGAGACGTACGCTGCACGCTCAGGGGCGACCGGGTGCTGATGGGCGGACAGGCGACGCTGTATCTGAAAGGCACCGTATTTCTGCGCTGAAAACGAATAAGAGAGGTAAGACGATGCAGGAAATTGACTTTTATCTGGTAGACGCCTTTAGCGACAGGGCGTTCGGCGGCAATGCGGCGGCTGTCTGCCCGCTGGAAGCGTGGCTTCCGGATGAGACGCTGCTGAAGATGGCAAAGCAGCACAATCAGTCGGAAACGGCGTTCTTCGTGCGCACGGACGAGGGCTTTGAGCTGCGCTGGTTTACCACGCAGGATGAGATAAACCTCTGCGGACATGCCACCCTGGCGGCCTCCCATGTGATATTCGAATACCTGGATTATCCGCACACGGAGATCGTGTTTACCACGCGCTTTGTCGGTGAGCTGACGGTAAAACGCAGCGGCGACTGGCTGACGCTGAATTTCCCGGCGTGGTCAGCCGACGTTGTTGATCGTCCACCGGCGGCGCTGTTCAGCGCGCTGGGCATTAGCGGGGCAAAAGAGGTGCGTGCAGGGCGCGATTACATGGTGGTGCTTGAAAGCCAGCAGCAGGTTGAGTCCCTTACGCCGGATATCCCGGCGATGCTTCCGCTGGGCAAAATGGTCTGCGTGACGGCCAAGGGGGACGACTATGATTTCGTTAGCCGCTTCTTCTGCCCGGGCGAAGGGGTGCCGGAAGATCCGGTAACGGGATCAACCCACAGCATGCTGATCCCGTACTGGAGCGAAAAGCTTGGCAAAACGCAGATGTTGGCCCGCCAGGTCTCCTCCCGTGGCGGGGATCTGCGCTGCGAGCTGAAGGGCGACCGCGTGCTGATTGGCGGCCAGGCCACGCTGTATATGAAGGGGCGGATCTTCCTGCGCTAGCTCAGCGAAGCGCCGCCGCAGATCGCTATCTCCTGTCCGGTGATGGCGGCGGCCTCGTCGCTCAGCAGAAAGTTCACCAGCCCGGCAACTTCTCCGGGCGCGATAAGCCTGCCAATCGGGGGGCATTTTGCCGGTGATGTTTCCCGCCCGGGCGCCGTGAGCATCGGCGTTTCGGTGGCTCCCGGGGCGACCACGTTGGCGGTGATGCCGCGCGGGGCCAGCTCCGCCGCCCAGCTTCTGATCGTCCCCACCAGCGCCGCTTTGGTGGCAACGTACTGGGAACGTCCCGCCGCACCGCGCGAGGTTCTGCTGCCGATCGCCACAAACCGACCGCCGGACGACATGCCGGGGGCAAAATGGTTAAACAGCACTTCACAGGCCTGTACGTTCAGCCGCCAGAGCGCGCAGCCGGTGTCGCTGTCCAGCTGCCCAAGCGGCGCAGCCGCCATCATCCCCGCGGCGTGGATCACCGCCTGAGGCGGGGCGAGAGGCTGTAATGCCGCAATAAGCCGATCGGGCTTGCTGATATCAACGCTCAGGCTGGTGAAATGAGGCGCGTCCAGCGCGACGGATCGCCGGCTTAATCCGGTCACCCGCCATCCTTCCGCCAGCAGCCGTTTCACGATGGCTTCCCCAATGCCGGAGCTGGCTCCGGTAACTACGGCATGACGCATATCACCCCTCCAGCATCGCGCGCGGAACTTTGAATACCGCTTTACGAACGGTCTCTGGCACCGTCACGGCGCACAGCGCCTGGTGCGGCTCCCCGGGATAAAAAACCGCAAAGTCGCCCGCGCCGAGGCGGATCGCCGCGCCGTGCTCAGCCGACCCAGCGATGAAAAGATCCGGCTTTCGCTCTTCATCACCCGGCTGCCCGACGGGGAGAGTCCCGGCGTATATACGCTCTTCGCCTGCCAGCACAATCTGAATATCAGCCCACTGACGATGGTACTCCGTGTGCCTCCCGGCCCGCGGCTGCGTTTGCGCGGGCCCGATATGGCAAAACCACGCGGCGTCCTGCGGCTGCCAGCGTCCGTCATCCCGCGCCGTCAGCGCCTGTAGCGAGCAGTCCGGACGGGACAGCAGGGCATGCAGCACGGGCGGAAGCCCTGCCAGCGGCAGGGCGCTAAGATGGCCGATAATCATGCTGTCTCCTTAACCCACTCCGGGGTAACCCGGACGTACTTAATGGCCTGACGGAAAAAGGTGTAGGCAATATGCAACGCTCCATCCGGGCCCTGTTTGATGCTCGGATAGGAATATTCACGGTTCAGTTTTTCCAGCGAGTTATTGGTCATACAGTAGCCGTCGCCCTCGTCCAGATTACGCTGCCACGGCCAGCTTCTGCCGCCGTCCGGGGAGAGGGCTACCGTCATCGGCGCGCGCGGCGCGCCCCAGAACGCCGTGCGCCCGCCCGTCGCCTCGGGCTCTTTGCGTCCATCACCGTCGTCGATTTCATCGTACAACGATGCCCGACGCTCCAGCGCCCCGGCGGCGCTCATGTGATTAAACACCAGCGCCAGTTCACCGCTGGCAAGGGTCGTCACCTGAATCGATGAATTGTTATTCGGCAGCGTCGTTGGCTCCGGTACCGACCAGCTTTCGCCGCTGTCGGTCGACTGGCTGTAATAGATATTGTCCGCCCACCGGCTGCGGAACAGGGCGACCAGCGTACCGTTGCGCAGCGGGGTGATGTTCATGTGCACGCAGCCCAGGCTTCCCGGTACCTCAACGTCGCGCCAGGTTTTCCCCCGGTCCTCAGAGATTTTCACCGCGCTGACGTCATCATTCCCGACCCATTTTTCTCCCGGCCGCGTGCGGCAGTAAAACACCGGTAACAGCCAGTTCCCGTTGTCCAGTACCACGATCGGCTGGCGGATAAAGGTGCCCGGCTTGTCGAGCAGGGTAGCGATGTCGCCCCAGGTTTGGCCCAGATCCGTTGACCGGCGATAGCGCACGATAGCCGTGTCCTGATTGCCGGAAATCTGAGCGGTCCACAGCAGCCACAGCACGTTATCCGGCGCGAGGAACAGGACGGGGTTTTGCTCGGAGCGAGTCGGGTCGTCCGAGAGTTTTACCGCATCGCTCCACCGCTCGCTGCGCGGCGCCAGCCGCGCTCCCCACACGGAGATATCTGCGATGCCCTCCTGGGTGCCGCCGAACCAGACGCACATCAGCGACCCATCCGGCAGCGGCAGCAGGTTTGCCGCATGGTTTTGTGGGCACGAGGAAGGCAGCATGGCCGTCTCCATACGAACATCCTGTGGCAGCGATCGGACGATGCCGTCGCGGGTTACGGTTACAGACATATCAGACTCCATTATTTTGCACGGGGGCGGGCGCTTTATCGTTCGCTTTTCCCGGAATAAGACGTTCAATCACCATAATGACCGCCGGGGTCAGCAGGGCGATATACATATTGTTAATGCCAAACGGATCGCCCAGCAGATACCAGACCGACGTCACCACGCAGGCGCCAATCAGGCCGGCGTTAGCGCCGCGGGCGCTGCGGAAGAACGGGCCGTAAAAGGCGATAACGGCCACAACGGAAATCGACAGACGTATCGCTCGGGTGAAGAATGAGAGCTTAAGCACTTCCGGCACCAGCAGAACGAAGATCAGCGGCAGGAAGCCAATCAGCAGGGAGATCCAGCGCGTGGCCTTAAACTCCTGTTCGGGCGTGGGGTGGCGCATCGGCACGTAGAAGTCTTTCACCACCAGAGAGGCAATGGCCAGCGCAACGGTACTGACGCTGACGAAGATAGAGGCCACAAGGGAGGTAGTTACCAGACCGGCGAGCCACGGATTCATGTCCTGAAGGAAGACTGGCATCGCATACAGGCTGTCGATCTCGGGGTGCAGGTATTTTGCCGCCACGCCGATAACCGCAATCGCCAGCGCGATTGGCAGGCAGAAGAAGAAGGCGACCCAGGTGGAGCGCCTGGCCGTATTAACATCTTTGGTGGATGAGATAGCCTGGATCACAAACTGCGTGCAGAAGATTGAACCGATGGTGCCGATAAGCCAGGCGAAGATGGTCGACGCGCCAATATTGCCATCCCACGTCCAGTAGAAGTCCGGCATGTTTTCGATCATGGGCGTGAAGCCGCCGGTTTTCGACAGGGCAAAGCCCATGATAGCCAGAATGCCAAAGTACTTCAGAGCGCTGTGCAGCACGGTCACCCAGGCCACTCCCTTCATGCCCCCAAAGGCAAAATAGAAGGTACTGACGATAGCGGTAATAAACGCCGCCACGGGCAGGTTAACCTTCAGCACGGTGGAGATAGCCGCTGCGCCGCTAACGTAGTTCCCCACGTTAACCAGCAGCAGGGCGTAAATCATGATGATGGAGATAATGTTTTTGGTGCTGTTACCGTACTTTTCGGCAATGGCACCCGAGATGGTGATTTTCCCGGTGTTATAGATGCGCTTAACGAGCAGCAGGCCAAATAGCGGAAAGCCTATAGCCGCCCCAATTACCGACCAGGAGGCGGCAAACCCGTCTTCGAACGCCGCCTGTGCCGTACCGATAGTGGATTTTGCGCCGATATATTCGGACATCAGCAGGATCCCGACGATAAACGCCGGCATCGCGCGGGAGCCTTCCATAAAGTCTCCGGAGTTTTTACTGCGGATCCGGAAGGTGAGCCAGGTGGTGAACAGGATGTAGGCAATCACAATCCCGACGATAATGAGGGTATCTTCAGCGGTAAAATTATTCATCTTTGCCTCTCTTCAGGGCGAGTGAATCCTGGGCACCTGCGGCACCCGGTATTCTTATTGACGAAACGTTAGCCGGTTAGTTAAGTGACGTTGTCACCAGCCGGCGTATCTGATTAAGCTGTTGTTCGTTAAACGCCACGGCGTAGCGGCTCTCACCGACATCCTCTCCCATAACCTGAAGCGCTTTCTTAACCGCCGCGGGCGAGAAGGCGACGCTGTACAAACCGGTGCGAAGGCGGGTCACTTGCTCCTGTGCCAGGCGGGATCCCTCGATATCACCCGCGCTGAAGCGCGACCAGATGGCGTTAATGGCCTCAGGGGCCACGTTCGCCAGCCCGGAAATACAGGCGGAGCAGCCCTCTACAAACCCCTGATGGATCAGCGAGTCAGGCCCGTTCAGCACGTCGAATCCGTCGACGTCTTTCACGGCATTCAGAAATCCGCTCAGGCTTTCGTGGCTTCCGGCACTGTCTTTGATGCCGATGACGTTGGGGTGTGCGGCAAGCGTCCGGGCGGTTTCAGGTTCAATGGTGTTTCCGGTGCGCGCCGGGATGTTGTAGAGAAAGATCGGTACGCTCAGCGCGTCGGCGATAGCCGTGTAATGGTCCACCAGCTCGTCCTGCTTCAGCGGCACGAAGTAAGGGGTGATAACCGACACGGCATCGACGCCGAGGGAGGCAATCCGTTTCCCGAGCCGAATGGTCTCGCGGGTAGAGATTTCGCCAATATGGGCCACAACCGGCGCGCGTCCCGCAACGGCGTCGACGCAGGTGCGGGTCACGGCGACTTTCTCTTCTTCATTCAGCACGAAAAACTCGCCGTTGGTACCGCCGCAAAAGATACCGTTACCGGCATCCAGCTGGCGCGCGATCTGCCGTTTTAATCCCGGCAGATTAAGATCGCCGTCAGCGTCAAAGGGGGTGACGATGGCCGTCAGCACGCCCTTTATCTTGTTACGCATTTTTCACTCCTTCGAAGTCAATGTTGGGGAAACAGGGTCCGGTAAATGGCCTGCACCTCGTCGCGATCTACCTGACAAGGGGCGTTATTCATTAAGCGCTTCACGTTGATGGCAGCGTCGCTGAGGGAGGCGATATCCTCCCGCGGTACCCCGAGCGTCTCCAGGTTATCCGGCAGGTCGAGCCTGCGTACCAGCGCGGCGAAGTAATCCACCAGCGCGTGGGATTTGTCCTCATCCGACAGTCCGGTATCCGCACCGGGAACGAGATCCCAGACCCGGGCAAACTTCGCCACCGAATGGGGGCGAACCACGCGCATGCAGGGTGCCAGCAGAATGGCGTTAGCCACGCCGTGCGGCAGGTGATATTTCCCGCCGAGAGGATAGGAAAGCGCATGCACCAGGTGCGTGCCGGCATGGGCAATGGCCACCCCGCCGTAATACGAGGCCCACAGCATCTCCAGCTTTGCCAGCAGATTTCCCGGCGCCGCGCAGGCGGTTTCGATATGGTTCAGCAGCTTGTGCAGGCCGATCAGCGCGGCGTTGTCGCTCACCGGGTTCGCCACCGTAGAGGTGAAGCACTCAATCAGATGACACAGCGCGTCTATGCCCGTCGACGAGGCGATATGCGCCGGCATGCTGGTGGTCAGCTCCGGGAACAGGGCGACGTAATCGGGCAGCAGCACCGGGGAGATAATTCCGACCTTCGTGTTTTGCTCCGGTATGGCGAGGATTGCGTTCGGCGTCGCCTCCGATCCGGTTCCAGCCGTGGCCGGAATCAGCAAGGAGGGGATGCGCACCGCAGGTTTAGTGCCCGCCAGCAGCGCCTCCAGCCCCGGAGAGTGCGGATGACAAAGCACAGAAAGCAGCTTGGCAACGTCCAGTACGCTGCCGCCGCCGAGGCCGATGACGAGGTCGAACGATCCCCCGGTTAACCCGCTCAGCAGCTGGCTAACGTCATGATGCGAAGGCTCCGGCGGTACGCCGTCGACGATCGTCACGCTGCGGTGGTTCTCCTCAAGCATCGCTTCAATCTGCTTTGCCGCCTCCAGGCGCGCAATATTATGGTCTGTGACCAGTAAAAGGCGTTGCTTATCGCCAAGCAGCGGCCTGAGGGCGGGAATGGCGCCTGCGCCGCTGATGATGGTGCTGTTGATCGTTACCACATGGTTCTCCTGTCCTGCCACGCTTGATTGATTTCGCTCAAATCAGAGGGTGAATGGTCATTGTGTGGCTAAATTTATAATTTATTCACAAACTGATTAACTTGATCTTGCTCACATATAATCAATCATGATTGAATATAATCATTAGCAGGACGAATGAACCCGGAGTGGGGATGAAAGAGAACAACCTGTACAGAGAGGTGGTCGTCGTTGCGGATGACTTTACGGGGGCGAACGATGCCGGGGTCAGCCTGGCGCTTGGCGGAAAAAAAGTGTGCGTGGCGTTTCATACCCCGTTTACCGCACCCGCCGCGGCGCTGGCGATCAATACTGAATCCCGGGCGCTACGGGCCTCAGAGGCGGCGGAAAAGATCGCGCAGCTTGGCGCGGAAACGGTGGATGCAGCGTGGCTGATTAAGAAGATGGATTCCACGCTGCGCGGAAACGTGGCGGCAGAAACGCTGGCACTGATGGCGTTGAGCGGCAAGCGGCAGGTCATTGTGGCCCCGGCGTATCCCGCCGCCGGGCGCATCACGCGCCACGGCAGGTGTCTGGTCAACGGTATTCCGGTGAATGAAACCGAATTTGCCAGCGATCCAAAAACGCCGGTCCCGTCGGCAAGCGTCGCCGATCTGTTTCCCGGACGGGCGGTTAAAACCGTAACGGTAAACGGCCTGACCTCTGCGCTGGCGCAGGGAGACGGGTTACTGGTCGTGGATGCGGAAAGTGATGGCGAGCTTGACGCCATTATCGCTGCCGCGCTGTCGTGTGAGCAGACGCCGCTGCTGGTGGGGTCTGCCGGGCTGTGTGATGCGCTGGCCCGCCATCTCGCACCCGTACGGCGCAAGCAGCTTCTGGCGGTAGTGGGCTCGATGAGCGAAATCGCGCAGCAGCAGATTGCCTGTGCCCTGAAAGCGCCCGGCGTGTCGTCAGTGTTCATCGACGTGAACGACATTATGGCCGGCACGGCATCAGGCTACATCACGCAGATAACGCAGGCGCTTCGGGCGGGCCATCACTGCATCGTTCATACCTGTCCGGACCTGGAGGCCCGGCATCAGGTGGAATTGCTCTGCCGGGAACACGGCGTGACACGCGCGGCGCTGGGGGAGACGATTTGTGCGTATCTGGGCGCGCTGACCCGTGACGTGCTGAACGCGCAGGCGCCGGACGCGCTGTACGTTTCGGGCGGCGACGTGGCAATGGCCGCGGCCAGCGCGCTCGGGGCAGAGGGGTTTGAGATTACGGGACGCATTTCACGTTGCGTCCCCTACGGCAGGTTTTTGGGGTGCGCCTGGCACCGGCCGGTAATGACCAAAGCAGGGGGCTTCGGAAGGGAAGAGACGCTGCGTGAGGTTTTGCATTTTATCGAGGAGAGACTGAGTGACTAACATTATTGCAGTAACCATGGGTGACCCGGCAGGCATTGGCCCGGAAATCATTATCAAATCCCTCACCGGGGACGAACTCTCGGGAGCGCCCGTCGTCGTGGTGGGCTGCGCCCGCACGCTACGGCGGGTGCTTGAGCAGGGTATTGCCGGCCATGCCGATATACGCGTTATCAGTGAGGTCAGCGATGCGCAGTTTGCGCCGGGAGTGATTAACGTGCTGGACGAGCCGCTCGACGATCCTGACGGGTTAAGGCCGGGCGTTGTGCAGGCCCAGGCGGGGGACCTGGCTTATCGCTGCGTCAGGCGCGCCACCGCGCTGGCGATGGCGGGCGAGGTAAAGGCCATCGCGACAGCGCCGCTGAACAAAGAGGCGCTGCACCTGGCCGGGCATCACTATCCGGGACACACGGAGCTGCTGGCGCATCTGACCAACAGTAAAGATTTCGCCATGGTGCTATACACCGATAAACTTAAGGTCATACATATCACCACCCACATTGCGCTGCGTAAATTCCTTGATACGCTCAGTGAGGATCGGGTAAAAACCGTGATCGGCATTGCCGATACCTTCCTCAGGCGCGTGGGGTTTGCGCAGCCGCGCATTGCGGTGGCAGGGGTTAACCCCCATGCGGGTGAAAACGGCCTGTTTGGCGATGAAGAGATTGGGATAGTCGGGCCTGCCGTCGAGGCGATGAAGGCGCAGGGGCTGAACGTTACCGGTCCTTGTCCGCCGGATACGGTATTTATGCAATGCCACGAAGGAATGTACGACATGGTCGTTGCGATGTATCACGATCAGGGGCATATTCCGTTAAAATTACTCGGCTTTTATGATGGGGTGAATATCACCGCCGGGCTGCCGTTTATCCGCACCTCCGCAGACCACGGTACCGCGTTCGATATCGCATGGACCGGGAAGGCGAAGTCCGAGAGCATGACGGTATCTATCCAGTTAGCTATGCAAATCACACGGGAATAAGATGAAGGGATATAACCGGTTAGAGCAGATAATGGATTACCTTAAAGGGCATAATCTGGTGACGGTCGACCAGCTGGTGGCGATCACCGACGCCTCGCCGGCGACGATCCGCCGGGATCTGATTAAGCTCGACCAGGAGGGCGTTATAAGCCGCACCCACGGCGGCGTAACCCTTAACCGGTTTATTCCTTCCCAGCCCACGACCCATGAAAAAATGCAGCGCAGCCTGGCGGAGAAGCATGCCATCGCCAGCGCGGCGGCAAGTTTCGTCAAGGCGGGGGATGCCGTCGTGCTGGACGCGGGCACCACGATGATTGAACTGGCGCGCCAGCTCACGCACCTGCCGCTGCGCGTCATCACCAGCGACCTGCATATCGCGCTGTTTCTCTCCGAGTTTAAGCAGATTGAAGTCACGATTATCGGCGGACGGATCGATGATTCCAGCCAGTCCTGTATCGGTGAACATGGCCGCCGGCTGTTACAAAACGTCTGGCCGGACGTGGCCTTCGTCAGCTGTAACGGGTGGGATATCACCCGCGGGATCACCTCCCCGACGGAAGAGAAGGCGGCGCTGAAGCGCGATCTGATCGCCAACGCTAAGCGTCGCGTGCTGCTGGCGGACAGCTCCAAATACGGTGCCTGGTCGCTGTTTAACGTGGCGCACCTGCACACCCTGACGGATATCGTCACCGACAACCGGCTGGACGACGAGACCCGCGCGCGGCTGGGAGAGCTGAATACCCGGCTGACGCTGGCCTCCTGACCCGCGAGCCTGTTTATGAAGAAGGCGCGGATGGCTGACGTTCGTTCAGCAGCTCGATAAACGCCTCAAGCTGGCGGGTCATCGCCCCCCGACGCCACACCAGCCAGGTGGTGAGCCAGCGCCAGTTTTCCGCCAGCGGCCACGCCGCCACCTGATGGTGCCCCGGCATGCTCTCCAGCATCGAGCGGGGCATCAGCGCAATGCCGGCTCCGGCAATCACGCAGGCGAGCATCCCGTGGTATGACTCCATCTCGTGAATACGCCCCGGCGTTATGCGGTCGGCATGAAACCAGCTTTCGAGATGCCGACGGTAAGAGCAGTTGGCGCGAAAGGCGTAAACGTCGCAGCCGCTCACCTGCGTGGCTTTTGACACTTCCGCGTGTCCCGCAGGCGTAACCAGCATCATCTCTTCCCGGTAAACCGGCATGCCCTTCAGCTCCGGATGCGAGAGCGGCCCGTCGACAAACGCGGCGCTGAGCGTCCCTTCCAGCACGCCGTCAATCATCGTCCCGGAGGGGCCGGTGGAGAGCGCAAACTGTATGCGCGGATAGCGCTGGTTGAACCGCGCCAGCGTTTCCGGAATGCGCACGGCGGCGGTACTTTCCAGCGCGCCGAGAGAGAACAGCCCCTGCGGTTCATCGCCGGCGACCACCATGCGCGCCTCGTCCACCAGGGCCAGGATCTGTTTGCTGTAGCGCAAGAAGTTGTGCCCGGCGGGCGAAAGCCGCAGCCGCTGATTCTCGCGGATGAACAGCGCCACGCCGAGGTCCGCTTCAAGCTGACGTATGCGGGTGGTGAGGTTTGACGGTACGCGATGCACCTTCTGCGCCGCCTGGGTAATGCTGCCCGTCAGCGCGACGGCGTTAAACATCTCAAGCTGTGTTAAGTCCATGCCATTCTCGATTCGTGAACAGGGTGGTAAATATTATTCATTTTTAAGAAATAGCAGAGTGGGCCACAATGAATCAACCGTTATTACGTGGAGAACATCATGAACTATTCGCCTGCAACCCATGCCCTCTCTGTAAACCCGGCGACCGGCGAAACGCTGGCAGCCCGTCCGTGGGCAACGGCTCAGGAGGTCGATCGCGCAATTGCCCAAGCGAATACCGCTTTTCGCGAGTGGCGACGCGAGAGCGCGGCGCACCGGGCGCAGAAGCTGCGCGACCTCGGCGCGGCGCTGCGTAACCGCGCGGAGGAGATGGCCCAGACCATCTCCCGGGAGATGGGCAAGCCGATTGCCCAGGCGCGTGCGGAGGTCGCCAAGTCCGCCAGCCTTTGTGACTGGTATGCAGAACACGGCCCGGCGATGCTGAGCCCTGAATCTACCCAGGTCGAAAACGCCGTCATTGAATATCGTCCGCTGGGGCCGATTCTGGCGGTGATGCCCTGGAACTTTCCGCTCTGGCAGGTGCTGCGCGGTGCGGTGCCGGTCCTGCTGGCGGGAAATAGCTATCTGCTTAAACATGCCCCAAACGTGCTCGGCTCGGCGGCGCTGATTGGGCAGCTGTTCGCGGATGCCGGTTTCCCGGCGGGTGTTTTTGGCTGGGTGAACGCCACCAATGACGGGGTAAGCCAGGCGATTAACGATCGCCGTATCGCCGCGGTGACGGTCACCGGCAGCGTGCGGGCAGGGGCGGCGATTGGCGCTCAGGCAGGCGCGGCGCTGAAGAAATGCGTGCTTGAGCTTGGCGGCTCCGATCCGTTTATCGTCCTCAACGATGCCGATCTGGATCTGGCCGTTAACGCTGCCGTGGCCGGACGTTATCAGAATACCGGGCAGGTTTGCGCCGCGGCGAAACGCTTTATTGTGGAAGCAGGTGTTGCGCAAGAGTTTACCCGTCGCTTCGTTGAGGCGGTAGCGGCGCTCAAAATGGGCGCGCCGGATGAGGAACAGACCTACCTCGGCCCGATGGCGCGGTTCGACCTGCGCGACGAACTTCACCAGCAGGTGCAGGCGACGCTGGCGGAAGGGGCAACGCTGCTGCTTGGCGGGGAGAAGGTTGCCGGCGCAGGTAACTATTATGCGCCAACGGTGCTCGGCGACGTCACGCCGGAGATGACGGCCTTCCGCCAGGAGCTGTTTGGTCCGGTGGCCGCTATTACCGTGGCGAAGGACGCTGCCCACGCCCTGCATCTGGCGAACGACAGCGACTTTGGCTTATCCGCGACGGTCTTTACCGCGAACGAGGCGCTGGCCGAGACGTTCTCCCGCGAGCTGGAGTGCGGCGGGGTGTTTATCAACGGCTACAGCGCCAGCGATGCGCGCGTGGCGTTTGGCGGCGTGAAGAAGAGCGGCTTCGGGCGGGAGCTTTCTCATTTTGGCCTGCATGAGTTTTGTAACGTGCAGACGGTGTGGAAGGATCGCGTCTAGTTTTCAGGCCGGGTGTGGCAGGGCTGCCCCCCGGCGCTTAACAACCCCTGTCATTATTCTGCAATGGTTCTGTCATTTTCGTTTCGTAGACTCGCTCGCGTCTAACGTATTGTTATAGAAGAAAATGATGAACCTAACGCAAATTTATCGCCGTGTTGCGCCGCGCATTATTCCCCGTCAGTTTGGCCTGCTGACCGGCATCTTTTGTATTATTGGCCTTTTCTCCGCCCTGCAGCTCTCATCCTCCATTCTGCTTACCGCCTCCCTGAATCAGGCCCAGCGTAACGAACAGCGCAATCAGCTGGCCTTGCAGCAGCAGGGTAAGCTGGATCAGGCGCGCGTCACCCTGCTGGCGGCAAGCGATCTGCTTAACCGCTCCGGCGTATACTTCATGCAGGATAAAGAGACCGGCTCGGAAGGGAGCTGGCATAGCCTGATGGACGAAGCGCAAAAATCGCTGGCGGCTTCTCAGCAGGCGTGGAAAGCCTGGCTCGCGCTTAATCCGCCCCGGGACGAGGCGCTGGTGAATAGCTACCAGCTGTTCTACGGCGCGATAAGCGAGCAGGCGGAAGGGCTTGTAAAAACAAACAGCATCGATCTCTTTTTCGCCGTGCCAGCCCAGGCCTTTCAGACCGATTTTAACGACAATTATGCCCGCTACCAGCTTCAGAGCGAGACGCGGGCGGCAAAGGGCCGTCAGTCGCTGATGGACCAGCTTTCGGGTCTGCAACGGCTGTTCCTGTTTGCCCCGCTGGTGCTGCTGGGTATTGCCATCGCCGTCTGGTTCGGGATGGCGAAGTGGGTAATAACCCCGCTGCGCCGCCTGATTGCGCATATTAATCTGCTTGCGGCAGGGGACCTGTCAGGCACGCCGCACGACGTGGTGCGCTTCAACCGGGAGATAGGCCAGCTCAGCGACAGTATTACCGCCATGCAGTACGGGCTTCAGCAGCTGGTGACGCAGGTCAGCGAGGCCACCACCGCGATGGTGGAAAATATCGGATCGCTTGCGCAGGGTAATCAGAAGCTTTATCAGCAGTCGGCGCGGCAGGCCAAAGAGCTGGAAGACGTCACCGCGCATATTGCCGATCTTGAAACCCTCGTTGAGGGGAATACGGGCTATGCAAAACTCGCCAGCACGCGCGCCGATGATGCCCGACAGGCCGCCGCCGGCGGAGAGCAAATGATGTCTGCCGTGAATGGGTCTATGCAGACGATCGTCGACCGATCCGCCGAGATGCGCGGGATCGTCGCGATGATCGACAGCGTGGCGTTTCAGACCAACATTCTGGCCCTCAACGCGGCCATTGAAGCCGCCCATGCGGGGGAGCAGGGGCGCGGGTTTGCGGTGGTGGCGCGGGAAGTAGGGCTGCTTGCCAGAAAAAGCAGCCATTCCACGCAAACCATCCAGGCGCTGATTAACCACTCGCTGCAGGGCATTGAGGAGGGCTCTAAGGTCGTGAATCGTCTGGAGGATAACCTGCAGCAGGTTACCGGCCTGGTGGCGAACTTAAGCAGCCTGCTGAACGATATTTCTATGGCTACCCTGAATCAGGGGGAAAGCATTCATCAGATGACGCGTCAGCTCCAGGGGCTGAACCAGGTTTCGCGTCAGACGGATATGCTGGTGGCTGAAGCGTCAAGGGCATCGGAACGCCTGCATCAGGAGTCGGATCTTTTGCTGCAGGCCGTCTCGCGTTTTCGCCTCCCTGCCTGACGCGACATATAAGCCTCTGTTATACTCGCAGCCCGTTTTAGCCTGAGGGCAAGGAGCAAAGTGTGGCTGCGGTCATTCATAATGAGATGCTGGACGATATTCTGGCGCAGGTTCGTCCATTACTGGGGCAGGGTAAGGTTGCCGATTACATTCCCGCGCTGGCCTCGGTCAGCGGTAACAAGCTCGGCATCGCCATTTGTACGATAGACGGTCAGCGTTTCCAGGCGGGAGACGCGCTGGAGCGTTTTTCCATTCAGTCGATCTCAAAGGTGCTTAGCCTGGTTGCCGCCATGCGCCAGTATGACGAGCAGGAGATCTGGCAGCGGGTAGGCAAAGATCCCTCCGGCCAGCCGTTTAACTCCCTTCTTCAGCTCGAAATTGAGCAGGGCAAGCCGCGAAACCCCTTTATAAATGCCGGTGCGCTGGTGGTGTGCGATATGCTGCAAAGCCGGCTGAGCGCGCCGCGTCAGCGGATGCTCGAAATTGTGCGTCAGCTTTCCGGGGTGCAGGACATCGCCTACGATCCGGTGGTGGCGCGCTCTGAGTTTGAACACTCCGCGCGTAACGCCGCCATTGCCTGGCTGATGAAGTCTTTCGGCAATTTTCATAACGACGTCGCCACGGTTCTGCAAAACTATTTCCACTACTGCGCGCTGAAGATGAACTGCGTTGAGCTGGCGCAGACCTTCCTGTTCCTCGCGCATCAGGGCTACGCCCCGCACCTGGCCGAGGACGTTGTCTCTCCGATGCAGGCCCGGCAGATTAACGCCCTCATGGCGACCAGCGGGATGTATCAGAATGCCGGGGAATTTGCCTGGCGCGTGGGGCTTCCGGCTAAATCCGGCGTAGGCGGCGGGGTTGTGGCCATCGTTCCGCACGAGATGGCCATTGCCGTCTGGAGCCCGGAGCTGGATGAGACGGGAAATTCACTGGCAGGCGTGGCGGCGCTGGAGCAGCTCACCAAACGTCTGGGACGTTCCGTATACTGATGTCAACGTTAGATCCTTTATTCGCGCGCCTGGCCCGCTCCACGTTCCGCTCGCGCTTTCGCTTAGGTCCTAAAGAGCGGCAATACTGCTGGGATAAAGGCGTGGAAACTATCGATCGTCATGCCGCCGATTTTGTCGCAAAGCGGCTGGCGCCTGCGCACCCGTTGAATGACGGCAAGCAGACGCCGATGCGCGGCCATCCGGTCTTTATCGCCCAGCACGCCACGGCAACCTGCTGTCGGGGCTGTCTGGCCAAATGGCATGCCATCCCGCAGGGCGTGCCGCTGAATGCGCAGCAACAGCAGTATATCGTTAACGTTATTCATCATTGGCTGGTCATCGAGGTAAATCGTGCCGGATGAACTGACAATGTCTCTGTTTAAGCTACGCTTTTACTAATGCTCAGCGTCAGGAGACGTTATGAAAGCACCTGCAATACCTGTTAATGAAACCGAGCGTCTGAACGCTCTGCGCGAATCCGGCCTGCTTGAACTCGACGGTTATCCCGCGTTCGACAGGCTCACGCGGCTGGCAAAACGCTTTTTCAAGGTGCCGCTGGCGATGATCACCCTGGTGGACGATCGTTCCGTGGTCGTGAAATCGGCTGACGGCCAGGTATCCGGCAGCCAGCCACGGGAGCTCTCCTTTTGCGGCCATACCATCCTGAGCGAAGCACCGCTGGTGGTTGAGGATGCGCGGCTTGACGAGCGCTTTGCGGATAACCCGCAGGTGACGGGAGAGCCAGGCGTGCGCTTTTATGCCGGTTTCCCGCTCCGCCTGCGTGACGGTTCGAGCGTCGGTTCGCTGTGCCTGATTGATTACGCGCCCCGTGAATTTACGGCAGGCGATTCCGCCGCGCTGGCCGATCTCAGCGCGCTGGCAGAAGACGAGTTTGCGGCAGTAAGCGCGTCCACAACCGATGAGCTGACGGGGCTGTTTAACCGTCGCGGGTTTAACCAGTTTGCGCGCTTTGCATTATCCGTGGCGCGGCGTCGGGCGGAACCCTTAACGCTGGGCTGGCTGGATCTGGACCAGTTCAAGGCGATCAACGATCGCTTCGGGCACCAGGAGGGCGACAAGGCGCTGAAAGCGATGGCCGCCCTGATGCGTTCCTCCTTCCGCGAGGCCGATCTGCTGGTGCGCTACGGCGGGGACGAGTTCGCGGTACTGTTCGCGGATACCGATGAGCCCGGGGCGTGGATTGCCATGCAGTACCTCGTTGAGCAAACGGAAAGCTTTAACGCGCGCCAGCTGCATCCGTGGTCGCTGCAGTTCTCCTGGGGACTGAGCGAGTTCGATCATACCCGGAACGATATGCAGGCGTGGTTAAAACAGGCCGATGAGGCAATGTACGCCATGAAGAAACAGCACCATGGTGAGGGATGACATAACAAAATCCTATGCCTGCGCAAGTTGCGTTGCAAAAATGTTAATAGCATAGTGGAGAGATTCACTCAGAGGAACAACGATGAACTCTCCCATGCTTATTAAACCTCTCTCCCGGCAGGATATTCTTTCCCACATTGATGCGCTAACCGATATCCTCGTCAACTGCGTTAACGGCGGCGCATCCGTCAGCTTTATGCTGCCTTTTACCTCCGATAAAGGCCACGCTTTCTGGCGTGGAATTGCCGACAGCGTGGGGCGCGGTGAGCGCACCGTGCTGGGCTGTTTCGATGGGGCACTGGGCCTGATCGGAACGGTACAGCTCATCACCGATCAGCCTGAAAATCAGCCGCACCGCGCAGATGTGGCAAAACTTCTGGTTCATGAAAAGGCGCGTCGCAGAGGGGCTGCTATGGCGCTTATGGAAGCGCTGGAAGCCGCTGCGCGCGAGAAGGTGCTTTCGGTGCTGGTGCTTGATACGGCGACCGGTAGCGGCGCAGAGACGTTTTATCAGCGTGCAGGCTGGCAAAAGGTTGGGGAGATCCCGCGCTACGCGCTGATGCCGGGCGGGGAAATGGCTTCTACCTCGGTGTTTTATAAGTTTTTGTGATTAATTTTCACAAAAGCGGTATGAGTTGATCCAGACAGGGGTTCTGGTTGTTAAGTTTTGATAAGTTATTACACCAATCTTATCAGGCTGTATGACTAATCATAAAGGACCCCCATTGTGAACACACTCAACCGTCGTGATTTCCCCGGTGCGCGCTATCCCGAACGTATCATCCAGTTTGGCGAAGGTAACTTCCTTCGCGCGTTCGTTGACTGGCAAATTGACCTGTTAAACGAGCATACGGATCTCAATTCCGGCGTGGTGATAGTTCGCCCGATCCAGAGCGATTTCCCGCCGTCGCTGAGCACCCAGGACGGGCTCTACACCACCATTATTCGCGGCCTGAACGAGCAGGGGGAAGCGGTAAGCGACGCGCGCCTTATTCGCTCCGTGAACCGCGAAATCAGCGTCTACAGCCAGTACGATGAATTTCTCAGGCTCGCCCATAACCCGGACATGCGGTTTGTTTTCTCCAACACGACGGAAGCGGGCATCAGCTATCACGCGGGCGACAGGTTTGAAGATGCGCCAGCCGTCAGCTATCCGGCAAAACTGACGCGACTCCTGTTTGAGCGCTTCAGCCACTTCGACGGCGCGGCGGATAAGGGCTGGATCGTCATTCCTTGCGAACTTATCGACTACAACGGCGAAGCGCTGCGCGAGCTGGTGCTGCGCTATGCGCAGGAGTGGGCGCTGCCGCCGGCATTTATTACGTGGCTGGACGAAGCGAATACCTTCTGCTCGACGCTCGTTGACCGCATCGTTACCGGCTATCCCCGTGATGAGGTGGCGGAGCTGGAAGCCGGACTGGGCTATCGCGACAGCTTCCTGGACACGGCGGAGCATTTCTACCTGTTTGTTATTCAGGGGCCAAAATCCCTTTCAGCGGAGCTGCGCCTTGATAAATACCCGCTTAACGTGCGGATTGTGGACGATATCAGGCCGTATAAAGAGCGTAAGGTGGCGATCCTGAACGGTGCGCATACCGCGCTGGTGCCGGTCGCGTTTCAGGCCGGGCTGGATACGGTAGGGGAAGCGATGAACGACGCGGAGATTTGCGCGTTCGTTGAGAAGGCAATCTATGAGGAGATTATTCCGGTGCTGGATCTGCCGCGCGACGAGCTGCACTCCTTTGCCAGTGCCGTAACGGGGCGTTTCCGTAACCCGTACATCAAGCACCAGCTGCTGTCGATTGCGCTAAACGGGATGACCAAATACCGCACCCGTATTCTGCCGCAGCTGCTGGCAGGGCAGAAGGCGACCGGTAAACTGCCCGCTCGTCTGACCTTTGCGCTGGCGGCGCTGATTGCCTTTTACCGCGGCGAACGTAGCGGTGAAGCCTATCCGGTGCAGGATGACGCGCACTGGCTGGAACGTTACCAGCAGCTGTGGACGCAATATCATGATAAACAGCTGAACATCCGCCAGCTGGTATCCGCGGTGCTAAGCGTGCGCGAGCACTGGGAGCAGGACCTGACCCAGGTGAGCGGACTGGTAGAACAGGTTGCGCAGGATCTGGATGCGATTCTCCATAAAGGGATGCGCGAGGCGGTAAAACCGCTCTGCTGATATCTTCGCCCGGCGTTTGCCGGGTTTTAAATACGATTTCATTAGTTACAACATACTATAGGTCCTTTTTTAAAAATACTATGCAGCACCGTGCGCGTTAGGCTAAACAGGTCAGAAAATGCAATGAACCATTAACATGCTTGCAACTGTGAGGGCGATCACGTTTAATAGCCGCGCTCTTTACTTTTCTGAAGCTGATTATGATTGTTCGTCCTCAACAGCACTGGCTACAACTGATTTTCGTCTGGCACGGTTCGGTACTTCCTAAAATTTATACCCGACTGCTGCTGAACTTCCTGCTTTCTATCGCCGTCATCGTGATGCTGCCGTGGTACACCTCGCTGGGCATCCGCTTCACCGTTGCGCCGTTTAGCATTCTCGGCGTGGCTATCGCCATCTTCCTGGGTTTTCGCAACAACGCCTGCTACTCGCGCTACGTTGAGGCTCGCCTGCTGTGGGGGCAGTTGATGATAGCGGCGCGCTCGCTGTTTCGCGAGGTAAAAAATACCTTACCGGAAGATAGGCAGCTTGGAGAGTTTGTTCGCCTGCAAATTGCCTTTGCTAACTGTCTGCGCATGACCCTGCGCAAAGAAATCAACGCCGAGCAGCTCTCTCGCTATCTGGCCCCTGACGACCTGCGCAAAGTAATGAATGCCAATTCCCCGGCGAACCGTATCCTGCTGATAATGGGGGAGTGGCTCGCCGTTCGGCGGCGCAGCGGACACCTTTCGGACATCCTGTTTCACAGCCTGAATAACCGCCTGAACGATATGTCCATCGTGCTGGCTGGCTGCGAACGCATTGCCAACACGCCGGTGCCGTTTGCCTATACGCTGATCCTGCACCGGACGGTATATCTGTTCTGCATCATGCTGCCGTTTGCGCTGGTTGTTGACCTGCACTACATGACGCCGTTCGTCTCTGCGCTGATTTCTTACACCTTTATCTCTCTGGACACGCTGGCGGAAGAGCTTGAAGATCCGTTTGGTACGGAAGATAACGATCTGCCGCTGGACGCCATCTGCAACATGATGGAACGCGACCTGCTGCAGATGAACGATGAAGAGAACATCCCTGAAAGGCTAATGCCGGACAAGCATTATCAGCTGACCTGACGGGCGTTCCACTCCTCGCGGGTGATTTCCCACAGTTCGGAGTCCAGCACGCCGCTCACGTACGCTTTCTTTTCCGTCCTGATGAGCCGCATGCCGCTGCTGTCGGAAATACGGCGGGAGCGGCTATTGGCGGCCGCTTTCGGCGCACGCAATACCGGTTTGTTAAGGGTATTAAACCAGTAATCCGTTGCCGCAATGCTCGCTTCCCGCATATATCCCTGGCCCTGAAACTCCGGCGCCAGCCAGAAGCCCCGGTTGTTATCCTCCACGTCATACAGGCAAATCAGCCCCATCAGTTCGTCAGGCGCTTCGCGGCGGCGAATGGTCCAGAACCACGCAATCCCTTTAGCCATATCGGGCAGCGCAACCTGGTTCACGTAGCTTTCAGCCCCGTCATCGGGATAGGGCCAGGGAACGGAGGCCACCATATAGCGAACGATTTCCCAGTGCGGATAACGCTTCTGTATCTGGACGGCATCTTCAGCGACAAGGGGTTTAAGCAGCAAGCGATCTGTCGTTAGCGTGGGTATCGTCATCCGGCAATCTCCATATTTAAGCGTTATGCTTTTGTCTGGCTTCTGGTATTTTCATCTTAATATAATTATTTCAAATCAGTAATGTTGGTGCTGTTTCTCCCTGGCGGTTTTGATGAAAATTTTGCCTTTGCTAACCGGACGCATTTCATACGATCTGCTGCAACATGGAAAAGAGATAGATGAAGCCATTGCCCATGGCAACGTTTTGTTAAACCATTCGACTCCCGCACTGGAGCGCTATTTTTCACGCCCGCTTAGCGAGTTGCCGGGGCAAAATCCTTATCCTGTTGCCATGTTATTGCCGCTATTCCTCGCGGTGTTTGCGTTTAATATGCTGCCTTTTCTCAAGGCGATTTCCAGTATGTCGCCTGCGCTTCATGCACTGAGTTTTTTTGCCCCGTCGATAGCCATACTTATCTACCTGATATCCACCAGTACTCTGCTGGCCAGAGGTTACACATCAGGGCTGTCAGGATTGTTAGCGCTTTTCATCTTCCTGCTGGCGGTGACGATGCTTCAGTGGATTTATTACCTGTTCACTTCTGACGGCAGCAGCTGGCAACTGTTGATCGCCACGATCGCTATGGTAATCATTCGATGGTTATTAAACAGTCAAGGCTTTGCACTCTTTACCCTTTACTGCCGGACGAAGCGTCTTGCTGCTCTGGCCCATAAAATGCGCTTAAAAAGCAGCAAGGATAATGTGAGGATCCCATGACGCTAACCGTACGTCCTTTACGCCCCGAAGATTACCCGCAGTGGCGACCGCTGTGGGACGGCTATACCCATTTTTATGAGTGTTACCTTGAGGAATCCATTACCGCAGCAACGTGGGAAAGGGCGCTTTCTGGCTCATCATCCCTGTTTTGCCGGGTCGCGGAGAAGGACGGCAAGGTCATCGGCTTCGCCATGTGTATCCTGCATGAAGGCACCTGGTCAACCGCGCCCATTTGCTATCTGGAGGATCTGTTTGTTGACGCAGCGGAACGTGGCGCAGGCGCGGGTAAGGCGCTTATCGACGCCCTGATCGATGAAGGCAGGCGGGAAGGCTGGTCAAAACTCTACTGGGTCACCCGCGAGAACAATCCGGCCCGTAAGCTGTATGACAAATACGCCGAAGCCGACGATTACGTTCGTTACCGCCTGTCGCTTTAGCCGATCGTCACGAGTTTGTATCACACTGTATCTGTGAGTGAGATACGTACACAGGTATGCAATAAAACGGCTTTCGCACACGTTCGCTATACAAACGCATGGTGTTATATCCCCGTCAACTGAACTTACCCGGAGATAACATCATGCTTAACAAACTCGCCTTTTCCGCCGTCGCGCTGAGCGTTTCGCTTGGTACCGTGATGTCCTGTCAGGCAGAAGCGACCGGCAACGATTATTCGTCTGCCTTTACGCAGGTAAAACAAATTAACGCCGGCGATCTTAACGTCGGTTATGTCGATATCGGGCCGAAAGACGGGCAACCGGTGATCCTGCTGCATGGCTGGCCGTACGACATTCACAGTTACGCCGAGGTTGCCCCGGCGCTGGCCGCGAAAGGGTACCGTGTCATTGTGCCGTCCCTGCGCGGTTACGGCACCACGCGGTTTATTTCTGATAAAACGCCGCGTAACGGTCAGCCTTCGGCAATGGCAAAAGACATTGTTAACCTGATGGATGCGCTCAACATCCGGCAGGCGGTGTTTGCCGGGTATGACTGGGGCGCGCGCACGGCGGATATCGTCGCCGCGCTGTGGCCGGAGCGCGTGAAATCGCTGGTCTCGGTGAGCGGCTACCTGATTAGCAGCCAGGCGATTGGTAAGCAACCCTTACCGCCGAAGGCGGAGGTGCAGTGGTGGTATCAGTTCTACTTCGCCACGCAGCGCGGTGCGGAAGGCTATGCCAAAAATACGCACGATTTTGCTCGCCTGATCTGGTCGCAGGCCTCGCCAGACTGGAAATTCAGCGATGCCACCTTTGAAGCCAGCGCTAAATCCCTCGATAACCCTGACCACGTTGCCGTCACGCTCAGTAATTACCGCTGGCGTCTGGGGCTGGAAAGAGGAGAGAAAAAATATGACGCCTATGAGCAAAAGCTGGCGACGCTGCCGAATATCACGGTTCCGACGATAACCATCGAGGGCGGTAACAACGGGGCGCCTCATCCTGCGCCCGCTGCCTATGCCGGAAAATTTACCGGGAAATATGAGCACCGTACCTTCGGTGCTACCGTTGGCCACAACCCGCCTCAGGAAGATCCGCAGGACTTCGTAAAGGCGGTAGTAGACGCTGACAAGCTCTGAGATGTGCTATTTTCAATCCGTTACCCCTTATTCAGGAGCCTGCGGTGGAGCATATTGATCGCATCCTTGTCGTCGATGACGACAGGGATATTAGTGAACTGGTTGTCGATTATCTCGTGAAGTCGGGCTATCACGCCTCCGGCGCGGCCAACGGCAAAGAGATGCGCGCGGTGCTCGACAAACAGCATATCGACCTGGTGGTGCTGGACGTGATGATGCCCGGCGATGACGGCCTGACGCTGTGCCGACAGCTGCGCAGCAGCAGGCATAAGGATCTGCCGATCCTGATGCTCACCGCCCGGAACGAGGACACGGACCGGATCCTGGGGCTGGAGATGGGTGCAGACGATTACGTGGTGAAGCCGTTTGTAGCCCGCGAACTGCTGGCGCGTATCAAAGCCATCCTGCGTCGCTTTCGCGCCATGCCGCCCAATCTCCAGGTGACCGAAGCAGGGCGCCTGGTGGTATTCGGAGAATGGCAGCTGGATACCGTGGCGCGTCATCTGATTGACAACGAGGGGATGATTGTGGCGCTAAGCGGGGCAGAATACCGTCTTCTGCGCGTGTTTCTCGATCATCCTCAACGGGTGCTGACGCGGGACCAGCTGCTGAACCTGACGCAGGGACGCGATGCCGAGCTGTTTGAACGCTCGATAGATCTTCTGGTAAGCCGCGTGCGTCAGCGCCTGAATGAAGATGCGCGCACGCCAGCCTATATCAAAACCGTGCGCAGCGAAGGCTACGTGTTTACCATGCCGGTGACCATCGTCGAGGCCAATGAATGACGCTGTGGCCGCGCACGCTCCTGGCCCGGCTGCTGATCGTTGTGCTGCTTGGGCTCCTGCTGGCCAACTCGCTCAGCCTGACGCTGGTCATGGTTGAGCGAATGCGCAGCGCCCGCGCCGTGATGCTGGGCAACCTCGAGAACGACGTCGCGACCAGCGTGGCCATTCTCGACCGGCTTCCGGCCAGCGAGCGGCCCGGGTGGCTGGAACAACTCAATCGCGGCAATTACCGGTATATCCTTGGCCCCGGCGAGTCAGGCGCCGCGCCAGCGGATAAGCGCTCGCGGGACGCGGTTCGTACCCTCAAAGCGACGCTGGCTGAACGCTACCCGCTCACGTTTACGGCGGTTCCGGGGCCCGTATCCCATATCCAGGCCCATCTGACGCTTCGCGACGGCGCGCCGCTGACTATCGATCTGATCCCGCGCATGCCGCCCGTCGCCAGCTGGCTGCCCGCGGTGCTGATACTTCAGCTGTTACTGGTCGCGCTCTGCGCATGGATCGCAGTCCGCCAGGTCGTCCGGCCCTTCATGCAGTTCACGCGCGCGGTCGACTCGCTTGACCCGGCGGCACATTCTCCGATGGCGGAAAAAGGGCCGGTCGAAGTCCGCCAGGCGGCGCATGCCTTCAATGAGATGCAGTCCCGGATACAGGCGCACCTGCGCGAGCGCGCCCAGATTCTGGCGTCCATTTCTCACGACCTTCAGACCCCTATCACGCGCATGAAGCTGCGGGTCGAAATGACGGAGCAACCGGCGCTCCGCGATAAGCTGCTGAGCGACCTCGACAATATGTCGCGTCTGGTACGGGAGGGGATTGCCTATGCCCGGTCATCAGAATCGCTTGAGGAGACGACGCTGAAGCTGGAGCTGAATGCGTGGATCAACAGCATCGCCAGCGATTATCAGGATATTGGTAAAAACGTGCAGTTTCATGCACGCGATATTCGCCTGCCGATCGTTACGCGCCCGCAGGCATTGCGTCGGGTAATGACCAACCTGCTGGATAACGCGCTGAAGTTTGGCGATAGCGCGACGATCGAGATTGCTGAGGACGAACGACAGGTAGCAATCCGCATCATGGATAACGGACCGGGCATCCCGGATGCCGAGCTTGAGGCAGTTTTACAGCCGTTCTACCGGGTTGAAACGTCGCGCAACCGCGAAACTGGCGGTACGGGGTTAGGCCTTGCCATTGCAGCGCAGCTCACCGCCCGGCTCAGCGGCAAACTGCATCTTGCCAACCGTGAGGAGGGCGGGCTGATGGTGAGCGTGACGCTGCCGCGCGGCTAATTGTACGCGTCTGTATCCGGTTGCGGCGCCGATACGCTGGCAGACAAAATTACGCTTTTTGCACACGGCCCGAACACATTCGTACGGTGAAATGACCTCACTGCACCTTCGCAGCAACGGTATCGTGAGGTCCTTATGTTTCTGATAATCGCTTTTTTGGGCGGCATGATTAGCCTGCTCAGCCCGTGCACGCTTCCCGTCATTCCTCTGCTGTTCGCCGGATTTCAGGGGCAACGCAAGCACATTCTGGCGCTTCTGGCGGGCATGATTGTAATGTTCACCCTGGTGGCGATGGTGGTGACGGCTGCCAGCGAGTGGATCGCTGACGCTACCGCTATCGGCCGCTGGATTGCGCTTCTGGTGCTGGGCATCGCCGCACTGGCCCTCATTTTCCCGCAGCTCGCCCAGCGCATTGCCAGCCCGGCGGTCAGCGCCGGGAACGTGCTTAACACCCGCAGCGCGCAGACGCGCGGTATGCTGTCGACGTTTCTGGCAGGGCTTGCCGTAGGACTGCTTTGGTCTCCCTGTGCCGGGCCGATTCTCGGGGCGATCTTCAGCATCAATATTGCGGGCCACTCGCCCGTCGCCACCGGCGCGCTGTTATCCGCTTACGGCGCAGGATGCGCGCTGATGCTGGGGCTGCTGGCAGCAGGTAGCCGCAAGCTGATCGCGCCGTTACGATCCAAATCCGCGCTGATGGCGCGTCTGCGCCAGGGGGCGGGAGTGATGATGCTAGCCGCCATTGCCTTTAATGCTTCCGGAATGACGTCGGCGCTGAAGGGGGCCAACGGCATTGCCGACCGTCTGGAAAACGCGCTCCTGAACCTGGCGAAACCGGCACCGTCGCAGGTGAAGCTGCAGCCGGCAGTGGAAACGACCCCCAGCAGCCAGCTGCCGTCGCTGAGCGGCGGAACGGGCTGGATAAACGGTGACCCTGTCACGCCTGAATCCTTACGGGGTAAGGTTGTCCTCATCGACTTCTGGACCTGGGGCTGTATTAACTGCCAGCACGCGCTCCCGCACGTGCGCGACTGGGCCAGGAAGTATCAGTCTCAAGGCCTGGTGGTGATTGGCGTACACACGCCGGAATACCCGTGGGAAAAACCGTTATCGTCGGTGAAAAACGCGGTGAACAAGTGGCAGCTGCCGTATCGGGTGGTGACGGACAACGGCTATAAGATCTGGACCGCGTTCGGCAATCAGTACTGGCCCGCGCATTACTATTTCGATGCGAAAGGGCAGCTGCGCTACACCTCGTTTGGCGAAGGCAACTACGACAGGCAGGAGGCCGTTATTCAGCAGCTGCTCAAGGAGGCGCGTTCCTGAATCGCCCTACGGCACCCGATGAGCAACGATAAACAGGCGGGGAAAGGCCAGCAGTATCTGCCCGTTTTCCTGAAGCGGATACTGCCCCTGCAAAAGCTCATGGTAGCGTTCCAGGAATTTTTTTTGCTCGTTCTCGCTGAGATCCTGAATCCACGGACGTAATCCCGTCGCGCTTACCCAGTCTACGATGGCCTGATGCGAACTCATATGATGGAAGTAGGTGGTGCGCCAGATATCCACGTCGCATCCCGCTTCCGTCAGAATATCGTAAAAGGCATGGATGCCCGGCAGCGGCTCGCGGCCCCGATCCGGGTAGCCCTGTTCCTGGGCGACTTCGCGCATTAAGGCGTGCGTTGGCTCAAGCCAGTTATCCGGCATTTGCACCGCCAGCACGCCGTTTAGCTGGAGCAGCGAAACCAGATGCGGCAGAAGATGGTAATGGTCCGGGATCCACTGAAGGGAGGCGTTGGCATAGACCAGGTTCACAGGCTGCACCGGCTTGTAGTGGCGGATATCCGCTTCAACAAACTGGCAGTCCGGCAGGGCGTTTCGGGCTTCCTCGAGCATCGCCGGAGAGTTATCCACTCCCGTAATTTGGGCTGAAGGCCAGCGCTGTCGCAGCAGCGCCGTGCTGTTGCCGGGCCCACAGCCTAGGTCAACGGCAGACGTCACGTCAGCAAGCGGCACCCGGGCAAGCAGATCGGCTGCGGGTCGCGTGCGCTCTGCGCTGTACTGTAGATAAAGAGAGGGATCCCAGTCTGCCATTTTCGCATCTCCGCGTTGAGGTGTTCAGCAAGAATAGCACAGGGAGATACCTGCACCGGGGCAGGTATCTGGTTTCCGACGGATCACATAATCCCTTTCAGGGCCACGTGATAAAGCAGCATGATAGTTTTCCCGTCCACGATCTGGCCGTTCTCAATGCCCCGAAGCGCGTCGTCGAGCGTCATTTCCAGCACCTTGATATCTTCGCCCTCTGATTTGACGCCGCCGCCCGCGCCGGTCCGGTCCTGTGGGTGATATTCCGCCAGATAGAAGTAGAGCTTTTCGGTTACGGAGCCCGGGCTCATGTAGGCCTCAAAAATCTTCTCCACGCGGGACACCCTAAACCCGGTTTCTTCTTCCGCTTCGGCCCTGATGCGGCTTTCCGGATCGAGGTTGTCGAGCAGCCCCGCGGCTGCCTCAATGAGATCCTCTTCGTGACCGTTTACAAAGACCGGAAAGCGGAACTGGCGGGTCAGAATGACCGTCCTTTTGTCGCGATTGTAGAGCAGGATCGTCGCGCCATTGCCGCGGTCATACACTTCACGCACCTGTCGCTGCCATTCGCCATCGCTGCGCTGAAGATCAAACGTGTATTTTTTCAGGATGTACCAATTATCGGACAAGGTTTCACTGCTGATGATGCGCATATCTGCACGTTTTGATTGCACGTTTCGTCCTCCTCTCGTAGAGTAAGCATCATAAACAGCAACTTCACGCACATACAAGAGTTATCGTGCAATATCAGGAAAGAAAATGCTTACCAGTCAGCGTAAACAGTTAATACTTGAAAAGCTGGAGGCGGAAGGCCAGGTTCAGTCCACGGCGCTCAGCCACTATTTTTCAGTGTCCGAAGACACTATCCGTCGTGATTTACGCGAGCTGGCGGCAGAAGGGCGTCTACAGCGCGTTCACGGCGGCGCGCTTCCGGCATCCTCCGCGATTGCCCCGTTCGCTGAACGTCAGTCCGTAAAGATGGATGCCAAAAAACGCGTGGCCCGCCGGGGCGCGCAGCTAATTTCACCGGGGCAGGTCGTTATCATCGATGGCGGGACGACAACCTCTGAACTCATTACCTTCCTGCCGCCAGATCTGCGCATTACCGTGGTGACGCACAGCCCCGGCATCGCGCTGGGTCTGGTCGACCATCCCTGTATTGAGGTGATCCTGATTGGCGGACGCCTGTATAAACACTCCATCGTCACGGTCGGCGCGGCCGCTATTGAAGGTATCAACGCTATTCATGCGGATCTGTTCTTCATGGGCGTAACCGGCGTTCATCCTGACGCAGGGTTAACCACCGGAGATTATGAAGAAGCGTGCATCAAACGCGCATTTTCCGGCAGGGCGGCGGAAACGGTGGTGCTGGCTTCACCGGAAAAGATCAACTCCGCCTCTGCGTTTGCGATCGGCGATTTGTCGTTAGTGAATACTCTGGTCGTTGAGGACACGACGGATGAACGCTGGGTCAACGCCATGAAAGAAAAGGGCGTTGCGGTGATCGCCAGCCGGTAAATATCCGCTTTTTTGCCAGCCAGACCGCGCGGCTGTCAACGAGAGAAAGGTTATCCGCCATGCCGATCCTTAGACTGAAGCTTTTATCAGCTTAAGGATCGCCCATGACAGAGATCTCTGTTCTGGCGTATGGCGCGGACCCCGCCGCGCAACGCCCATCAACCTCCGCCATTCAGCAGGCAATAAACTCGGCTCACCGCGGCGACGTTATCATCATCCCGCAAGGCCGCTATCTGAGCGGAGCGCTGTTTCTTAGAAGCGGCGTTTCGCTTCGCCTGGACGCCGGTGCCTGCCTCGCGGGAAGCCAGGATCTGGCTGACTATCCGCTTATAACTACCCGCGTGGCCGGTATCGACATGCGCTGGCCGGCAGGCATCATTAATATTATCGATTGTGAAAACGTCAGCATTACCGGCACGGGCACGATAGACGGGCAGGGTGAGATATGGTGGCGACGCTTCTGGGGCGATGACGAGCGCGGCGGAATGGTCGGGGACTACGGTGCCAGAGGATTGCGCTGGGTTGTTGATTATGACTGCCAGCGTCCGCGCAACGTTCTGGTCTTTGAGAGCCAGAATATTACGCTTCGCGAGTTCACCAGCCGGGAATCCGGTTTCTGGAATCTGCATCTGTGCTATTCGCGCCATATTGCGGTTGAGGATGTGAAAATTACTAATTCCGCAGGGCCAAGCACCGACGGAATAGACATAGACTCCTGCGAACAGGTTCGGGTTGAGCGCTGCATCGTCTCCTGTAATGACGACAATATCTGCATTAAATCTGGACGAGGACGCGAGGCGGCGCAAAACGCGCGCGCCGCGAGGGATATCGTTATTCGCGGCTGCACGCTGAACAAGGGTTCCGGGATCGCGCTGGGGAGCGAAACCTCAGGCGGCATCGAGCGCGTCCTGATCGAAAATAATGCGTTTAACGGGACGGGCGTCGGGTTTCGCGTAAAGTCTGCCCGCAACCGGGGCGGGTTTATACGGGACATCACCGTTCAGAATTTGCAGCTAACTGACGTGCGTTTTCCGGTGCTGATCCAGCTAAACTGGTTCCCGCAGTACAGCTACGGCAGCCAGGATAATCTCTCTGATAAGCCAGAACACTGGCGCAAACTGGCCGATGGCGTCGAGGGAGAAGCCGGTCTTACCGAAGTCAGCGGCCTGACGATTAAAAACATCACGGCGAGGCGCTCGGACGACCAATGCTTCTCGCGGGCATTTTTCATCGAAGGGTATCCGGAACGTCCCGTGAGCGGGTTAACGCTGGACGGTATTACGATTGATGCCACCGAGTTCGGCAAGATTTCGGGCGTTGACGGGCTGCGCTTTAATGATGTCCTGGTCACGGCAAGGGCGTTGACGCGGGACAGCAATGACGTTTATGAGCGTTGAGGGCACGAGGCTTATCGCATTTTTTACAGTAATCTTATAAGTGCTACACTGTCCGCAACCATAATTTTCCTGAATCAAATGACTGATGGCTATGACTAATTTTGAACGTCCGAAACTACAGCTTCCAAACGGTGCAGATAAGCTGTTGCTGCACTCCTGTTGCGCCCCCTGTTCCGGTGAGGTCATGGAGGCCATTCAGGCGTCGGGCATTGATTACACCATCTTCTTTTACAATCCGAATATTCATCCCCAGAAAGAGTATCTCATCCGCAAGGAGGAGAATATTCGTTTCGCTGAGAAACATGGCGTGCCCTTCGTCGACGCAGATTACGACACCGATAACTGGTTTGAGCGCGCGAAAGGCATGGAGTGGGAGCCCGAGCGCGGCGTTCGCTGCACCATGTGCTTTGATATGCGCTTTGAGCGCACGGCGCTGTATGCCGCAGAAAATGGGTTCAGCGTGATCAGCAGCTCGCTCGGAATTTCCCGCTGGAAGAATATGCAGCAGATCAACGACTGCGGACAGCGGGCTGCCGCGCATTATCCGGGAATGGTGTACTGGGATTACAACTGGCGTAAGCAGGGAGGATCGTCGCGCATGATTGAGATAAGCAAGCGCGAACAGTTCTACCAGCAGGAGTATTGTGGCTGCGTTTATTCACTGCGCGATACGAATATGCACCGTAAATCGCAGGGCAGGCCGCTCATCAAACTTGGTCAACTTTACTACGGTAAGGAAGATGAAGGGCAATAATATGCGCCTGTGCACAATGGATTGAGGAACAAAAAGTGGGATCGTCAGACACCGTTAAGAAATTCGTTATGCTGGCCGTTGTGGTCAGCCTGGCCGCGGGATGCGCGCCGTTACATCCTTCCGGCTGCCATAAGACCACGGCCACGGGCAGTTGCAGTTCAGGACGCTGGGACGATGCGGATGAATGGGGTGCGCAAGCGCGGGCAATCAGGGCGGACATTAACGATAAGCTTGATGAGCCACAAAAATGGAAAGGGAAGAAATGCCGGCTGCACATGGAGTTTTCCCGGGACGGCACGGCGCTAAGCATATCAACCAGCAACGGCAATAAAGGCTATTGTGAAGCGATAAAATCAGCCGCACGGAAAGCCACATTCCCGGCCTTTAACAATCCGGAAGTCTACCGGGATTTTCAAAAATCCGGCTTCGACATGCAGGGTTAGTCACATAAGAAATATGTATTAGACATTGAGGGCGGCGCTTGTTTGTATGTTAACAAACTGTAGCCAACCATCTGGAATAATTCATGTTTACTATCAAAACGGACGATCTCTCGCATCCAGCCGTGCAGGCATTAGTTGCCTATCATATCTCCGGCATGCTGGAACAATCCCCGCCGGAAAGCAGCCATGCGCTGGATGTCCAAAAGCTACGCGATCCGGCAGTCATATTTTGGTCAGCATGGGACGGGGAGCGGCTCGCGGGAATTGGCGCGCTGAAAGTGCTCAATGAGGACCATGGCGAGCTGAAATCAATGCGTACCGCACCTGATTATTTGCGCCGCGGTGTAGCAAATCTGTTTCTGCTGCATATCTTACAGGTTGCGCGTGCCAAAGGCCTGAAACGTCTGAGCTTAGAAACGGGGACGCAGCCAGGATTTACCGCATGTCATCAACTTTATAGCAAACACGGTTTTGTTGACTGCGAGCCGTTCGCTGATTATCAGCCTGATCCAAACAGCCGGTTTATGACGCTGGATTTATGCCCGAATAGCGGAAAGGAGTAGTGACATGATTGGGGAGATTGGCCTTAGGTGGATGTCATTATTTGGCTATCATAACCTATGTCAAAGCTAAGTTCAGATGTCCGAGGCAGGGCAAAGCTCAAATGTCCGCTCTGTGCCAGAAGCGGACGATGTGACAGGAAAAGTATCAGTAATGCCAATAGGTTATGTTAGAAGTCCGTATATCCTCAAGATGACGTGCTGACAAAATTAGATCTGGGCTCTTACTCGTTCATTATAGGAAGCTTTTTAAGAAACTCTTTAAGATTCCAGGCATCCCATGGCAGATGTTCGGTAATACCTATAATCACAATTTCTGTCTCGGCAGAGACATCACGGATAATCCTAAGCGTCTGCGTAAGGTTCAGTTTCCCTACCGGATACACCGCCTGCCAGTCAAACTCAGGTTCAGGCTCCGCGAACAGCAGCGAACGGAAGACGTCCGGATTGAGGACATCCAGGTCCAGATGCACGGCAAGTTTGCAGATGTTCTGTTTTTTTATCCAGCGAGTGATCCTGTCACTGTTTTCATAAAGTTCTTCAGGTCGTGCGATCTGCAAACCAAGATCGCTGATAGCGGACGATTCCTGCTCCGTCAGCCCTTCTTCAATCAGGCCGGCATACATGACGCGTGAGGGGGCGACCGGGGTCTTCACTTTTGAAGCAAACTCCGGATCGCCACCGCCTAAAAGATTGCCCAGTACCATGGTATGGCCGTTGGTAAAATCGCGAGGGGTCTTCACATCCGGGTGTGAATCGATCCACAGTACGCCCATTTCGCCATTGTGCCTCTCGTTCATCCAGGCAAAGGGGGCCTGGTCTACAAGGCAGTCACCTCCAAACACCACGATATGATCCGGTTCTTCTTTTTCCAGCACTGCCCAGGCCTCATCATGCTGGCTGAGTAACTGCCGGCGATAAAGCAGCCCCTGTTCAGGCTCAGGCGTGTCCGGGTTAAACTCCGGCACGCTGATAGTATGCAGAGGGGAGCGTGACTCCGGAGAGAGCCAGTGCAGCAGCCGGGCACCAAACCCGTAGAGCTCCTGGTTGCCACCCTGCCACTGTGGAAATAAGATCCTGATGGTTTTTTTCGACTTGTCAGTCATGTTAACTCCCTGGTTTCAGTACAGCTGGTGATAACAATTAAAAACGCTCTTTTTCCTTAATGTCCGCAACCGGTGAAAGAATATCGCCAGGCAGATCGTGGAGTGGCAGACCGCTGCTGACCTTTCGTGGCCAGTCAGAATTGGCAAGCGCAGCTTTGCCAATGGAAACAAAGTCTGCCCCCATACCCAGAAGCTTTTCTGCCGTTTCACCGTCATCCAGCCCACCGTTAGCAATGATGATGGTCTCCGGAGCGGCTTCACGGGCAAGCTCAACAAGGCTCTTGTCGCTGTTCTCGAATGCAGGTAGCCAGGATTTGTATTCGGTCACATGGATATAGTCCACGCCGGCATCGGCGAGCAGACCGAAGATTTTCCTGGCACCGGCCTCACCTTCTTTCCATTTATGATGAAAATCGTTTACTTTTCCCTGCGAAATTCTGACACCGAGCACCTTTTCTGCGCCAATTTTGCTGCGTACGGCACGGATAACTTCCAGCGTAATGGCCAGCCGGTTTTCCAGGGAACCACCCCATCCATCAGTACGCTGGTTGGTATAGTCTGTCAGGAACTGATCAAGCAGGTACCCGTTCGCCGCATGGATCTCAACCCCGTCAAATTTTGCATCACTGACGGCACGCTCAGCGCTGTCGGCAAAACTGGAGATGATGTCGTGGATCTGCTCTTCACTGAGTGCCTGGGGTGTACGGTATTCACCGGAACCATGATAGAACTCAAGCTGCTGACCTTTAGGTTTTACGGCAGAAGGACCGGCAGAGTCCGGACGGTAGATATTTTTCTGAGACAACGCACCGGCATGAATGAGCTGGGCTATAACGCGTGCACCGTTCTGATGCGCTTTTTCGACAATATGTTTCCAGCCGGAGAGCTGTTCTTCATTCACGATGCCTGGCTGAAACGCATAGGTCTGCGACCACGCCTGGTCAATATAGATACCTTCGGTGATGATGGCGCCGAACCCTCCCCGGGCAAAGCGGGAGTAATAATCCTGCATCTTTTCACCCGGTACGCCGGTTTCAGACGCGGAGATACGCGTCATAGGGGCAACCATGATGCGATTGCGGAACAGGGCACGGTTTATGGATGTGGCTTCGAATAATGATGCGTGGCGCATGGTGACTCCTCGGAAATAATTATAATAAAAATGATTATAATACCGTTGTGATGAACGTTATACTGGTAAAAAATGCATCACTGTATAACGAGAATCGATATAATGAATCTACGGGACGTCGAGTTGTTTACCGTACTTGCGGAAACCTGCAATCTTTCTCAGGCCGCACGCAGGCTTGGCATGAGCACGATGAGCGTGTCGCGACATCTCGCCCAGCTGGAAAAGCATTTAGGTGCGCGTCTGTTTCAGCGCACGACCCGCGCGGTGTCGCTGACCAGTGAGGGTGAAGAATTTCTTCCCTATGCCAGAACCATGATGGAAGCAGAGCAGGGCGCGCGGATTATGTTCAGTGAGGACGCTGGCGGGGCAACAGGCCTCTTGAGGATCACGGCACCCTCCGGCATCGGCCGCCGTTGCATACTTCCCCTGCTGCCTGAACTCATGGAACGGAATCCGAAGATGAAAATCGACCTCAACCTTAGCGATGACGTAGTGGATATCGTGGGTCAGGGATACGATGTGGCCATCAGGGTTGCCCCGCTCAGGGATTCGAACCTGATTGCCCACAGACTCAGCAGCAACCCCCGGGTCCTCTGTGCCTCACCTGCTTATCTTTCCCGGCACGGGATTCCCGCCACTCTGGCAGAACTGACCAATCATCTGTGTTTGAGAACGGCAATGGTGTCTCAGTGGACATTTGTGAAAGATGGGAACCTACTCAGTCATTTATTTGAGCCACGGTTCATTTGTAACAATGTAGAAGGTGTCCGAAGTATGTGTAAGGCCGGAGCGGGCCTGGCACAACTAACAAAAGCAGATATTCACTCTGAACTTGCAACCGGAGAACTCGTCGAAATAACACTTAGTGATGCGGAATGCCACATGCTGGCAATATGGGCGCTGTTTCCGACAAAGCGCTACCTGCCATGCCGCGTTACTGTCTTTCTAGATGCTTTAAAGTCTTCGCTGAAGAGACTTATGTCATGAATGATAAGTTCAACTTTTGCAGAGAGTGATAAGGTCATAATGTCCGCTCTTCGCTCAAAGCGGACATTAAGCTCTCGTAGGCCCAAAGTCGGTATAGCGTTCGCGGATAATATTGAGTGCGTACTGGGCAAGACCATCAGGTAGTTGGTTATTGCTGGGTTTTCCACGACGACGGCTAGCCATACCCAGTGGGCCATATTCACGGTAACGCGACAGAAGGCGTCGGCACTGACGATCGGAAATACCAAGGCGCTGCACGGCCATCAGTGTGGTCAGACGCCGGTCGACAACGTCCTGAATGATTTTGAATCGGTTAACTTCGTCCAAAGTGAAAAACTCCGCGGAGTGTGCCGTCATCAGAATCCCTCGATGGTGAATCTACGTGACGGACATCTTAACTTAGCCCAGAACGGACATTACAACTTTGCCGTTACAACCTAAGTGCGCATAATGTATATTATGTTAAATCACCTGTGGTGATGAGTACGCTCGGGGTGATTGTCAGTTTCGCCATTCCTCAACTGTGGCTGGTGTATGGCGTAATCGCCGCACTTGGCCAGCCAGCAGAACACGTATTCGTTTGGGTTGTGCCGATCGCCCTGCTCTTCGCCGGCATCAACGGAGTGACGATGTTTATGATTGGCAAAGGCAGCATGCGCGCCGTGCGGTTACATCTTACGCTGGCGGTGCTAAGCCTGGTATTAACGGCAGCCTATCTGCTGGCCGCGCTGAGCGGTAGTTCTTTTCCGGGCGTCAGCCTGACCGCGGCGCTGGTGAGTATTGTCATGCTGGGGCTTAGCGGCAGCTGTATCCTTTCTACCGCTTTCTATAAGATGCTGCTATTTACATTGCATAACAGAGTCTGGCGCAAGCTTATCAGCCAGACGCGCTAAACATTCATGCCATAAAAATCCCGCCGCTACCGGCGGGATTTCTTTACTCCCGTTGATATGTACAGCCTGACGTCACTCTGGACTATTGGGTAACATTGTATCGCGAATCTGAATCAAACTTTTCACATACTCATTATTATTGTCTTTTAGCGATATTTCTTTATTAATTAAAAATACAAAGTCCTCGTCAAATGAATCACAGAGCTGCGGATCCGCTCCTTTAACTAATAAAAGCTTAATATGGTCGATTTTTCCGGCATACAAGGCATTAATTAGTAAAGTGCGTTCCATTGCTCCTCTCGCATTGATATCTGCTCCCGATTCAAGCATGACTTTTAAGGTCTCAGTATTTTTTGCTTTTAATGCTTCGAATATTATTGGCTTATCAAAAGCCGTATTCCTGGCGTCTGGAGAAAGTCCACCGTCCAGCATAGCTTTTATCCAGATCCCTTTGTCTCCCTGAAGAACAAACTCAGCGGGACTGCTCCCACCTTCCGATCTGGGTTGCAACGGATCTGCTCCGGCCTTAACCAGATCTGTTATTATTTTTAACCTTGCCGGAGCGGTATCATCCCAGGTTGAGTTGAGCACTGACCAGAATAGCAACGTCATTTCGGCTTTCGCTGGACGATTCAACTCGTCTTTACTGACGGTCATCAGTTTTTGGCTAAGTTGTTCTTCGTTACCGTCATAAATAATCTGAGCAATTTTCAGCTGTTGGCCATCAAAAAAATCTTTTGGTTCATATTGCATATTCTCTTTACACCCTTGCACAATGAGTATGATAAATAAAAGCGTAAGCGCCATTATCATTTTGTTCATGTTCTACTCCTGATAGTGGCAATATCATCATCCTTTTGATCTTCTATAAGCTTTATTGTCTGCACGCTACATATCGCAAGTATTTTCTCTCTCAGCCAGCGGTGACCCGGGTCGCGCTCCATCCTTGGGTGCCACATCTGCGACACCGTAATGCGCCGGCTTTTGAACGGCAGCTCAAAAACGTGAACCTGTTCCGTAACCTGCTGATTAGCTAAATAGAGTGCGGGTATCATGGCGATTAGATCGGACGCCAGCGCCACGGAAAGCGCCGTCGGAAATCCCGGCACCACGCTCGCGATTTTTCGCGTCATTCCCCGCTCTGCCAGCACGTCATCGACGAAGCCGTGCAGCGTGCCTTCGGGGGACGCCACCACGTGGCCCCAGGAGACATAGTCTTCCAGGTTTTTTTCTGCCAGGGAGGCCAGCGGATGCCCTTTACGCACCACGCCCACAAACCGATCCTCAAACAGTCTTTGCAGACGTATTTCAGGCCCCATATTGCTCTGCACGCCAATCTCCAGATCGACCAGACCTTCCCGCAGGTAGCGCGACGTTTTTTCAGGCTTTGGCGCAAAGCGTATGCAGACGTCCGGTGCGGCATCGGCCACAGCCGCAATAAGCGCCGGGCCAAACGCCACCACAAAACCGTCGTTTGCCCGAATGGTAAAAAGGCGCGAAAGATCTTCGACGCTGAACGTTTCAGTGGATGGCTGCAAAACCGCCTTCGCCTCGTGCACCGCGAGCCGGGCGCGCTCCCGGGTTGCCTGCGCCCAGGGCGTCAGTACCATGTTGCGTCCGGCGCGCACCAGGATTGGATCTCCCGTTACGTCGCGCAGCCTGCTCAGGGTGCGGCTCATGGCCGAGGTGCTTAGGCGTAAACGGCGGGCCGCGCCCGCAACGCTGGCTTCGCTCAGCAATACGTCGAGGGCAACCAGCAGATTGAAATCGGGATCGGACATGACTAATCTCCCAGGATTCAGATAAGGCGTTTCATGCAATGATAAAGTGCAAATGGTGCGCCTTCCGCCACGTAAAAGCCATCTTTATAGTTCCGTCATCCACCATCCTTTTCAGGAGACAGCAAGATGACGCTCTTTTCCAGCCAACCCGCCGATGACGGCCTGCCGGGCCCGGCACGCGCCCGGGTGTTGGCCGCGGTAATGACCACCACGCTAATGGGCGTGTTTGACGGCACCATGATTAACGTCGCCCTGCCGTCCATGGCGCAGGCGATGCAGGTACCCGCCAGTGCCGCCGTCTGGTTTGCCAACGGGTATCTGCTGGCGGCGGCCATGACGCTGGCGCTATTCGCGGCGCTGGCGGCACGTCTGGGTTACCGCCCCGTATTTCTGGCAGGCCTTATGACCTTTACCCTGACATCGCTGGGCTGCGCGCTGGCAACGGGCCCCGGAATGCTTATCGTGATGCGTATCCTGCAGGGGATCGGCGGCGCGGCGACGCTGAGCATCGCGCCCGCGATACTGCGGTCCGTGTTTCCCGAGCGATTGCTTGGCCGCGTTCTGGGTTTACACGCCCTGCTCATCGCCTCCAGCTCGGCGCTCGGGCCGGTATTGGGCGGCGCCCTTCTACACACCCTGAGCTGGCAATGGCTGTTTGCCGTAAACGTTATTCCCGGTGCGGTGGCCCTGCTGCTGGCAACCGGAGCGCTGCCGCGCAAGGCTGTCTGCGTTCGGGCGCCCTTCGATTCGCTCGGGGCCATTTTATCGGTGCTGATGTTGGGCTCAACGATCGTGGCGACGAACAGTTTCCAGAGCGCAGCACATCACACAATCTGCCTTTGCTGGGCGGCGATCGCTGCGATGAGCGGCATCGCCTTTATCTGGCAGATCCGCCGTACGGTAAACCCGCTGCTGCCGCCAGCAATGTTTAAAAATGCGCGTTTTACCCTCGCGGCCCTTACGTCGATGACTGCGTTCGTCAGCCAGGGGATCGCCTTCATTGCTCTGCCGTTCCTGTTTCAGAGCGTCTATGGCTATAGCCCGCTCGTCTCTGCCCTGCTGTTTACGCCGTGGCCGTTGGGGATCGTGCTCATTGCTCCCCATGCCGGCCGGTGGGCGGACACGATTTCGGCTCCGCCGATCTCAACTCTCGGGCTGATGATTTTCGCTGTGGGGCTGGGGCTGCTGGCGACGCTCCCTGCCAGCCCAGCCATGTGGGATATCTGCCTGCGGTGCCTGGTGTGCGGTATTGGGTTTGGCTGCTTCCAGAGCCCCAATAACCGGGAGATGCTCTCAAACGTTGCCCGTGACCATGCGAGCTTCGCTTCAGGCGTTTTGTCCATCATGCGGACGTTCGGGCAGTGTCTCGGTGCAGCGGTTGTGGGGGTTATGCTGACGGCAGAGGGAAGACCGGTTCATGCTGCGCTGTGGATCGCCACGGCAGCCTCAGCGGGATCCGTATTCGTTAGCGTAAGCCGGTTACGGTCGCTGAGGCTGATAAAATAAGCGCTAGCCTGGGCTACTCCAGCGCCAGCAGCGCAAAGCTCGCCAGCCAGTGCCCGCCGCTGTAGTGGCTGCCGACAACATGCTCCACGCTTGCCGCCAGATGGCGCGCGGCGGCATCGCGCAGTGCCTGCTGCGCCGGATGGCTTTCCGGCAGGGCGCGCGCAATGTGCTTCATGCACCAGGCGCGGCTGAGGTTGAGCCCGTCCAGGTGCGCAATTTTCGGATCGGTGCGATCGCTCACCTCTGCCGGGTACATCAGCGCCGACACGGCGCCCGCGTCCGGCAGAAACGCATCGAACCAGGCCGGGAAATTGTCCGTCACCTTGCTCATCAGCAGGGCTTCGGTAAGCGCCCCGGAAACATACTCGTCGCCCCCCGGCTCATAGTGCGCGGGATAACGGGTGTCCGCGAGATAAAACCGCGTTGCCGCGTCCAGGATAGCCTGCTCAAGCGCGTTATCCTGCACCGCCCGGGCGTAATCCAGCCCCAGCGCGAGCGCAAACGCGGTGTTGTAATGCGTCCCGACGCGGATTGGGTAGGTTAACTTGCTGAGGTAATCCACCAGCCGCTGACGAATATCCAGCGTGAGCGGTTGCAGCGTCTGGTACCAGCGCGCCGCCTGCGGCAGCGAGGACTGTTGCAGCTCCTGCGCCAGCGCCAGCAGCCAGCCGTAGCCGTAAGGTCGCTCAAACGACGCGCGGAACGGCGCGTTGAAATAGGCCAGCTCTTTCGCCACCTTCTCGTCGGTCAGGTGTTCCTCAAACAGGGCGACGATCTCTTCCCGGCACGGCAGCTCGGGATACAGGCGCAGGCAGCGCAGCAGGAGCCAGTAGCCGTGCACCGCCGAGTGCCAGTCAAAGCAGCCGTAAAAAATCGGGTGCAGCTCGCGGGGCGGCAGAACGTCGCCGTCATCGTTCAGCAGATGCATGATGTGGTTCGGGTATTCCTGACGTAAATAGGTCAACGGCATTCTGGCGAACGCGTCGGCCTGTTGTTGCGTTAATTCCATAGCGGCTCCTTAGCGAAACACGAGGAAATACATTAAGAACACGTTTACCACCAGCAGGGTTAACGCGGTCGGGATCTGGATCTTGATGACCTGATATTTGTCCTTCAGCTCCAGCAGCGCGGCGGGCACGATGTTGAAGTTGGCGGCCATGGGCGTCATCAGCGTGCCGCAATAGCCCGCGTACATCCCGATAGCCAGCAGCGGCGCCGGGTTGCCGTGATGAACGTTAATCAGGAACGGCAGGGCGATACCGGCGCTCAGCACCGGGAACGCGGCGAAGGCGTTGCCCATGATCATGGTAAACAGCGCCATCCCCACGCAGTAAATCACCACCAGCATAAAGCGGCTGTCCGGGTTGACGAACAGGCTGACCACCTTCTGGACCGATTCGCCGGTATTGGCCACCACAAATACCCCGCCGAGCATGGCGAGCATCTGCGGCAGGATCACCGCCCAGCCGATGGTATCCACCAGCCGACGAGACTGACGGACCGCATGCAGCGGCGTGCCTTTCGTCAGCCACCAGCCGGTGAGGATTGCCGCCACGCAGGCCACGCACAGCGCCGCCAGGGTAAGCTGCTTCTGGTCGAGCAGATAAACGCCGCCAATCGACACGCCCTTCAGGAACAGCGTCCCGATGACCGTCACCACGGGGATCATCAGCGCCGGCAGGAACAGCCAGTTTTTCAGCCGGTTCGACGAGGCGACGCGCTCCTCCTCGGTGGACATTTTATAATGCCCCTTCCCGACCATCCCAAAACCCGCCAGCAGCGCAATCACAATAACGGCGCCGCCAATGATGCGATACGCCAGCGACTTGCCCAGCTCCTGCACCATCAGATCGCCAAACAGGAAGATCCCGCCAAACAGGAACCAGAACAGCGCGGTGGTAAAACGTTTCGGGTTGGCGCGGTCGCGAAGGGTCATAACGACCAGCAGCATCACAACAAAGCCAATCAGGTAGTACACGCGGTTAATGGTGATGAGCGTCATCATGATGCGATCTCCTGCGTGCCCTGCTCTGCTTTCCAGGCCATCACGTCGCGACGAATGCTGGCGTCGAGGCGCAGCAGGCGCGTCATGTGAATAATCAGGGCAGCGATGGCGGTCGGAATGGCCCACAGGCCGATGTGCAGCGGCTCGATCCCCTCGATCCCGTTCTCTTTAAGAAACGCGTCAATCAGCAGCACCGCGCCGAAGGCGATAAAGATATCTTCCCCAAAGAACACCGCGATATTGTCGCAGGCGGCGGCGTGCGCCTTAATTTTGTCGCGGATAGTCTGCGGCAGCTCGCCATATTCGTTCAGCGCCGCCCCTTCCGCCATCGGCGCCAGCAGCGGGCGCACCGTCTGCGCGTGGCCGCCCAGCGACATCAGCCCCAGCGCCGCCGTCCCCTCGCGGGCGACAAAGTAGAGCATCAGGATACGCGCCGAGGTCGCGCTGGCGATCTTCGCCACCCAGGCCTGGGCCCGCTCCTTCAGCCCGTAATACTCCAGCAGGCCAATGACCGGCAGGATCAGAATGAAGGTGGCAAGCGATCGGCTATTCACGAACTTTTCGCCAAAGGTTTCCAGCAGCATACCGAAATCCATGCCAACCAGCAGGCCCGTCGCCAGCCCCGCCACCACGACAACCAGCAGCGGGTTGAAGCGCAGTGCAAAACCAATAACCACCACCGGTATCCCGATAAGCGGCAACAGTGTAGAACTGTCCATAAACGTTACCCTATCCAAAGTGAGCGTTGCGCGCCGACGGCTATTTTTTATACTTCGCAGCAGAGCGAAGCCGGTGCATTACGGCGCGCGATGTTGTGTTTTGCGTCAGGCTCCACAGAACCTGCACTAAAAAGCTATATCTGAACGTCAAAAACATGTAAACAATTTATCAATAAAATGTTCTTATTTTATCGACGGGTTTACATTTCGGGAGAAGGATCGGTATGACAAAAGACAAAACGAAGACGGCGCCAGGCCACGACGATATTGCGGACGGGCGTATCGTCTCCTCCCGTCATCTGGTCTCAGAGCGGTGTGCCGAACTATCGGAGCTGGAATACGCGCTGATCATGACCAGCAACGCCTTCAACAAGTGGATGGTGCGCTGCATGACGGCGGCGGGCGAGCCGGATATGGGCGCCTTTGACGTCTCGCTTCTGCACCACGTAAACCACCGCAACCGCAAGAAAAAGCTGGCGGACATCTGCTTTGTGCTGAACATGGAAGATACCCACGTGGTGACGTATGCGCTGAAAAAGCTGGTAAAGGCGGGTTACGTCACCAGTGAAAAAGCGGGGAAAGAGCTCTTTTTCTCGACGACGGAGGAAGGCAAAGCGCTGTGCATGAAGTACCGGGACGTGCGGGAGGCCTGCCTGATCGCCATTCATGCGGAAAGCGGCATTCCGGGAACGTCGATTGGCGAGACCGCGCAGCTGCTTCGCGCGATCTCGTCCCTGTATGATACCGCCGCACGCGCGGCGGCCTCGCTTTAAGGACGGCGGAACAGGGTGATACTCCGCCCGGCCAGCTCATAATCGACGGATTCCGTGATGATCTCCCCGATGGGGGCATCATCCGCCGTTGACAGCTCCAGCACCCAGCCGCCTTCCCCGAACTGCGGGATCTGGAACGGGACCGTGCCTTCAAACGGGTTAAACAGCATCAGCACGTCGTGCCAGACGCCCTCTTCCTTTTCGAGATCCGGTCGGCTGATGGCAAGGCCAAGGGTGGAGCCCTCGTCCCACTGTTCCGACTGCTGCAGCCCCCCGCCGGCGTTAAACCAGCGGATCTCCAGCCCGTCGCGCCAGTTTTCACGCCGCAGCAATGGCTGCTCCGCGCGCAGGGCAATCAGCCGACGGGTAAATTCGCGCAGCCTATCGTCGTTTTCAGAAAGCCCTTCCCAGTTTATCCAGGAGATCTCGCTGTCCTGACAGTATCCGTTATTATTGCCCTTCTGCGAGCGGCCAAACTCATCTCCCGCCAGCAGCATCGGCGTGCCGTGGGAGAACAAGAGCGTGGTGAGGAAGTTGCGCTTTTGCCGCTCGCGGGTCGCGATGATCTCCGGGTTTTCCGTCGGGCCTTCTTCGCCGTAGTTGTATGACCGGTTATCGTTATGGCCGTCGTTATTATCTTCCCCGTTATCGGCATTGTGCTTCTCGTTGTACGACACCAGGTCGTTGAGCGTGAAGCCGTCATGCGCGGTGATGAAGTTGACGCTGGCCCACGGGCGACGCCCGCGCAGATCGTACAAATCACCGGAGCCAAGCAGGCGTGCGGCAAAATCGGTGGAGACGTTATCGCCCTTCCAGTATTCCCGTACCGTATCGCGGTATTTGTCGTTCCACTCCCCCCAGCCCGGCGGGAAGCCGCCCACCTGATACCCGCCGGGGCCGATATCCCACGGCTCACCGATGAGCTTCAGCTTCGACAGCACCGGATCCTGGGTGACTGCATCGAAAAATCCGCCGCGCGGATCGAACCCTTCCGGCTCGCGCCCGAGAATAGTGCCGAGATCGAAGCGGAAGCCGTCAATCTGCATCGATTCCGCCCAGTAGCGCAGCGAGTCCATGACCATCTGCAATACGCGCGGATGCGAGGTATTGACGGTATTGCCGGTGCCGGTGTCGTTGATGTAGTACCGGTGCCGATCCGGCATGGTGCGGTAATAGCAGAAGTTATCAATCCCCTTAAACGACAGGGTTGGCCCCAGCTCGTTGCCCTCCGCCGTGTGGTTATAGACCACGTCGAGGATCACCTCGATGCCCGCGTCGTGGTACGCGCGCACCATATCGCGGAAGCCCTGGATCCCCGCCGGGCCGTAATAGCGGGACGCTGGCGCAAAGAAGGCGAGCGAGTTATAGCCCCAGAAGTTTTTAAGACCGCGATCGAGCAGGTGCCGATCGTCCGGGAACCAGTGGACCGGCAGCAGCTCCACCGAGGTAATGCCCAGGCTTTTGATGTAGTCCACGGAGGCTTTATGCCCCATCCCCTCAAACGTACCGCGCAGCTCGGGCGGAATGGCCGGGTTAAGCTGGGTAAAGCCCTTCACGTGGCTTTCGTAGACGACGGTGCGCGGCCACGGAACGTCAGGCCGGCGCGAGTCCTGCCAGTCGACGGCGTTCGGGTCGATGACCTTGCATTTCGGCGTAAACGCCGCGCTGTCTCGCGTATCGAAGCTGAGATCGAGCTCGTCGTGCCCCAGCTCATAGCCGAAGTGGGCATCGTTCCACTCGATATCCCCTGCCAGCTCGCGGGCATACGGGTCGATTAGCAGCTTATGCGGGTTAAAGCGGTGACCGTTCTCCGGATCGTATGGCCCGTAAACGCGGTAACCGTACAGCGCCCCCGGCTTCAGGTCGGGCACATAGCCGTGCCACACCTCATGGGTGTATTCCGGCAGCTGCAGGCGGGCGATTTCTGTTTTCCCGGAAGGGTCAAACAGGCACAGCTCCACCCGCTCCGCGTGCGCGGAAAACAGCGCAAAGTTAACCCCCTTGCCGTCATAGTTTGCGCCCAGCTGCTGGCCGTGACCGGCCCGAATTTCAAACGTTGTATCCTTTGGCATTTTTGTTCTCCTCGATTATTCGCAGGTAAGCAGAACCAACAAACATCCCTTTTCAGACGTTAAATCCAGCGTCTCGTGCAGTACGCGACTCTCACCGGTAAACAGATCCCGGTAGCGCTTCCCGGCCAGCTCCTGAGGTATGGCCAATGTGGTATTAACCCACAGCTTCTCGTTGTCGTTAACGCCAAACGCCAGCCGCGGAACGGCGACGATGAGCGCCTCGCCGTCTTTCAGGCGGGCATAAGCGATTAGATTCTCCTCGCGCTCGCCGGTTACCTTCAGCGGCAGCCAGTCGCCGTAGCGGAAAAGCTCGGGGTAATGCGGGCGAAGCCGTAACAGCGTGGCGGTGACGTACTGCTTCACGCTGCCGTCTCGCCAGCGCTGCTCGTCGTTAAAGATGTGTCCATCCGCCGCGCTGAGGTTCTCCGCCAGCGCGGTGAAATCCGGTTCCCGGCGGTTGTCCGGGTCAACCAGGCTAAAGTTCAGCGCTTCGCTGCCCTGGTAAATATCCGGCACGCCGGGCGCGGTCAGCTTGATGACCGTCTGGCTCAGGCTGTTCATCAGTCCGGCGCGAATAAACGGCTGGAGCGCCTGGCTGAAATCGTGCAGGAACAGGGTGTTATCCGGGGAGAGCAGATGGCGCGCATAGTCCAGCACCACGCTCTCGTAGCTTTCGTTGCTGTCGATCCAGTCGGTGCGCTGCTTGGCCTCGCGCAGCGCTTTCTCAAGAAAGCCGAGGAAGCGCGTCTCCAGCGACTGAAGCCCGTCGCGATCGTCAGGCGACAGCGATGCCGGCCAGACGCCCGCCAGCGCCTGGAAGATCATCCAGGTATCGGCGGCGTTCGGCGCGGTGCCGTCATTCAGGAACCGGACCTGGGTCTGGTTCATCTGCCGCCAGCGCGCCAGGCTCTCCCCCCACAGATCCGGCGCTTCCGTCAGCGTGTACAGCCGCGCCCGCGCATCCTCGCCGCGTTTGGTGTCGTGGGTCGAGGTGCCCAGCAGCGCGTCGGGCTGACGGGCGAGCCGAATGCGCATCTCCTGGTGAAAGCGGGAGAGTGAAAACGCGCGCGGCGCGGGGTCGGCGCCGACCTCGTTCAGGGCCAGCTCCAGGTTGTGGCGGAAGAACAACGTATCCTCTACCGATTTCGCCATCAGCGGCCCGGTCAGCTGCTGAAAACGGGTGCGGAAAAGCGAGGCCAGCGCGCGATACTGCTCCGGCAGATCGCCGGTGAGAATACGCACGATCAGGCTCAGGGCGGGCTCCGACGCGTTAACGCTGGCGACCACGCGGCCGAGCAGCGCCACGTCCGCAGGCGTCAGCCCCTCGCCGGTGCCGTAGGTGCGGTACACCGGAAAGGCGATAAGCAGCTCGCGCAGGGCATGCCGGATATCGTCGCGCTGCACCTCGGCGCCGTTGTGCCGGGCCAGCTCGCAGGCAATAGCAAGCAGCGTGGTAAATTCGCCTTCGAAATTACGATCGGTCATCAGGCCTTTGGCCTTGCGCAGCTCTACATGCGTGTCCACGGGCGCGCCCAGCGTTTCGGCGTGGATGGCCTCCAGCCGCGAGAGGTTGTTATCGTCCACCAGCACTTCGGCAAGGGAGGCGATAAACTCATAGCCCGTCGTGCCCGACACGGGCCACTCGGTGGGAAGCTGCTCCCCTTTGGCGAGGATCTTCTCAACCGTGATGTAGCAGTCCGGCCCGGTCGCCGCGCGCAGGCGCTGCAGATACGCCAGCTGATCGGCAAGCCCGTCCACGTGGTCGATGCGCAGGCCGTCCACCACCCCGGCGTGAACAAGCTCCAGGATCAGGCGGTGGGTATCCGCGAAGACCGCTTCATCCTCAACCCGCACGCCCACCAGCCCGGTGATTTCAAAAAAGCGTCGCCACGACAGCTGCTTCGGCGCTTCACGCCAGGACATCAGGCGCCAGCTTTGCGCCTCGTGGATCTCAGCGATGCTCTTATCCTCACTATACGTGCCGGGATTGAGCGGATAGGCGGTGTCGTAATACACCAGCGCCGCCTTATCGGTGACACTGTCACGTTTTATTGTGATAGCGCCCCGCTCCAGCTCCGCTTCAAAGGTGTCGCCAAGAAACGGCAGCGTTAGCGGTCGGGACCAGTCGATGTCAAAGAAGGCGGCGTAGCGGCTCTGTTTGCCGTTTTCGATAACGTCGCGCCACCAGCGGTTTTCCAGCGAGGTGGACATATGGTTAGGAACGATATCCAGAATCAGCCCCATGCCCGCCTGCCGGAGGGCCGCCGCCATGCGGTCGAACCCTGCGCGCCCGCCAATTGCCGGGTCGATTTTATTGGGGTCGGTCACGTCATAGCCGTGAGTGGAGTCCGTGGTGGCCGTGAAGACCGGCGACGCATAGAGATGGCTGATACCGAGATCTTTCATGTACGGTATCAGGTCCACTACGCGATCGAAGGTCATGCCGTTGCGAAACTGAATGCGATAGGTTGAGGACGGGATCATAGCGCTGCTTCTCCATCAGCAAAGCGAACAACAATGCTGTTCGGCGGCAGGTTTTCCTCTGCCTCCGGCCAGCTAAAGATCGTTTTTCCCGGCAGGTCCGGTAAGGCGAGCGGCTTTTTACCGATATTCAGCGCCAGCGACAGCGTCCCGGCTGGAAAACGCCAGCTCACCGCGACCATGCCGAGCGCCGTTTGCAGGACGTTACCCTCTGCGGCGCCCGGCTGTTTCAGTAACGGGACGACATGGCGCTGACGCAGCGCGATAAGCTTGCGCGTTAGCTGCAGCCACGCTCTGCCTTCCTCGGTTTGCGCCTTATCCCAGCCGGGCTTCGAGCGGATAAACGTATCGACGTCGTTGGGATCCGGAACGGCTTCATCGTGGCCGGTATGGCCCGTAAACTCCTTCGCGCGCCCTTCCCGCACGGCCTTCGCCAGGTCCCCGTGGAAGTCGGTGAAAAAGAGGAACGGACGGGTTTCGCCATACTCCTCGCCCATAAACAGCAGCGGAATATGCGGGGAGAGCAGCAGCGCGGCGAACAGGACGCGCGTTTTATCCTCTCCCGCCAGGGTAATGAGCCTTTCTCCCTGAGCACGGTTGCCGATCTGATCGTGATTTTGAATAAAATCGACAAAAAACTGCGGAGGCTGCTCGCGACACTCAACCCCGCGCGACCTGCCGGTCTGAAGCGAAATCTCCCCCTGATAGACAAACCCCTCGGCCAGCGCCCGCGCCAGCTTTTTCTCGGGCTCAAAGGCAAAGTCCTGGTAATAGGCGTGCGATTCCCCGGTCGCGAAAACGTGCGCGGCATTGTGAAAATCATCATTCCATTCGGCGGTAAACAGCGGCGTATTGCCCTTCGCATCGCGCGGATGCAGGAAAATCACGTTGCGGCTGTCCTCGGTGGTGAGATGGATATGGCGATCCGGAAACGCGTCGCGGATCCGCTGCGCAATGTAGGGAAGAATATGGGGTTCTGCGTCGTCGTTAATCTGGTCGATGGCGTCAAAGCGCAGGCCGTCAAGATGGTACTCCGACAGCCAGTACAGCGGCGCCTCGGTAATGTATTGCCGGACGGCGTCAACCTCGTAGGCAATCCCGTTGCCCCACGGGGTCATACGATCCTGATGGAAAAACGCCGGCGAGAGTAACGGCAGATAGTTGCCCTCGGGGCCGAAGTGGTTGAGCACAATATCCAGCACCACCGAAAGCCCGAGCGCGTGGGCGGCATCGATGAAGGCGTGAAAGTCATCCGGCGTGCCGTAGGCGGAGTGCGGGGCATACAGCAGCACCCCGTCATAGCCCCAGCCGCGCGATCCGCCGAACTGGGACACGGGCATCACCTCCAGCTGCGTAATGCCGAGTTCAGCGAGATACGGCAGTTTTTCGATGGCCGCCCTGAACGTCCCTTCCTCCGTAAAGGTGCCGATATGCAGCTCGTAGATCACCGTCTCTTCCCACGGGCGCCCTTTCCATTCGCCCTGAGCGGGGGTGTAGCGACGCGGGTCGATCACGACCGACGGGCCGTTGACGTCGCCCTGCTGCGCGCGTGAGGCGGGATCCGGCACCGCCATACCGTCCTGTAAAACAAACTGATACGTCGTACCGTGCGTGACGCCGGGCACGTCAACCTGAAACCAGCCGTCGCCCACCGCCGCCATCGGAATGTCGGTGTCGGTTAAACGCAACGTGAGATCTCTTTGCCCTTCAGCCCAGACGCGAAAACGTACAACGTCATCGGAAATATATTCAGCACCCCAGTGCCTGCGACATGTTCTGAATTCCATTCACTGTCCTCGAATGACCACATTTTACGCGGAACGAGATACAAGCTTAGACCAGGATGAACAGAGTGTTATGCCAGCAGGTTATGCCGCTTCGTCTATTATCTGTTTATAACTCTTACTTAAGGAATACCATGCAGATTCGAAAAGGATTAAGTACGGACCTCCCCCGTCTTGAATGTTGTGATTTTTCCTTCACGGTCGATCGCATTGCCAGAGAGCCGTTTATCCATGGCGATTTGCATATCGAAGCGCTTGCCGAGCCTTATCTTAAAATCTATGAGCTCGATCTCCAGACGCTGGAAAATCATCGCGTTAATCCCGATGCCATATTTCTGATTGCCGAAACGGATGACGGAGAAATAGCCGGATTTATTACCGCATCCTGCAACTGGAATAAATTTATTTCCGTGGATTACGTTGCGGTAGAACGTTCAAAGCGCAGAACGGGCGCGGCGCACAAGCTGATGGCCGCCACGCACGTGTGGGCACGCAGCATCAACGCGCCCGGGTTACGGCTGGAGACGCAGAACGTCAACGTTTCAGCCTGCCTGTTTTACCGGCAATACGGTTTTATTCTGGGCGGTTACGATCGCTATCTTTACAACGCGCTGCCGGAAAAAGATGAGGTCGCGCTTTTCTGGTATTACATGCTGGCCTGAAGAATTATTTACCGCAGGTAATGGAATATAGATTTGTCTGAATTTGTCAGTTTTGCCCGCTTGCGCTTAATTAGCGACTAATCTTGGAATTCACTATTTAAGGAGGCCGGTATGTCTACAGGAAATAATCACACGCTGCATTACCCTCGTCCGCCGTTTGCAGAACAACCGCAAATGGCCCCCGGGCTGGCATCGGAAATGAAGCCATTACCGGATCATGGTGAAACAAGCTATATCGGGTCGGGAAAGCTGGCAGGAAAAAAAGCGCTCATTACCGGCGGTGATTCCGGTATTGGCCGCGCGGTGGCCATCGCCTACGCCCGCGAAGGTGCGGATGTTGCCATCGGCTATCTGCCGGAAGAAGAGTCCGATGCCGCATCGGTTATCGCGCTGATTCAGGCCGAAGGCCGTAAAGCGGTCGCCATTCCCGGCGACATTCGCGTGGAATCGTTCTGCGATACGCTGGTGGAAAAAGCCGTTGCCGAACTGGGCGGCCTGGATATCCTGGTGAATAACGCCGGTCGCCAGCAGTACTGCGAGTCGATCGATAACCTCACCACGGCTGATTTTGACGCGACGTTCAAAACCAACGTGTATGCGCCTTTCTGGATCACCAAAGCGGCGCTGCGCCACCTGCAGGAAGGGGCGGTAATCATCAACACCTCTTCCGTTCAGGCGTACAAACCGAGCGGGATCCTCGTGGACTACGCCCAGACCAAAGCCTGTAACGTGGCCTTTACCAAGTCTCTGGCCAAGCAGCTGGGGCCGCGCGGCATTCGGGTGAACGCTGTCGCACCGGGGCCGTACTGGACACCGCTACAGTCCAGCGGCGGTCAGCCTCAGTCCAAGGTACAGCAGTTCGGCGGAGATACGCCGCTGGGCAGGCCGGGCCAGCCGGTTGAAATCGCACCGCTGTACGTGTTGTTTGCCTCCGATACCTGCTCATACGCTTCCGGTCAGGTATGGTGTTCCGACGGCGGTACGGGCGTGCTGTAATTCCCTTCCCCAGACCTATCCATTCCATGGATAGGTCACATTCACTTCCCGGCCGTTCTCAAAAATCGCAGTTGAACTATGATGAACTTACTATTGAGGAGCCCATCATGTTTACTGTGAAAAAACTTGCTATATCAACCCTGTTGACCGGTTCTGCGCTTTTCTTTCCGGCGTTCCACGCGGCGGCGAATGTCCCGCAGCATGTGGTTAAACAGCAGGCTGGCGGCTACAGCGTGCAGGTTGGCGACACGATCGTCACCGCCTTTACGGACGGCAGCGTTCCGCAGGATCTTCATACTCTGCTGCGCCGGACGACGGCGGAAAATACCGATGCGCTACTGGCTAAAAACTTCCAGGCCAATCCGGTTGAAGCGTCCATCAACGCGTTTTATATCGCCCTGCCCGGCCACCGGATCCTGGTGGACACCGGCTCAGGCCAGCTCTTTGGCCCCGGAAACGGTGGACGGCTGATTGAAAGCCTGGCGACGCAGGGCATCAGGCCGCAGGATATTACCGACATTCTGATCACGCATGCGCACTCCGACCATGCCGGCGGCCTGGTGAAGGACGGCCAGCGCGTATTTGCCAATGCGCAGGTGTACGTCGGCAAGCCGGACATCGATTTTTTCTTTAACGACGAGAATCAGAAAAAATCAGGCTATGACCAGAACTACTTTGATATTGCACAGAAGACCCTGAAGCCCTATCTGGACGCCGGAAAGGTGACGCCATTCTCCGGGACGGAGCAGCTTCTGCCGGGGATCAGCGGCACGGTTCACCCGGGCCACACTCCCGGCTCCGCGTTCTATACGCTTGAGCGTCAGGGTGAAAAAATAACCTTTGTCGGCGATATCATTCACGTCGCCGCGGTTCAGTTTCCTCAGCCTGATGTAACCATCGCCTACGATGAAGATCAGGACGGCGCCTCCCGGGTTCGCAACGCTGCGTTCGCGGAGTTTGTCAAAAACCGCGCGCTGATTGCGGCTCCGCATCTGCCTTTCCCGGGTATTGGTTACGTCACCAGGGGCGAGCGTGAAGGCTACGCGTGGGTTCCCGTTACCTATACCAACCGTGATGCAAAGTAAGATGACATCCTCCGATATGGATATGGACCTGATCCTGGCGCTGGATGCCTTACTCCGGGACAGGAACATTACCCATGCGGCCGCGCGGCTGGGCATCAGCCAGCCGGCGTTATCGGCCTGCACGAAAACCCGGCGCTGATGCTTGGGGCTGAGCTACAGAATCAGATCGGCACGCTGGCGCCGGGCGTTCGCCTGCGTTTTGCGCTGCCTGAGAAATCCAGAAACTGCCCGCGCAAATGGAAAGCGGAGAGGTGGATATTTACGTTGGCGTTGACGCGGGGGCGCACGATGCGTGGGTCAGGCGCAGGCTGTTTGACGATGAGTACGCCACGGCACAGCGCAAGGGCCATCCGCGCGGAACGGGGGAGCTGGATCTGGACAGCTATTGCGCCCTTTCCCACCTGGTGGTGTCATCCGAAGGCGATCCTTTCGCAGGCTTTGTCGACCAGAATCTGGCCGGGCTTGGACGCCAGCGAAGCGTGGTAATGTCCACGCAAAGCTACGCCGTGGCGCCTGCGATTGTGGCCGGGACTGATTTGCTCTGTACCCTGCCAAAGCGCATGCTGCAACGCTTCGCGCAAACGCTCGATCTGTTTCCGCCGCCGCTGCCTCTCCAGCCGATCGTCATAGGCATGTACTGGCACCCGAAAAACGGCCAGGATCCGGCTAACGTCTGGCTGCGCGAACAGCTCCTTCAGGCCGCCGGACGGCCGACGTGATCGAGGAGGCTGAGAAACTTTTTCAGCACCTCGGAGCGTATGATCCGGTGGCATACCAGCGTCAACTCGCTCTCCCGGAGCCGGTCGAGGATCTCCACGCAGACCACGTTCTCGATGCGGATAGCCTTTGCCGAGGCGGGCAGCATGGCAATCCCAAACCCCGCGGAGACAAGGCTTATCACCGTGGGGACGTCAGTGGCGCTTTGCACGACGCTGGGCCGGATGCCCGCGCCGCGGCAGGCGTCATAGAAGTACTGCTCCAGCCCCATGCCTTCCGGATCGCGCAGGGCAATCCATTTTTCCTCCTTCAGCGATGAAAGCGTAAGCGCTGCCGAACCCGCCAGCGGGTGCTGGCCCGGCAGCGCCAGCACCGTCTTCTCTGTGGTAAACGGACGGCTTTGCAGATCCTCAGGCAGCGGCGGAAGCGGCGAGCGGATGATGGCGATATCCAGCTGGTTGCTTTGTACGGCGCCGTAGAGGGTTTGCACATTCCCGGTCATGACCGACAGCGTGATGTCCGGCCATTTCGCGTGAAGCTGGCGAAGGGCCGCGGGCAGTTTGCTGTCGAACATCGCGCTCGAAACGCAGCCAAGGTTTAATACCCCCTGCTCGCCTCTGGCGGTTTGCCTGGCGTCCAGGATAGCCTGCTCGGTCATCATTATTGCGACCCGGGCTTTGTTAAGAAAAGCCTCACCGGCGGGCGTCAGGGTCAGACGACGGTTTGCCCGGCTGAAGAGCGTCACGCCCAGACGTTCTTCCAGGGTTTTGATCTGCTGGCTCAGCGCCGGCTGCGCCATATTCAGACGCTCCGCCGCCCGGTGCATGTGAAGCTCCTCAGCCACCACAATAAAATTGCGCATCAGGCGAAACTGCATAACGTGCCCCAATAATTGATATGAAAATACGTATCAAAATAGCATGAATGATGCAATTGATGGTGAATTTGCTTCCACCGACAATGGACGAATTCATCCGAGGGAGGAAAATATGGAAAACCCAATCAACGATCTCAGAAGCGCCATCGAACTGCTCCAGCGCCACGACGGCCAGTACATCGAAACTAACCATCCGGTCGATCCCAACGCGGAGCTGGCGGGGGTATACCGGCATATCGGTGCCGGCGGCACGGTCAAACGCCCAACCCGCACCGGGCCCGCCATGATGTTTAATAGCGTGAAAGGCTATCCCGGCTCCCGGATCCTGGTGGGGATGCACGCCAGCCGTGAACGTGCGGCGCTGCTGCTGGGCTGCGAACCTTCTGAGCTGGCGAAGCACGTCGGTCATGCGGTAAAAAATCCGCTGGCGCCGGTTGTCGTTCCGGCGGCGCAGGCCCCGTGTCAGGAGCAGGTGTTTTATGCCGACGATCCTGACTTCGATCTGCGCAGGCTGCTGCCGGCACCGACGAACACCCCGATAGACGCGGGCCCGTTCTTCTGCCTGGGCCTGGTGCTGGCAAGCGACCCGGAAGACGCGTCGCTCACCGACGTCACCATTCACCGCCTCTGCGTTCAGGAGCGCGACGAACTCTCCATGTTCCTTGCCGCGGGCCGCCATATCGAAGTGTTCCGCAAAAAAGCTGAAGAGGCCGGGAAACCGCTGCCTGTCACCATCAATATGGGCCTGGATCCGGCTATCTACATTGGCGCGTGCTTTGAGGCCCCTACCACGCCCTTCGGCTATAACGAGCTGGGCGTCGCCGGCGCGCTGCGTCAGTCCCCGGTTGAGCTGGTTCAGGGCGTGGCCGTGCGGGAAAAAGCGATTGCCCGGGCGGAGATCGTTATTGAAGGCGAGCTGCTGCCGGGCGTGCGCGTTAAAGAGGACCAGCACACCCATACCGGCCATGCGATGCCGGAATTCCCCGGCTACTGCGGCGAGGCCAACCCTTCCTTACCGGTGATTAAGGTAAAAGCCGTTACCATGCGCCATCGGGCGATCCTGCAAACGCTGGTCGGGCCGGGCGAAGAGCATACCACGCTCGCGGGCTTACCGACCGAAGCCAGCATCCGCAACGCGGTGGAAGAAGCCATCCCCGGTTTTCTGCAAAACGTCTATGCGCATACCGCAGGCGGCGGCAAATTCCTTGGCGTGCTGCAGGTGAAAAAACGTCAGCCCTCAGACGAAGGACGCCAGGGCCAGGCGGCACTGATCGCGTTAGCCACCTACTCCGAGCTTAAGAACATTATTCTCGTAGACGAGGATGTGGATATTTTCGACAGCGATGACCTCCTGTGGGCCATGACCACCCGCATGCAGGGAGATGTAAGCATCACCAACCTGCCGGGGATCCGCGGCCACCAGCTGGATCCGTCTCAGGCTCCGGACTACAGCACCTCCATTCGTGGAAACGGCATCACCTGCAAAACCATCTTTGACTGTACGGTGCCCTGGGCGCTGAAGTCCCGCTTCGAACGCGCGCCATTTATGGAGGTAGATCCTACGCCATGGGCCCCAGAGCTATTTAAAAAATAAGGTTATCCCTGCAATCTCCTCTCTTCCCCCCCCTGCGGGGCTGAGGGTTCCCCAGTTATTTTTAAGCAGAAGCAATAATGTTGCTTTCTGAATGACTGAGGGCTGTCAGCGATGCCCTGGTCCGGCTGTAAATCGCTGAGGCGTTTCCTGCAGGCCGGGGCGAGGCGCAGGGATGCGCCGAGAGGGCGGCTTTACAGGGACGTTACATCCGCCCGTACCCGATAAGCCGGAAGGAATAAGCCGAGGGCACCGCGAAGCGGCGATTTACCGCCGGGAGCCCGGGTCGCCAGGATGGTGGCGACTGAGCCACCCTGGCACGTTCACCGGTCATGTCGTTACAGAGTAGCAAGGAACATAACGTGAACGGAATCACCACCACCGCCGTATGTTCCCCTCACCCTAACCCTCTCCCCGGAGGGGCGAGGGGATTGCTTAGTGCTCGCATTAATTTGTGGGGAACCCTCAGCCCTGCGGGGTGAAGAACCTCACGCTTAAATTGCCGCTTCCCCTGCTTTCTTGTAACCTTTCATCGATTATTCCATTCCCCATAATAAATGAGACTACCGGACGCCTATGACTGCACCTGTTTCCAACGATCCTTTGCATGGCGTAACGCTCGAGATGCAGGTTAACGCGCTTGTTGCGCGCTACGGCTGGAACGAGCTGGGCAACCGCATCAAAATTAACTGTTTTCGAAAAGACCCGAGCGTTAAGTCGAGCCTGAAGTTCCTGCGCCGCACCCCGTGGGCGCGCGCGGAAGTTGAAGCCCTCTATCTTGACTCCCTTCATGATGACGGTCCCGCAGAACAGGACGAACCGGCCTTTAATCCCTGGACGGAAAGCCGGACACCCAGGAGCTGATACGCCAATGATGCGACATGTAAAACGGACCGGCGCGCTGCTTGGCTGCGCGCTTTTACTTGTAAGCTGCACCTCCACGCCGCCGAAGTCGCTCGTTACGCCACTGCCGCAGGCAAATAAACCTCTACCGCAGGCCAACCAGCCTATGCGCGGGATCTGGCTGGCGACCGTCTCCCGCCTCGACTGGCCGCCTGTATCGTCGGTAAATGGCCGCAGCGCGGAGCAGCGTATCGCCCAACAGCAGCGTGCGCTGACGGACAAACTGGACAAGCTGAAAAGCCTGGGAATTAACACCGTCTTCTTCCAGGTCAAACCGGACAGTACGGCGCTGTGGTCCTCCGACATACTGCCGTGGTCAGATACCCTGACGGGGACTATCGGGGAATACCCGGGCTACGATCCGCTCCAGTTTATGCTGGATGAGGCCCACCGGCGCGGCATGAAGGTTCACGCCTGGTTTAACCCGTATCGCGTTTCCACTAACACCAGGCCCTCGACCATCGCCGCGCTTAACCGGACCTCGTCGCTTCGCCCTTCCAGCGTCTACGTGCAGCATCCCGAATGGATACGCACCTCAGGGGATCGCTTTGTCCTCGATCCGGGCATTCCGGAAGTGCGGGACTGGATAACCCGTGTGGTGATGGAGGTGGTGGATCGCTACGCCATTGACGGCGTACAGTTCGATGATTATTTCTACACGGAGACGCCCGGCTCCACCCTGAACGATGCTTACACCTTCAGGCGCTACGGCGAGGGGTTTGCGTCAAAAGCGGACTGGCGGCGGCACAACACGCAGGAGCTGATTGTGCAGGTTTCGCGGGCGATTAAGCAGGCTAAACCTGAGGTTGAATTTGGCGTCAGCCCGGCAGGCGTCTGGCGCAACCGCTCGTTCGACCCGGCGGGCTCGGACACGCGCGGCGCGGCAGCCTATGATGAATCCTACGCGGACACCCGCAAGTGGGTACAGCAGGGCTTACTGGACTACATCGCGCCGCAGATCTACTGGCCGTTCGCCCGGGATGCCGCGCGCTACGATGTGCTGACAAAATGGTGGGCCGACGTGGTGAAGCCGACCCATACCCGCCTCTATATCGGTATTGCGTTTTATAAAGTCGGCGCGCCTTCCCGAAACGAACCGGACTGGACGGTGAACGGCGGCGTGCCGGAGCTGAAAAAACAGCTGGATCTGAATGATTCACTGCCGGACGTGAAGGGCACGATCCTGTTTCGCGAAGACTATCTTAACCAGCCCCAGACCCAGGAGGCGGTGAATTACCTTCGCGGGCGCTGGGGAAGCTGAAGGAGAACAGGCAGAAACGCCCCGTTTCTGCCTCTCTTTTGCGCGCTTACGGCTTCGGCCCGAACATCGCCTCAAGCTGTTTTGCGTCCGGCATGCCCACGACCTGCTGCAGTTCGTTTTGCTCGTTCAGATAATAAATAGCCGGCGTCGCGTTCGCACCGAGGCTGTCCATTAGCGTCTGGTGGTTTTGCAGGATCTCAACGGTTTCCCGGGATGCCGCCCCGTCAGGTTTAGGCAACTTTTTGCCGCCGGACAGTTCGTACGCTTTCCATGCCGATACCGGATCTTTGGCATTCAGGATCGCAGAGGCGTTACGCCCGCTTTTCGGGTTAAGGAACGCGACCAGCAGCGTGTTGAGCTGGACCTTGCCGGCCTTCACCCACGGCTGCGCTTCAGCCCAGAACTGCTTGCAGTACGGGCAGAACGGGTCGGCAAAGACAAAGACCTTACGCGGCGCCGTATCTGCGCCCTCTTTCAGCGGGTGCGCCGCGTTAAGCTTTTTCCACATTTCGCGGCCCAACGGCGCGTAGATTTCTTTCTGGAACAGGGCCTCGCTAAGGTTTGTTCCCTTCTCATCATACAGATAGCCCGACACCACATGCTTCCCGTCAGGGGTCAAAAAGAGGGTGACGCCCATATCCTGATATTGCCCCAGCCACGCTGGCGCGCCGCCGGGGGCGTCAATTTTCTTGATGATTTTGATGTCCTGCTGCTCGCTGAATGTCTTCACCACGTCAGGAAGCGACTCTTCTGCCCTGACCAGCCCGGAAACCAGCAGAGCAGAAAGTAACAGCGCCTTTTTCTTTGCAAACCGTTGAAGCATAACGACCTCTCTAAGATATTGTTTTTAGAGTGGTCGAAGTTTATTGCCCTGTCAACGCCTGTCCGTCATGCCGTCCTGGGCAGGCTGAAACTCGAAATACTCTGCGACAGCTGCTGCGCCTGCTCCTCCAGCGAGGCCGCGGCGGCGGCGGACTGCTGCACCAGCGCCGCGTTCTGCTGAGTTACTCCATCCATCTCGGTCACGGCCTGCCCGACCTGACCAATCCCGCGGCTCTGCTCCTCGGAGGCGACCGAAATTTGCTCCATCAGGCTATTAACCTTATTCACCGATGAAATAATAGAATCGATTACCTCTCCCGAGCGGTTAACCAGCTCCGCGCCGCTCTTCACGCTGGAAACGGACTGGGCGATGAGATGTTCGATATCCTTCGCTGCCACCGCGCTTTTCTGCGCCAGGGTGCGAACTTCACTTGCCACCACCGCGAAGCCACGCCCCTGCGTGCCGGCGCGCGCCGCTTCAACTGCCGCGTTCAGCGCCAGAATGTTGGTCTGGAACGCAATGCTGTTAATCACGCTGGTGATATCCTCAATGCGCTTCGAGTTAGAGGCGATGGTATTCATCGTTTCGATAACGTCGCGGGTTACCGCTTCTCCGGTACGCGCATTTTTCACCGCGTCCTGCACCAGCTTACCCGCCTGGAATACGTTTTCAGTATTGTTCGCCACCGTCGCGCTCAGCTCTTCCATGCTGGCGGCCGTCTGGGTTAAGGCGGAAGCCTGCTGTTCAGTGCGCGAGGCCAGGTCGATATTGCCCGAGGCAATTTCCTGCGCCGCGTGCGTTACGGTATGGCTGGCATCGCGCACCTGAGAAATGGTCGCGAGCAGCGCCTGGCGCATCTGCTCCATCGATCCCATCAGGCGTTCGATTTCATTGTCTGAGTGAGGCTTAACGGGTACCGGAACGTCCAGCTTCCCGGCTGCAATCTGGCTACAGTGCTCGCGCGCCAGGTTGACCGGCGCGAAGACGACCCGTTTCATCAGGACGCTGACGGCGATAATCACCACCACAAACAGCAGGGCAATGCTGGCGATGATAACCAGCCCTGACACGAAATTGCTGCTCGCATCCTCGTTCAGGCTTTTGGCGTACGTCTGGTGAACGGAGAGGATCTGGTCGAGCACGATCTCATACTGGCGATCGAGCTGAGACACCACGGGAATGAGCGCGTTGAATCGCGCCACGTCCTGAGAAGCGGCTGCGGCGATCAGCGGCTCCAGCCCCTGGTTACGGTAGTTTTGCCACGCGTCCCGGTAGGCGGTAATCAGTGAGGCTTCATCCTGCAAACGCGGCGCGGCCATAAATGCCGAAAAGGCGCCGTCGGCTTTGGTCAGCGCCTCTTTCACCGATGCCAGCTTCGCAGACCGATCCGAGGTATCCCCTGCCTCCACCATTTTCACATACTCCATAACCCTGACGCGCAGGGTCCGGCTGTGGTTGATGGGGTCGATGATGGACAGCACGACCTGAATTTCTTTGTTCACGTTATCCAGCGAATTATTACTTTTTATGATGAGCCCAACGCTGGTAATGGTGCTGGCCACAAAGAAGAAAAGCAGGGAAAACAGGACAATCAGTGATGATTTTTTCAACGACATAACACACCTCAGAGATATAATTTCCCTTTGGTTATCGGCTGAATCAGATCTTTAATTAATTAAAGTTATTGATGTATCCGTAAGTCGCTTTTATTTCGTGCCGCTGTATCGCCGCCGCAGCGTGGCGTCCAGCTTCCGCTGGATCGGCTCCGGCGTTTCTCCTTCAATCAGTTTGCCAATCAGATCGAAGCAGTGCCAGGCGAGCTGGCGATTGTCCTGGCGGATGGTATCAACGGGAAGGGTTAAAGAATCATACAGATAGTGGTCGTCAAAGCTGGCCAGGCGTATTTCGCTTTGCAGCAGGTTATGCTGGCCCATGTAGCGTAACACCCCTTCCAGCAGACCGCAGGCGGCGGTAAAGAGGGCTTCAGGCGGGCGGCCAAGGCGCGCGCACAGTTCAGCAAACATTTCGTAGCCGGAGCTCGGGTGGTAATTGCCATGAATGATCCACTCCGGGCGTAACTCAACGCCGGCGTCGCGCAGCCCCTGCTTAAACCCTTCCAGGCGGTCTCGCGTCGGGGATAACCGCGGCTGTCCGCCGAGGAAATAGAACTCATCTGGATGCTGGCGAGCAATTTCGGCTACCAGTTCAGCGGTAGGGGTAATCGAATCGGTGATGACCAGCGGCAGAGAGCTGTCGTTCATATGGCGGTCAAAGAGCACCACCGGCAGCTGTTCGCTCAGCTTCTGATAGTCCGCGTCGTTAAGCATGCTGGAGGCGACGATCAGCCCGTCCACCTGGCGCGCCACCATGTTATTGACCACCACCGTCTCCTGGCCCGGATTTTCATCGCTACACGAGATCAGCAGCTGAACGCCCGCCTCGCGGCACAGGGTCTCCAGTTCGTGAGAAAAGACGGCAAAACCGTAGTTGGTGATTTCCGGCACCACCAGACCAATGGTGTGGCTGCGGTTATCCCGCAGCGAACGGGCGTGAATGCTGGGCTGGTAATGGTGCTCTTTGGCAATCGCCAGCACGCGCTCGCGCGTCTCCTCCGCCACCCGAAGCTCTTTGCTGCGGCCGTTCAGCACCAGGCTGGCGGTGGCTTTTGACACCCCCGCCAGCTCCGCAATGTCTTTAATGGTAACGCGTTTTGTTTTTCTCACAACGACCTGGTTCCGGCTGCCAAAACCGCTATTCTATCATGCAGCTGCGCAGCGACCAGTAGCGTAATGTGATGTCGGACGCACCTTCGACGCGCACCCGTGCCGGATGGTCGGGAAAATAGCGGCTGCTCATGACCCCTTCACCGTGATTGATGAAAATTTCAACGCTGGAACGGTCGCACAGCACGCGCAGATGGTGCACCTCTCCCCGCCAGTAGCGGGTTAACGTTTCTCCGGTTTTCAGGCTGGCCCGCTCCAGGCGTATACCCTCGTCATCGACAGCGAGCCGCAACGTCCCGGCAAAATCCACGCTTACGCGCGAGGCGCTCAGCTCGAACTCCAGGCGGGCTCCGTCCAGTTCCGGCGCATCGTCGGCGCGACCCTGCCAGTAATTTTCCTCCTCGCGCAGCGTTTCCAGCTCGCGCACCGGAGTTTGCAGGAGCTTACGGTCGCGAAAGCGTAGCTCTCGAGGACAGGTCATCTGATGGATCCAGCCGTGCGCGCGGGTCGGCTGGAGCATCTCCTCCCCGTCCGGCACGCCCATCCAGCCGATAAGAATACGTCGGCCGTCCTCTGCCTCCGCGGTTTGCGGCGCGTAAAATTCGAAACCGGCATCAAGCTCGTGCAGCTCGCCGTGCGCAAAGGCAGCCGTTTCCTCATCAAACGTCCCGCTCATCCAGACGGCCGGATAGGTGTTGAGATAGCGGTGCGCCTCGCGCGCCAGCCCCTGCGGGCAGCAGATCAGGACGTGCGTGCCGTCGAGCGCAAACAGATCCGGGCACTCCCACATATACCCGGCATCCGTAAGCCCGTTCACCCCGTGTCCGGCAATTTCACCGCAGGGCTGCCAGCAGCGTAAATCCCCGGATTTGTACAGCAGCACCTTGCCCCGCTTCTGCAGATCCTGCGCGCCGAGCACCATGTACCACAGCCCGTTCTGGCGCCAGACCTTCGGATCCCGGACGTGTCCGGTATACCCTTCCGGCAGCGGCAGCACCGGCCCCAGCTTGCTAAAAGTGCCATCGTCATTTTGCACCGCCAGACACTGCCAGGCGGTACGGCCGCCATCGTCAAACTTGACGTTGCCGGTATAGCACAGGGTCAGCGCGCCGTTATCATCCACGGCGCTGCCGGAGTAACAGCCGTTACGGTCATAGTCTTCGTCGGGCATCAGCGCCATGGGCTCATGCCGCCAGTGCACCATATCCGCTGAACTCCAGTGGCCCCAGCACTTGTAGCGATGATCGCTGTCAAGCGGGTTCCACTGATAGAACAGGTGGTAACGTCCGGCAAACCAGATAAAGCCGTTCGGATCGTTCATTAGCCCCGTCACCGGCGCAGGATGCCACTGGGGATAGTGGCTGTCCGCCAGCGCGCGCGGCTGGCCTTTCATTACGGCCTGCAGCACGGCAGGCCAGCGGGAAGCAGAGGTCATTATTCAGAGTCCGTTTTATACTTCAGCAGCAGGGAGACGGTAAACGCCACGCCAAAGGCAATCACCATGCCGATAATATAGTTGAGCAGCGAGCTGCCCTGTACGATCGCCATGCCGGGAATGGCGGTGAGCCCGACGGCGGTCATGTAAACGTGCACCGAAACCACCCAGGCGCCGCCCGCCGCGCCGCCAATCAGCGCCGCGATAAACGGCTTCACGAAGCGCAGGTTGATGCCGAAAATCGCCGCCTCGGTAATGCCCAGCATCGCCGAGAACGCCGACGGTAGCGTGATGGCTTTGATTTTGGCATCGCGAGTTTTGAACCACACCGCCAGACACGCCCCGCCCTGCGCCACGTTCGCCATCGCCCAGATCGGCAGCAGGAAGTTAACGCCTATCGACGGGTTGCCCAGCAGCCCGGCCTCGATGGCGTGGAAGCTGTGGTGAATACCGGTGATGACGATGACCGAATACAGGCCGCCAAACAGCAGTCCCGCCAGCCAGCCCGCGTGCGCAATCAGGGTGCTGAGGATGAAGGAGATGCCGTCGCCCAGCGCGCGTCCCGCCGGGCCGATAATCAACAGCGCGATAAAGCCGGAGATAATAACGGTCAGGAACGGCGTCAGGATCAGATCTAACGCGTCCGGGATCGCCCGGCGCAGCTGCTTCTCCACGATGCTCATAAACCACACCGCCAGCAGCACCGGGAACACGGTCCCCTGATAGCCAATCATGGCGATTTCAAGGCCGAAAAAGTTCATGGTCTGGAAGCCGGACGCCACACCCCAGGCGTTAGTCAGCGCCGGGTGCGTCAGAATGCCGCCCAGCGTAGCCCCCAGATACGGGTTGCCGCCAAACTCGCGCGCGGCGGTGAAGCCAATCAGGATCGGCAGAATGATAAACGCCGCCGAGCTGCACATGTCCAGCATGATATAAAGCGCGTTGTCCGGATCCACCCAGCCGTAGGTTTTCACCATCCCGAGCAGGCCCATCAGCAGGCCGGAGGCCACAATCGCCGGAATAATCGGCACGAAGATATTGGAGAGCAAACGGGCGATGCGCTGGAACGGATTCAGCTTGCGTGCCGCTATATCCGCCGCCTCCGACTTGCTGGATTCGCTAATCCCTGCCGCCTGAATAAACGCCGCGTAAACTTTATTCACCACCCCCGTACCGAAGATCACCTGCATCTGTCCGGCGTTACGAAAACAGCCCTTTACGCCTTCAACCTTGCCGATGGCCTGCTGGTCGGCAAGCGCATCATCGACCAGGACCAGACGAAGTCGCGTCGCGCAGTGCGCCGCGCTGGCGATGTTCTCTTTGCCGCCGAGCAGCGGAATAAGCTCGCGGGCAATTTGATTAAAATCCATAGATACCTCTTCCTGACCTCTTTTTATGATGTTCAAAACGCCCCCGCGGTGCGGGAGCGTACAGGGTTAAAACCAGGTTTCCATCTGTACCCCAAAGTTCCATTCCCCGCCTGCGTTGAAGCCGCTGCTGCCAAAGGCGTCATCGCTGGCATAGTTATCCAACCTGCTGCTCCAGTCCATCCACGTGGCGAACAGGCGCAGCTCCGGACGGCTGAAGAAATCGCCAATCTTGCCCGCCTTGAGCGTCGGGGCAAAGGTTAGCTTGTAGAAGCTGCCGTTTACCGCGCTGCGATCCTTGTAGCCTTCAGGGGATAAATCCATGTACTGATAGCTGCCCTCAAACGCGAGGGCGAAATTCTGGGTAACCTCCTTGATGAGGCGGGCGTTAAGCGTGACCCACTCGTAGCTGTCGCCCTTCACGTAGCGGTCCTTGCTGCTCTGCGCCAGCACGGCGGGCGCAACGTGCCAGCCACCGCCCAGCGGCGTGACACCGTAACTTGCAAAGCGCCACGTATCGGCTTCCGACAGCAGCGCGCCGTCAGCGCCGATGCTCTTCACCTCTGCACCCAGACCGTGGCCGTAGAGCAGCGCCGTTTTGGCGGAACCTTCGCGAAGGCCGTAGAAACTGTCGTTATGCAGACCGACCAGGGCATGCACGCCGTTATTCGCCGCGTCGGTTTTAATCGCATCGCCGTTGCTGTCCTTACGGTCGTCATTATCTTTTGCCCGCAGGCCGCTGACCATCACCTGCAACGGCCCGGCGAAGTGATTCATGCTGAGGATGTAGTTCTGTACGTTGTTGTCGATCTCCTCCTCGCTGCCGAAGTTGCGGCCATAGAGAGAGAAGTTACTGCGCAGCGTGTCGTTCCACTTCACGTCGTACACGCCGCCGCCGGTTCCGGCGAGAAACACCACGTCGGAATCCAGCCAGTGAATGTCGAAATTATCGCGATCGAAGCGTTTACCCGCCCAGAAGGTGCTGCCCCTCAGCGCGCCGGTGAAGTCCGGCAGATTGCCCAGCTCGGCAAAGGCCTGACGAATATTCAGGTCGCTGCTGTCGGCCGACCAGTCGTTATAGGTTTTCTGACCGTCGGCCAGCATCGCCTTAAAGCGCGTCGTGGCGCCATTTTCCAGCGTCTGGTTGTGCTCAACGTTCAGCTCAACGTAGGTGTCCGCTTCGTTCCCCAGGCGGCCGATGGCCCCGCCCGTTTCCCCGGCGGGAGTCAGGTACGGGCCGCTTTTGCTGCCGGAGGCCGCGTCGTTCATCAGCAGGCCGGAGCGGGCGTAGCCGTGAAACTCAAAGCCGCTGCTGCGGTCGGCTTTTTTCTCCAGTGCCGCGGTACGTTGCGCCACCTCCCGGGTGGTGGTTTGCGTTTTCTGCTGGGCCGCCACCAGTTGCTGCGTTTTTTGTTCCGCCGCCGTGGCGCGCTTTTCAGCAACCTGCGCGCGGGTTTCCGCCTCCTGCAAGCGCTGCTCCAGCGCTGCAAGGCGGGCTTCGATACTGTTCATATTCGTCTGGGCAAAGACAGAGGTACTGCCGGCCAGCATGCCTATCATCACGGCAAGCGTGCGTTTTTTATACATTTTGTCGCATTCCTGGAAAAGGTCGGTGAAAGTGCTAAATTGCTAAACCGGTTTAGGATGATGATACTAAACCGCGCAATTTTGGATCGGCAATGTTTTTTGCTAAACCGATTTAGTAAGTGTGATCGAGGCGACAGTTCAGGCCGCCGGGCGGCGGCCAGGAGAGAAAATTACAGCTCGTGGAGGTACGGCAGTGCGGTCATTGCCCCCTTTGCGGTGGTCGCCAGCGCGCCGCAGCGCTGCGCGATCGCGATAACGGCCGGGAGGTCGGCGTCTCCCTCGCGCGCCAGCCCGAACAGCAGCCCGGCCACGAAGGCATCCCCCGCGCCGGTGGCATCAACGCATTCAACGGAGGTAGCGGGATAGTGCCTCAACGCGCCTTTCTGCCAGGCGGTAACCCCCTCTTTTCCCTGCGTCACCAGCACCAGCCGTGCCCGACAGCCGCGCATCAGCGCCGCCAGCCCCTCGTCCACCTGCGCGTTTCCGGTTAAAAACGCCAGTTCTTCAACCGAGAGCTTCACCACGTCGGCACAGGCCAGTGCCCGCTCAAGGCACGCGCGCAGGTCTACTTCATCGTGCCACAGATCGGCGCGAATGTTGGGATCGAAGCTGACAAACCCGCCGGCCTGTCTGATGGCAGCCATCGCCTGAAACGCGGCAGAACGGCTGGGTTCCGCGCTGAGCGCGATGGAGCAGACGTGTAGCCACTCCCCGGCGCGAAAGGCGGGGAGATCGGCGGATTCTAGGAATAAATCAGCGCTCGGGCGAACCATAAAGGTAAAGGAGCGCTCGCCGCGGTCGTCGAGGTCAACCACCACCGTGGAGGTGCGATGCTGCGGATCGAGACGCATCCATTGCGTATTAACCTTCTCATCCGCCAGCGTCTTCTGCATAAAGCGTCCGAAGGGATCGTCGCCCACCCGGCCGATAAATGCGCTCTTCCCGCCCAGACGGGCGACGCCCACCGCGACGTTGGCCGGCGCCCCGCCAGGACACTGCAGCAGTCTACCCTCGCCGTCCGGCAGAAGATCCACTACCGCATCGCCAAGTACCCAGATTGTATCCATATCACCTTCTTAGCTAAATTTTGTTAAACCGGTTTAGCTATTTAAGCACAGGTGACAGGTCCGGGAAATAAGCGTGGGGAAATTTTGCTTATCGCTTCAGGTGAGGCCAGTAAATGTCGCCCACGCCATTCAGCTGCGGACGTGAGAACAAAAAGCCCTGAAAGCGGCGAATGCCGGCGGATTCAAGCCAGCACCACTCTTCAATCTTCTCGATGCCTTCCGCCACCAGGGTAATTTCCAGATCGGTACAGCAGCTGACTATCGACTTAACAATCGCCTGCTTTGGCCCGCTCAGGTGGATATCGCTGACGATCTCCCTGTCGATTTTGAGCTTGTCCGGCTGGAACCGGGTAAGCAGCGACAGCCCGGCATAGCCGGAACCGAAATCATCTATGGCCAGCCCGACCCCCTCCGCGCGGAGCTGCTTAATGGCGCTGTTAAACTGGTTGAACCCGGAAATCATTTCGCTTTCGGTCACTTCGATGACCACCTGCTCGGGCTGAAGGCCGTGCTTTTTTATCTGCGCCACCAGAAACGCTACCGCACCGGGAACGTTAACCAGCGACATCGGCAGCAGGTTGACGGCCAGCTTGTGGCTGCCAATGCCCAGCTTTTCTGCCAGCGCGAAGGTCCAGGCCTTGGTTTGCAGGTCGGTTTCGTAGATCCGCGAGGGGTCGAGCGTACAGAAGAACTGCTCCGGGCTGCCGCCATCGTTGCCGCGAATGAGGGCCTCAAGAGAGCTAATTTTGCCCTCGGACGGCTCGATAATCGGCTGCAGCGCAAACTGGCAGGTCTGACCCGCCAACAGGCCTAACCCGTTGCCGAACGGCGTACCTTCCCGCGAGAGCGTCCATTTTTCGGGTTCATACTGTGCCGTCGGTTGAGGAGAGGATTTGCCGACGATAAACGTCTGGATGAATTTAAACACCCGATCGTCAGACGTAAGATAGCTTTCCAGCTTGCTGTAGTGCAGTACCGACTCCAGAACCGCCTTCCGGGTTCGGGCCTGAATGTCAAACAGCAGCATTCCAACATTGTCGAAACGCCTGCGCGGACCGTAATCGCGCATCAGCTCGACCACGCCGTGATGGCGGCTGTCTTCGCGAATGGTCTTAAAAAGCGCGACCACGTTCTCTTCTGTCCCTTCGAGAATTTGCAAAACGTCCCGGCCGCTGGAGAGAAGAATGCCGGAGATGCCCTGCTCCGTGTTGCGGATCCTGGCCTGTTCAACCAGCGCGCTTAACTCTGCAACGGTGCAGGTTAAGCTCAGCTGGCTTCGATAAATGAGAGTTGTCAGCACAGAAACGGGGTCCGATATGAGGTATACGCCTGAACCGTACTGTTTAACACAGTTCCACGGCGTGACCTAATCTATTCCGCGCCGGAACTACTAATCCCCGATACGGCTGTCGATACGCGCCTGCATATAGTCGTAGAACGGGTTTGACGTCACGCGCATCAGCGCATCTTTGCCGACGCTCAGCACCGAGGTCTCCCCCCACAGGGCAATGGTCCCGAGGCTAATACCATAGTGATTTTTTATCGCAGGCTGGCGGCCATAAAGATCGTCATCGGGAGGGAACGGAATGGCAACGTGCGACAGAGAGTAGACCTCGCGCGGATAGGTAACCGGCAGCGGGATCGCCGTCTCCCGCGTGCTTCCCGCGGGCGTCGTTTTCGCGACCGTCTGATAACTGTCGGCGCTGGCGTTGGTGATAACGGTGACACTGTAACGCCTGCGAGCATCGGGCAGCAGGTCGGCCAGCGCGGTCCAGGAGGCGGGCTTAAACAGCGGGCGAAAGCTCCCGGCCTGGTTGATGTCAATAACCACCAGCTCGCTGCCGTTAGCCGGGAGCTGGTCAAACAGCCCGGTGACCACCGCGCGGGTACTGACCGTTGAATCCATGATCGACTGGAACGCGAGAACCGGCGGCAGCTGCGCCAGCCGGTGTTCCCGGGCGGCGCGGCCGATCTGCTCATGCAGCGCCTGGGTCAACAGCCACGACTGGCGCGCCGCGTTCACCGGAAACGAGTTGTATTTGTAAGGATTGTATTCGGGCGAAACGTTGAGCCACGCGGCTTTGGCAAACGCCGGCAGCATGGCCGGCAGCCCGGCGAACCCGGCAAAGCGGGCAAATGCCGTGACGCCAATCATCGGCGAGAGCAAAACGATCTGCTGAGGCTTGCGCAGTTCAGGCGCATCAAGCGAGTCGAGGGCATATTTCATCGCCAGCGCCCCGCCGTTGGAGTAGCCCACCAGGTGCAGGGGAACATCGTTACCCGCCAGGCGCGTCGCCTCGCGCACCGCCAGACGCGTTGCCGCCAGCCACGCCTCCCAGTCAACGTCCGTCAGCGCGCCGGGCGCGGTGCCGTGACCGGGCAAGCGAGGGACCACGGCCACGAAGCCGCGGGTTTGATAATGCAGGGCCAGATGCCTGACGCTGTAGGGAGAATCCGTCAGCCCGTGCAGCAGCACCACCGCCCCGCGCGGTTTTCCGTCAGGCTTCAGGACAAAGGATCGGTTGGCATCCGGGGAAAACTGGCCGGGCCACACCAGGCTCTGGCGGTAGTAGCGGTTAAGCGGCGTGCGCTCCTCCGCCGTTGCTTTCGCCGTCACCTCGCTATCGAGATCGCTGAAGATGGCATTTTCACGCGTGAGGTACTGCGCAAAGCTTGCGTTGTCCATCTCGCTCACGGACATCTCGTCTGCCCGCCAGGTGTGCCACGAATGCAGCGCCGGCCCCTGCTGTGAAAGATATACGCGCACCGCAAGCAGCACGATCAGAACGATCCCGACGACGATCGCCAGTTTTTTTGCGAGAGCCATCAGGCGCACGCTGACCCGCCAGGGCAAATTCGCCATGTGAGGCTCCCTCTCTTGTGCATAGTGCCGCCATCTTACCAAAAAATGTGAAGAGACTGACGTATTCACTAAATAGATAGCCGTCAGATCCTGCGCTGCACCAAAAGTGAACTACGCTGCACAAATGTTGTTCATTCGTTAATTAAATATTGCATTAACTTTGCAGCACAGCGCGCTTTCGCCGCAGTGTGAGTATGGCACGCATCCTGCATTGTTAATCAGGTAACAAACATCGGGACTTTGACAGCCGGTTAACAGCGAGGCGGTATGACGACAAAACCTGAGGTGCTGGGCCGTATCGAGGCGACGTTCAGCCAGCTCACCCCGAGCGAAAAGCGGGTGGCGAGCTGGATGCTGGCGCACGCCGGGCAGATCCCGTTTGAAACGGCAGAGAGCGTGGCGCTGGCAACCGCTACCAGCGGCATCACCGTCGGACGCTTTCTGCGCAAGCTGGGCTACCGCAACCTGGACGATGCCAAAAAAAGCCTGCGCGATCCCCGCCAGCCCTGGGGCATTAACGAGCGCCTCGACTCCTGGAAGCAGCAGCAGCCGCTGTCGGATCGCGTTCAGCACTCCCTCTCGCTGGAGGTGGATGCCATTGCCCACGTTTATCAGCTGGCGCAAAGCGAGACGTTCAGACAGGTCGTTCAGCGGCTTACCCATGCTGACGCCGTCTTCGTGCTGGGGATCCAGTCCACGCGCGGGATCGCCAACGCGTTCTTCAGCCATCTTGAATATCTGCGCCCGCGCGTGAGCTATTCCGAAGGGCTCTCCGGCAGCTGGGTGGAGTCGCTTAACTCCGGCTTTGCGCACCCGTATATCGTGCTGACGGATACCCGGGCCTACTCCGCCATTGCCCGTCAGTACTGCCGCGTGGCGAGCGAAAAAGGGCTGCCGATGGCGCTGATCACCGATATCTGGTGCCCGTGGGCGCGTGATTACCCGATTGATTTACTCCAGGTGAAGACCGATACCGGCCATTTCTGGGATTCGCTGGCGCCCGTGAGCTGCCTGTTCAACCTGCTGCTGTCGGGCGTGGTGGAGGCGCTGGGGGATGCGCTGCCGGAGCGTCTGGCAATCAACCGACAGTTACAACAAGAGTTTGGTCAATTCGAACGCTAAAGGAGCGGAGCTATGCCCGAAGAGAATCAGCTGATTGACGTGGCGAAAACCTTTCCCACGCTGCATATCGATCTGAAATACGCGACCGCCGACAACATCACCGGCCGCCCGATCTACCAGCAGGCCACGTGTCTGCTGCATACGGATGCCGCCACCGCGCTGGCAAAGGCCATCAGCATCGCCGCGCTGGCCGGACTGAAGCTGGTGGTCTACGACGCCTACCGCCCCCAGCAGGCGCAGGCGCAGCTCTGGGATGCCTGCCCGAATCCGGAATACGTGGTGGACGTGGCGGTTGGATCTAACCACAGCCGGGGCACCGCCGTTGACGTCACGCTCATGGACGAACACGACAACGTGCTGGATATGGGGGCCGGCTTTGACGACATGCACGAGCGTTCCCACGCCTGGCACCCTTCCGTACCGCCCGAGGCGCAGCGCAACCGGCTGCTTCTTAACGCCGTGATGTCCGGCGGCGGTTTTGTGGGCATCAGCAGCGAGTGGTGGCATTTCGAACTGCCGAACGCCGCAGGCTATCCGCTGCTGGATGACCAGTTCGCCTGTTTTACGACCACACACTCACTCTAATTCTGGAGCCCGGCCATGAAAACAACGCTGCTTACGACCCTGATTGCCGCTACGCTCGCCCTGAGCGCCCCGCTCGCGCTGGCGGCTGTGCCAAAAGATATGCTGGTGATTGGCAAGGCCGCCGACCCGCAAACGCTCGATCCGGCGGTAACTATCGACAATAACGACTGGACGGTGACCTATCCCTCCTACCAGAGGCTGGTGAAATACAAGCCGGGCACCACGGAGGTGGAAGGCGATCTGGCGACGGGCTGGAACGCCTCGGAGGATCGGAAGGCGTGGACGTTCACCCTGGCGGATAACGCAAGGTTTTCCGACGGCACGCCGGTAACCGCCGAAGCGGTCAAGCTGTCGTTTGAGCGCCTGCTGAAAATCGGCCAGGGGCCGTCCGAGGCGTTTCCGAAAGATTTAAAGGTGGAAGCGGTGGATGAGCACACCGTGAAGTTCACCCTCAGCCAGCCGTTTGCCCCGTTCCTGTATACGCTGGCCAACGACGGCGCGTCGATCGTCAACCCGGCGGTGCTGAAGGCCAATGCCGCCGACGATGCTCGCGGTTTCCTGGCGCAAAACACCGCCGGTTCCGGCCCGTTTATGCTGAAAAGCTGGCGCAAGGGTCAGCAGCTGGTAATGGTGCCTAACCCGCACTGGCCGGGCGAAAAGCCGCACTTTAAGCGCGTAGCGGTGAAAATTATTGGCGAAAGCGCGTCGCGTCGCCTTCAGCTTTCCCGTGGCGATCTGGACATAGCCGACGCGCTGCCGGTGGATCAGCTTGCCGCCCTGAAGCAGGAAGGCAAAGTGGCCGTGGCGGAGTATCCGTCCCTGCGCGTGACCTATCTCTATCTTAACAACGGTAAGGCCCCGATGAATCAGGTGGAATTGCGCCGCGCGGTCTCCTGGGCGACCGATTATCAGGGGATGGTGAAAGGCATTCTCAGCGGGAACGGCAAACAGATGCGCGGCCCGATCCCGGACGGCATGTGGGGCTTCGATGCGAACGCCATGCAGTACAGCTTTGACGAAGCCAAGGCCAGGGCGGCGCTGGAAAAGGTGAAAGACAAACCGGCCAGCCTGACGTTCCTTTACTCGGATAACGACCCGAACTGGGAGCCCATCGCCCTCTCCACCCAGGCGAGCCTCGGCAAGCTGGGCATTAACGTCAGGCTGGAGAAACTGGCCAACGCCACCATGCGCGACCGCGTGGGCAAAGGCGACTATGACATTGCCATCGGCAACTGGAGCCCGGACTTCGCCGACCCGTACATGTTTATGAACTACTGGTTCGAGTCGGACAAAAAGGGGCTGCCGGGCAACCGCTCGTTCTATGAGAACAAGGAAGTTGACGCGCTACTGCAGGCAGCGCTGAAAACCACGGACCAGGCGGAGCGCGCCCGCAGCTACCAGCAGGCGCAAAAGGTGGTCATTGACGAGGCGGCTTACGTTTATCTGTTCCAGAAGAACTACCAGCTGGCGATGAACAAAGAGGTCAAAGGCTTCACCTTTAATCCGATGCTTGAGCAGGTCTTTAACATCGCCACCATGAGTAAGTAACGGCCCACGCCGGGGGGAAGCGTATGACGTTCTGGAGCATCGTGCGCCAGCGCTGCTGGGGATTAATCCTGGTGGTGGCCGGTGTCTGCATTATTACCTTTATTATTTCACACCTGATCCCCGGCGATCCGGCCCGCCTGCTGGCCGGCGATCGCGCCAGCGACGACATCGTGCAGGGCATCCGCCAGCAGCTGGGGCTGGACAGGCCGCTCTATATCCAGTTTGGTCGCTATGTTGAGGCGCTGGCACACGGCGATTTAGGCACGTCCATACGCACCGGACGCCCCGTTGCGGAAGATTTGAAGGCCTTCTTTCCCGCCACGCTGGAGCTGGCCTTCTGCTCCCTCCTGCTGGCGCTGATGGCCGGCGTGCCGCTGGGCATTTTATCGGCGGTATACCGTAACCGCTGGCTGGATCATCTGGTGCGGCTGATGGCGATGACCGGCATCTCAACCCCCGCCTTCTGGCTGGGGCTGGGGGTTATCGTCCTGTTCTACGGCCAGCTGCAGATCCTGCCCGGCGGCGGCAGGCTGGACGACTGGCTCGACCCGCCCGCCCACGTCACCGGCTTTTATCTGCTGGACGCCCTGCTGGAAGGCAACGGCGAGGTGTTTTTCAATGCCCTTCAGCACCTGATTTTGCCCTCCCTGACCCTGGCTTTCGTGCACCTGGGGATTGTGGCGCGTCAGGTGCGCTCCGCGATGCTGGAGCAGCTGAGCGAGGATTACATTCGTACCGCCCGCGCCAGCGGGCTGCCGGGCTGGTACATCGTGCTGCGCTATGCCTTACCCAACGCCATGATCCCCTCCATAACCGTGCTTGGCCTGGCGCTGGGCGATCTGCTGTACGGGGCGGTGCTTACCGAAACCGTGTTTGCCTGGCCGGGAATGGGTGCCTGGGTGGTGACCTCCATTCAGGCGCTGGACTTCCCCGCCGTCATGGGCTTCGCGGTCGTGGTATCGCTGGCGTATGTCTTCGTTAATCTGGTGGTGGATCTGCTGTACCTGTGGATCGACCCGCGAATCGGGCGCGGAGGTGCCGAATGATGTTAACTCAGGAAACGCCCGTGCCCGTCAGCACCGCAAAACGGCGCGTCAGCTGGGCAAAACTGTTCTGGACGTTGCGAAAAAGCCCGCTCACGCTGGCCGGCGGCGTAATTATGATCCTGATGCTGCTGCTGATGGTCGTCTCGCCCTGGATTGTGCCGCACGATCCGAACGCGCTGGATCTGACCGCGCGCCTGCAGGCCCCGTCGGCACAGCACTGGTTTGGCACCGATGAGGTGGGCCGGGATCTGTTCAGCCGCGTGCTGGTGGGCAGCCAGCAGTCCATCACGGCGGGTCTGGCGGTGGTGGCGATAGCGGGCGGTATTGGCTCCCTGCTCGGCTGCCTGTCCGGCGTGCTCGGCGGGCGCGGCGACGCCGTTATCATGCGCATCATGGACGTTATGCTCTCAATCCCCTCGCTGGTGCTGACGATGGCGCTGGCCGCCGCGCTCGGCCCAAGCCTGTTTAACGCCATGCTGGCGATTGCGATCGTGCGCATTCCGTTTTACGTGCGGCTGGCGCGCGGGCAGACGCTGGTGGTGCGCCAGTTTACCTACGTGCAGGCCGCACGCACCTTTGGCGCATCGCGCTGGCACCTGATCGCCTGGCATATCCTGCGTAACGCCCTGCCGCCGCTGGTCGTGCAGGCCTCGCTGGATATCGGCAGCGCGATCCTGATGGCCGCCACGCTGGGCTTTATTGGGCTGGGCGCGCAGCAGCCTACCGCCGAATGGGGGGCGATGGTGGCCGTGGGCCGTAACTACGTGCTCGACCAGTGGTGGTATTGCGCGTTTCCGGGGGCGGCAATCCTGATCACGGCGGTCGGGTTTAATCTGTTCGGCGACGGTCTGCGCGACCTGCTGGATCCTAAATCAGGAGGGAGGCAGTCATGAGTGATGCCGTATTATCGATTGAAGATTTGCACCTGAGCTTCCCCATTTTTCGCGGTGAGGTTCACGCGCTTAACCACGTCTCGCTGGAGATTGGCCGGGGCGAAATTGTCGGCGTGGTGGGCGAATCCGGCTCGGGGAAATCGGTCACCGCGATGCTGGCGATGCGTCTGCTGCCGGAAGGCAGCTATCGCGTACACCACGGACGCATCACGCTTCTCGGTGAAGACGTGCTGAACGCGTCGGAAAAACAGCTCCGCCAGTGGCGCGGCGCAAAGGTGGCGATGATATTCCAGGAGCCGATGACGGCGCTCAATCCCACGCGGCGAATCGGGAAGCAGATGGTGGAGGTTATTCGCCAGCATCAGCCGCTTTCCCGCCGCGAGGCACAGCAGAAGGCAATCTCCCTGCTGGGCGAGATGCAAATCCCGGATGCGGCGCAGGTGATGGAGCGCTATCCGTTTGAGCTATCCGGCGGCATGCGCCAGCGGGTGATGATCGCCCTCGCCTTCTCCTGCGAGCCGGAGCTTATCATCGCCGATGAACCGACCACCGCGCTGGACGTCACCGTGCAGCTCCAGGTGCTGCGCCTGCTGAAGCATAAGGCCCGCGCCAGCGGGACGTCGGTGCTGTTTATCAGCCACGACATGGCGGTGGTGTCTCAGCTATGCGACCGTATGTACGTCATGTACGCGGGCAGCGTTATCGAAAGCGGCAGCACCCGGGCCCTGATTCAGCGTCCGGTTCACCCTTACTCGATTGGCCTGCTGCGCTGCGCCCCGGAAAACGGCGAGCCGCGTGAAATACTTCCGGCCATTCCCGGCACGGTGCCGAACCTCAGCCACCTGCCGCGAGGATGTGCCTTCCGCGAGCGCTGCTTTGCGGCCGGTGCGAAGTGCGGCGAAACGCCGCCCCTGCTGTCGACGGGCGCGGAGGGCCAGCAGGCCGCCTGCTGGTATCCACAACAGGAGTCGCGCCATGTCTGAAATACTGCTTGAACTGGATGACGTGCACGTGAACTTTCCGGCGCGTAAAAACTGGCTGGGGCGCGTGACGGAACGGGTGCACGCCCTCAACGGCCTCGATTTGCAGATCCATCGCGGCGAAACGCTGGGCATTGTGGGGGAATCTGGCTGCGGCAAGAGCACCATGGCACAGCTGCTGATGGGCATGCTCAAACCGAGCGCCGGTGCCTGCCAGCGCGCGAACGGGGCGGGCGGCATGCAGATGGTGTTTCAGGATCCGCTTTCGTCTCTCGATCCGCGGCTGCCCGTCTGGCGCATCATCACCGAACCGGTGTGGATCCAGCAGCGACGCAGCGAGCGGGAACGTCGCCAGCTGGCCGCGGAGCTGGCGCAGCAGGTGGGGATCCGACCGGAATACCTTGACCGCCTCCCGCACGCCTTTTCCGGCGGACAGCGCCAGCGCATCGCCATTGCCCGAGCCCTCTCTTCAAACCCGGACATTATCGTGCTGGATGAACCCACCAGCGCGCTGGATATTTCCGTTCAGGCGCAGATCCTCAACTTGCTGGTCACCCTGCAACGGGAGCGAAACCTGACGTTTGTGCTGATCTCGCATAACGTTTCGGTGGTCCGGCACATGAGCGACCGCGTGGCGGTGATGTATCTGGGGCAAATCGTGGAGCTGGGTACGACGGATCGGGTGCTGAACCATCCCCGCCATCCCTATACGCAACTGCTGCTTGACTCCGTTCCCCGCACCGGTGAACCGCTCGATGAAGCGCTGGCGCTCAGAAAGACCGATCTGCCCGGCAATCGAAATCTGCCCGTAGGGTGCTATTTCCGGGACCGCTGCCCGCTGGCGGCGAAGGGATGTGAGCAGCCGCAGGCGCTGCTGGCCCCATCGGGGAGCACGCGGGTGCGCTGCTGGCGTAACGGTTAAAATGAGCCGGGCGGATGCCCGGCTGCGATCAGTTGAGCTTATAGTCCAGGGTGATTTCGGCCTTGAGCAGCTGCGAAACCGGACAGCCCGCCTTCGCTTTCTGGATGATGCCGTCAAACTGCTGCGGATCGATACCCGGTACAGTCACCTTGCTTTGCAGCGCGACCTTGCTGATGGCAAAACCGCCGTCGGTTTTATCCAGAGAGACATCCGCCGTGGTATCAATGGAGTCTGCGGTATAGCCCGCTTCGCCCAGCATCAGCGATAGCGCCATTGAGAAACAGGCCGCGTGCGCTGCGCCAATCAGCTCTTCCGGGTTTGTCCCTTTTTCGCCCTCAAAACGGGTGTTAAAGCCGTAAGGTTGCTGGTTAAGGACGCCGCTTTCCGTCGATACCGTGCCTTTCCCGCGCTTAATGTCGCCAGACCAGTGTGCTGAACCGTGCTTATGAATCGTCATTATTGCTCTCCTTTTGGCTTACAAAGGGTTAAGTATAGGACGCCTAATCCGTTTTGCAGGGAAGACAGACTAGTCCGATCGCGACGCAAGGCCGTTCGCCAGCGCGTCAAGAAACACGCGCTGCGCCGCAGGCTGGTAGTCACGCGACTGATAAATGCCAAAAATAGCGATCGGTTTTGGCGTATAGGCGTTAAGCACCGGCACCAGGCTGCCCTGCCGTAGCGCCGCGTCGGCCTCACGTTCGGGCAGCATAGCGATGCCGCAGTGGTTTATCGCCGCCTCCATCAGCAGGGACGAGATGCTGGCGCTGAGGTTGCCGCTGACGGCCGTCGAAATCGTCTCGCCTTCAGGCGAAATAAAACGCCACGACTGCCCGGCAAAGAAGCTGTAGTGCAGGCAGTTGTGCTGCGCCAGATCCTCCAGCCGCCCGGGGACGCCCCGGGCTGCAAGGTAGCGCGGCGAGGCGCACAGCACGGACCGACACTCCCCCAGCCTGCGGGCAATCATGCCCGGCTCGGGGCTATCGGTGATGCGGATCGCCACGTCGATCCGCTCCCCCACCAGGCTCACGGGATGGTTATTCACGTCCAGCTCAACGCGCAGCTGCGGGTAGCGCTGCAGCAGGTCAGGCAGTATCGGGGCGATAAGCTGGGTGGCGGTGAAGTGCGCGCAGGCGACACGCAGCGTGCCGGAAGGCGAATCCTTCACCGACTGACCTTCAATTTCCTGGGAAATTTGCGAGAGCGTGCGCGTTTTCTGGAGCACCTTTTCCCCCGCCGCCGTCAGCGTCAGCTTGCGGGTGGAGCGGTTTACCAGCCGCGCGCCGGCCCACTTTTCCATCTGTTCAAGGTAGCGGCTTACCATCGGGCGGGAGATCCCCAAAGCCCGTGCCGCCGCGCTCAAACTTCCCAGCTCGCAGATGCGGTTGTACACCTGGGCGGCAATGACGCGATCCATTCTGACCTCCATTTGCTCGATTTATGAAACTAAGCATCTCCTGTTTCAGGAATTCTGGCAAATGCAAAGATCCGTACAATAGAGACTTTCCTGAAGAACAGACATAAGACTATGAAGATCGCCCGCCTTGCTATGCTGTGTACGCTTTTCGCTCCGGCTGCGTTTGCCGCGCCGTTAACCATCGATACCTATAACCCGCAGGAAAAGGGCATTTTTGCCGTCTCCTCCACGCTCGTTTCCGGCCCGAAAGAGGCGGTACTGTTTGACGCGCAGTTCAGCGTAAAGGACGGCGAGGCGCTGGTGGAGAAAATTCGCCGCAGCGGAAAAACGCTGAATAAGATCGTCATCACTTCCGGCGATCCTGATTTCTACTTCGGCCTGCAGCCGCTGGTGAAAGCCTTCCCGAACGCCAAAGTGGTGGCCACGCAGCAGGTGGTGGACCACATCAGGGCCACTAAGGACGCCAAGCTCGCCTTCTGGGGACCGCAGATGAAAGACGGCGCGCCGACCCGGCTTGTCGTGCCGCAGGTGATTGCGTCCACCACCTTCATGATTGACGGTGAGCGGGTCAACATTGAAGAGCCTGAAAGCTACGCGGCGTACGTCTGGATCCCGTCCGCGAAAACTATCCTCGGCGGTACCGGCGTTTCGTGGGGCATTCACGTCTGGACGGCAGACACCCAGACCAAAGCGAGCCGCCAGCAGTGGCAGCAGACGCTGGATAACATGGCGGCGCTTAAGCCAGAGCGCGTGATCCCGGGCCACTACCTGGGAACACCGCCTGCGGGAACGGGCGCTATCGACTTTACCCGCCGCTATCTTCAGCAGTTTGAACAGGCCCTCACCTCACATAAGGATTCAGCTGGCGTAATCAGCACGATGAAAAAACAGTGGCCGGAGCTGGCTGAAGCGAGCTCGCTGGAGCTGAGCGCCAAAGTAAACACCGGCGAAATGAAGTGGTAATAACCTGATTATCTCCTGCTATATTTACTTTTTTATAGCAGGAGATATATATGAAGTCGTCAGTAAGGGGCATCGACCATATTGGTATTACGGTGCCCGACATTGAAAAAGCCACCTTATTTTTTGAACAGGCTTTCGGCGCGCGGGTTTTATATCACTCTGTCGATGCTGAAACCGATAATATTGACCAGTCTGCCCAGCAACACACCTTAAGGCTCTTCCCCGGCACAAAAATCCGCGCCATCCGCATGCTCGCCATGCCCCACGGGCCCGGTATAGAACTCTTTGAAATGCACGGCCCAGAACAGGGCATGCCCGCCCGTGCCAGCGACTTCGGCTTGCAGCATTTTGCTGTTTATGTTGATGATTTTGAACACGCCATAGCGGCATTTACCGCTGCCGGTGGTGAGATGTTTACTAAGCCGAAGCCGCTTTCTTTTCCGGATGAACAGGGTGAAGGGAATGCTTTCTGCTATGGTCAAACGCCATGGGGCAGCATTGTGGAATTGATCTCATGGCCTTCCCCAATGCCTTATGAAAAAACAACTAATTTACGCCGCTGGAAACCCTAAATTTTATTTCTGTGCTACGGGATGTGATATTTTTATTTCCAGGACGAATCTGAGCCACAACGGCAAAAATATTTGTCACTCTGAATGTGAATTAAGATTTTGCACGCCGTAACATTAAACAGAGAACGACACGGAGGCAGCATGTTTACTTATTACCCGGCACATACCACAGCAGCACAACCTGAACTCGTTAACGCGATTGCACAGGGTCTTCACGCCGAGCACGGTGTTGTAACTGAAGATGACATTTTGATGGAACTGACCAGGTGGGTGGAAGCCACGGACAATGACATCCTCAGTGACATCTACCAGCAAACCATTAACTACGTCGTCAGCGGGCAAAGGGCACCTTTGTAAAAACCTGCTAAGCTGGATCTGCAACCTAAGGGGTTACATTTCGTTTGCGGAAGCAAACTTGTCCTTAAAACTATCAACAGGATTGAGGAGTTAACATGAAATCGAACCGTCAGGCACGCCATCTTCTGGGACTGAACTACAAACTCTCTAACCAGCGTAAGGTGGTTATTGAAGGGGGTAGCGAAACGCAGGTGACCCACGCCACCGGCAGGAAACGCCAGACCGGCAAGTAAGTTCCGGCACGACATTCACGACACCATCGGTAATCCCGGTGGTGTTTTTGTTTATGTGTTGCGGTAATTAACATTTAGCTCCTTTATAATACCCCCCGACCGCAGCCCGCAGCGCACGCCAGAAAGATGACAAACAGCAGTGTCAGGGACGGTTCTTCTTAAAAAGAGTGAGTGACATGGACAACAAACTGAAAAAACATCGTTCCCTTTATATTCCTTACGCCGGTCCGGTTCTACTGGAGTTTCCACTTCTGAACAAAGGCAGCGCCTTCAGCATGGAAGAGCGCAGCAGCTTTAACCTGCTGGGCCTGCTGCCAGAAGTGGTTGAAACCATTGAAGAACAGGCAGAACGTGCCTGGATCCAGTATCAGGGCTTCAAAACCGAAATTGATAAGCACATCTACCTGCGCAATATCCAGGACACCAACGAAACCCTCTTCTACCGCCTGGTGCAGAACCATCTCGAAGAGATGATGCCCGTCATCTACACCCCAACGGTCGGCGCGGCGTGTGAACGTTTCTCTGAAATCTACCGCCGCTCCCGCGGCGTGTTCATCTCCTACCAGAACCGTCACAACATGGACGACATCCTGCAAAACGTGCCTAACCACAACATCAAGGTGATCGTGGTGACCGATGGCGAACGTATTCTGGGCCTCGGCGACCAGGGCATTGGCGGGATGGGTATTCCTATCGGTAAGCTCTCGCTCTACACCGCCTGCGGCGGCATCAGCCCGGCCTACACCCTGCCGGTGGTGCTGGACGTGGGAACCAACAACCAGCAGCTGCTGAACGATCCGCTGTACATGGGCTGGCGCCATCCGCGCGTTACCGACGACGAGTACTATCAGTTTGTTGATGATTTCATTCAGGCCGTGAAGCACCGCTGGCCGGACGTGCTGCTCCAGTTTGAAGACTTCGCGCAGAAAAACGCCATGCCGCTGTTGAACCGCTACCGCGATGAGATTTGCTCGTTCAACGACGATATTCAGGGCACCGCGGCGGTAACCGTCGGTACGCTGATCGCCGCGAGCCGCGCGGCGGGCAGCCAGCTCAGCTATCAGAAAATTGTCTTCCTTGGCGCAGGCTCCGCCGGATGCGGCATCGCCGAACAAATTATTGCCCAGACCCAGCGCGAAGGGCTGAGTGAAGAGCTGGCCCGCTCCCGCGTCTTTATGGTTGACCGTTTCGGCCTGCTGACCGACGGTATGCCGAACCTGCTGCCGTTCCAGACCAAGCTGGTGCAGAAGCGCGAGAACCTGAAGAACTGGGATACCGATAACGAAGTGCTCTCTCTGCTGGACGTGGTGCGCAACGTGAAGCCGGATATTCTGATCGGCGTGTCCGGGCAGACCGGCCTCTTCACGGAAGAGATCATTCGCGAGATGCACAAGCACTGCGAGCGACCAATCGTGATGCCGCTGTCGAACCCGACGTCACGCGTGGAAGCCACGCCGCAGGACATCATCGCCTGGACCGAAGGCAACGCGCTGGTCGCCACCGGCAGTCCGTTTGATCCGGTAGTGTGGAAGGACAAGCTGTACCCTATCGCCCAGTGCAACAACTCCTACATCTTCCCGGGAATTGGTCTGGGGGTGATCGCTTCCGGCGCGTCCCGCATCACCGACGAAATGCTGATGTCAGCAAGCGAAACGCTGGCTGGCCACTCTCCGCTGGTGAACAACGGTGAAGGACTGGTGCTGCCTGAGCTTAAGGACATTCACAAGGTGTCCCGCGCCATCGCGTTCGCGGTGGGCAAAATGGCGCAGCAGCAGGGAGTTGCGGTGAAAACCTCGGCCGACGCGCTGCAGCAGGCCATCGACGATAACTTCTGGATGCCGGAATACCGCAGCTATCGTCGTACTTCGATTTAACTATTGTCCCTCACCCCAGCCCTCTCCCCAAAGGGGAGAGGGTGAAAACCGCACCGGACAGTCCCCTCGCCCCTTCGGGGTGTACGGTCCGGGGACATAGTGAACACTTGTTCGGGGACATGGTAGACACTTACAACTAAGGCATAAGAACCCGTTTATGGAGTCGCTTATGCCCTGGGATGCGAGAGATACCATGTCATTACGTACCGAGTTTGTTTTGTTCGCCTCGCAGGACGGGGCGAACATCCGTTCCCTCTGCCGTCGCTTCGGCATTTCACCTGCCACCGGCTATAAGTGGCTTCACCGCTGGGCGGAGGAAGGGGCCGCGGGCCTTCAGGACCGCCCGCGCATACCGCACCATTCCCCGAACCGCTCATCTGACGACATCACTGCCCTGCTGCGTATGGCCCATGGCCGCCATCAACGCTGGGGCGCGCGTAAGATAAAGCACTGGCTGGAAGACCAGGGGCACACTATGCCCGCCTTCAGCACCGTCCATAACCTTATGGCCCGCCATGGTCTGCTGCCGGGCACTTCACCGGGCATTCCCGTCACGGGGCGGTTCGAACATGACGCGCCGAACCGCCTCTGGCAGATGGATTTTAAGGGCCACTTTTCCTTTGGCGGGGGCCGCTGCCATCCGCTCACCCTGCTGGACGACCACTCCCGTTTTTCCCTGTGCCTGGCGCACTGTACCGATGAACAGCGCGAGACCGTGCAGCAGCAGCTGGTCAGCGTGTTTGAGCGTTACGGCCTGCCGGACCGGATGACAATGGACAACGGCGCCCCGTGGGGAGATACCACCGGCACCTGGACGGCGCTGGAGCTGTGGCTGATGCGCCATGGTATCCGGGTGGGGCACTCCCGGCCGTATCATCCGCAGACGCAGGGTAAGCTGGAGCGTTTTCACCGCAGCCTGAAGGCAGAGGTGCTGCAGGGGAAGTGGTTCGCGAGCGGGGGTGAACTACAGCGCGCCTTCGACCACTGGCGGACGGTCTATAACCTTGAACGCCCGCATGAGGCGCTGGACATGGCGGTACCGGGCTCGCGGTATAAGCCGTCTGCACGGCAGTACAGCGGCAACACACCGCCCCCGGAATACGACGAGGGCGTGATGGTCAGGAAAGTGGATATCAGCGGAAAGCTGAGCGTGAAAGGGGTAAGTCTGAGCGCAGGCAAGGCGTTCAGGGGAGAACGGGTCGGGCTGAAGGAGATGCAGGAAGACGGCCGCTACGAGGTGTGGTGGTACAGCACGAAAGTGGGGGTGATCGACCTGAAGAAAAAGTCGATCACCATGGGTAAAGGATGTTAAAAAGTGTTCACCATGTCCCCGAACACCTGTCTACCATGTCCCCGGACCGTACAGTGGGAGAGGGTTGGGGTGAGGGCATCAGGCCGCAGAGAACGTACCTTGTCGGGTGGCGGCTTCGCCTTACCCGACCTACGAAAAAGGGTGGCTAAAGCCACCCTTTTTTAACCCTCTTTAACCTGACCCCGCATCACCGGCACCGGTAACCACGCGCGAATACTCAAACCACCCCGCTCGCTGGTGCCAATTTCCAGCAGTCCGTTATGGTTATCAACAATACGCTGCACAATCGCCAGGCCTAAGCCGGTGCCGCTGGTGCTGCGCGCGCTGTCGCCGCGCACGAACGGCTGGAACAGGTGCTTACGCTGTTCGGGCTTGATGCCCGGACCATCGTCTTCCACCTGGAACCACGCGCGGTTAAGTTCCGTACCGCTGCTGACTTTAATCCAGCCGTTGCCGTAGCGCGCCGCGTTGACCACCATATTCGCGACCGCACGTTTGATGGAGAGCGGGTGCATACGTACCTGAATCTCGCCCGCCTGGAGGTCGGTGGCAATTTCACGTTCGTAGCCGCTTTCGGCGGCGACCACTTCCCCCAGCACCGCGTTCAGATCCGCCATCTCCATTGGCATCTCCTGCCCGGTGCGCAGGTAGTCGATAAACTGCTCAATGATGGCGTTACACTCTTCGATATCCTTGTTGATGGACTCGGCAAGATAGCCATCCTGCTCGCCCATCATCTCCGTCGCCAGGCGGATACGCGTCAGCGGCGTGCGCAAATCATGGCTGACGCCCGCCATCAGCAGCGTACGATCGTCCGCCAGCTGTTTGACGCCTGCGGCCATATGGTTAAACGCACGCGTTACCGAGCGCACTTCCGACGCGCCGTATTCACGCAGCGGCGGAGGAATAATGCCTTTACCGACCTGTAGGGCCGCATGCTCCAGGTCGACCAGCGGTCGGTTCTGGATACGGATAAACAGCCACGCGCCGCCGATGGCCAGTAGCATGATCGCCAGGGTGTAGCGGAACAGCGGCGAGAAGTCGCCCTGATGGATTTCCGTCAGCGGAACGCGCACCCAGATGTTGGGTGACAGCCAGGTTTTCAGCCAGACAACCGGCGAGCTTTTGTTGACCTCAACGCGTACTTCCGTCGGACCGCCAAGCTGCTGTGCCATCTGCTGGCTGAGAAATTCATAGTGCTGCGCCCAGCGCAGGCCCGCGTCTTCCGCCGCTTCGTTCGAATACAGTGAAATGCCCAGCTCGCGGTAGATTTCCCGACGGAACGCCGGGGGAACGACCAGCTGCGTGCCGTCCTCCAGCTGCAGCTTATCGGTCATCAGCATACGCACTTCGTATGCCAGCACCTTATTAAACTGCTGAAGGCTCGGCAGGATCGCAAAGTTCAGCACCACCAGGTAGGTCGTCACCAGGCTGACGAACAGCAGGGTGACGATCAGTAACAGCGTGCGGGCAAACGAGCTTCGCGGCGAGAAGCGCATTCGCCTCATGCTTTAGAGCCGTCCGGGACGAACACGTAGCCCAGACCCCATACGGTCTGAATATAGCGAGGGTGCGCCGGATCTTCTTCCACCATGCGGCGCAGACGGGAAATCTGTACGTCGATAGAGCGCTCCATCGCGGAATATTCACGACCGCGCGCGAGGTTCATCAGCTTGTCACGGGAGAGCGGTTCGCGCGGGTGGCTGACCAGCGCTTTCAGTACCGCGAACTCGCCGCTGGTGAGCGGCATTGGCTCATCTTCACGGAACATCTCACGGGTGCCGAGGTTCAGCTTGAACTTACCGAATGCAATCACCGCCTCTTCCTGAGACGGCGCGCCAGGCAGCTCGTTCGCCTGACGACGCAGCACGGCGCGAATACGCGCCAGCAGCTCACGCGGGTTAAACGGTTTTGGAATGTAATCGTCAGCGCCGATTTCAAGGCCGACAATGCGGTCAACTTCTTCACCCTTCGCCGTCACCATGATGATCGGCATCGGGTTACTCTGGCTGCGCAGGCGGCGGCAGATAGAGAGCCCGTCTTCGCCCGGCAGCATGAGATCTAACACCATCAGGTGGAAGGATTCACGCGTCAGCAGACGATCCATCTGTTCCGCGTTCGCGACGCTACGAACCTGGAAGCCCTGCTCTGTCAGATAACGTTCCAGCAGCGCACGCAGGCGCATGTCGTCATCTACGACCAGAATTTTGTAGTTCTCTTGCATTGTGTGTACTCCCAAAGGTTCGGATAGGCCTGGAACAGCGTATTCTAAAAAAGTGCACGTGTTCGACCAGCAAATTCTGGTATAAATTCTAGACGAAATTGTTACAAAGCATATTTAACAGCAGCTTATCTGTTCATTTCATCACATAAATCATTATTAATCTTGTCTGTTACACTGTGCGCTACGTATTGTGCGCAAAGACAGTTAACCGGCATTAAGGCTGCACCATGAAAACGCCCCTGATCACCCGTGAAGGGTATGAGAAACTCAAAAAAGAGATGGATTACCTGTGGCGCGAAGAGCGTCCTGAAGTGACCAAAAAAGTCACCTGGGCGGCAAGCCTGGGCGATCGCAGCGAGAACGCGGACTACCAGTACAATAAAAAGCGCCTACGCGAAATCGATCGCCGGGTGCGCTACCTGACCAAATGCCTCGAAAATCTCAAAATCGTCGATTACTCCCCGCAGCAGGAAGGCAAAGTGTTCTTCGGTGCCTGGGTGGAGATCGAAAATGATGACGGCAATACCCTGCGTTTTCGCATCGTCGGTTACGATGAAATTTTTGGTCGTAAGGATTACATTTCTATCGATTCGCCGATGGCCCGCGCCCTGCTGAAAAAAGAGGTGGGTGATTTAGCCATCGTCCAGACGCCCGCGGGTGAAGCAAGCTGGTACGTCAACGAAATCGAGTATGTTAAATAGTCCGAGAGCGCCCTACCCGGCTGGCATTTTTCGGTGTCAGCCCGTATAACTATCCCCCTGATTTTCGATCCACAAGATGAACTGACCATGATGAAAGAGTCGCTCTGCCGCATTATTGCGGGTGATATTCAGGCCAGAGCCGAACAGGTAGAAGCTGCCGTTCGCCTGCTTGATGAAGGGAACACCGTGCCGTTTATTGCACGTTATCGTAAGGAAGTCACCGGCGGTCTGGATGACACGCAGCTGCGTAACCTGGAGACGCGTCTGGGCTATCTCCGCGAACTGGAAGACCGACGTCAGGCGATCCTCAAATCTATCGGCGAGCAGGGCAAGCTGACCAGTGAACTGGAACAAGCCATTAACGGTACCCTGAGCAAAACCGAACTCGAAGATCTCTATCTGCCGTACAAACCGAAGCGCCGCACGCGCGGGCAGATTGCGATTGAAGCAGGCCTTGAGCCGCTGGCCGACCTGCTGTGGAACGATCCGTCTCACGACCCGGAAACCGAAGCCGCCAGATTTATCGATGCCGACAAAGGCGTGGCGGACACCAAAGCCGCGCTGGACGGTGCACGTTACATCCTGATGGAGCGCTTCGCCGAAGACGCCGCGCTGCTGGCCAAAGTGCGTGACTACCTGTGGAAGAACGCGCATATCGTCGCCACCGTGGTGGCCGGCAAAGAGGAAGAAGGCGCGAAATTCCGCGATTACTTCGATCATCACGAACCCATTTCAACCGTACCGTCTCACCGCGCGCTGGCGATGTTCCGCGGCCGTAACGAAGGCGTACTGCAACTCTCCCTGAATGCCGATCCGCAGTTTGACGAGCCGCCAAAAGAGAGCCACTGCGAGCAGATCATTATCGATCACCTCGGCCTGCGCCTGAACAACGCTCCGGCGGACAGCTGGCGCAAAGGCGTGGTGAGCTGGACCTGGCGCATCAAGGTGCTGATGCATCTCGAAACCGAGCTGATGGGCACCGTGCGCGAGCGCGCCGAAGACGAAGCGATTAACGTCTTCGCCCGTAATCTGCATGACCTGCTGATGGCCGCCCCCGCTGGCCTGCGCGCCACCATGGGTCTCGATCCGGGTCTGCGTACCGGCGTGAAGGTGGCCGTGGTTGACGGTACCGGCAAGCTGGTTGCCACCGACACCATTTACCCGCACACCGGCCAGGCAGCGAAGGCGGCGACGGTCGTGGCTGCGCTGTGTGAAAAATATAACGTTGAGCTGGTCGCCATCGGTAACGGTACGGCCTCCCGCGAAACCGAACGTTTCTACCTCGACGTGCAGAAGCAGTTCCCGAAGGTAACGGCGCAGAAAGTGATCGTCAGCGAAGCGGGAGCGTCGGTCTATTCCGCCTCCGAGCTGGCGGCACAGGAGTTCCCGGATCTGGACGTTTCCCTGCGCGGTGCGGTCTCTATCGCCCGTCGTTTGCAGGATCCGCTGGCGGAGCTGGTGAAGATCGACCCGAAATCCATCGGCGTGGGCCAGTATCAGCACGACGTGAGCCAGACGCAGCTTGCGCGTAAGCTGGACGCGGTGGTGGAAGATTGCGTAAACGCCGTCGGCGTGGATCTGAACACCGCTTCCGTACCCCTCCTGACCCGCGTGGCAGGCCTGACCCGCATGATGGCGCAGAACATCGTCGCCTGGCGTGATGAAAACGGTCAGTTCCAGAACCGCCAGCAGTTACTGAAGGTTAGCCGCCTGGGGCCAAAAGCGTTTGAGCAGTGCGCGGGCTTCCTGCGCATTAACCACGGCGATAACCCGCTGGATGCCTCTACCGTTCACCCGGAAGCGTACCCGGTTGTGGAGCGTATTCTGGCCGCCACCCAGCAGGCGCTGAAAGATCTGATGGGCGACAGCAGCGCGCTGCGTAACCTGAAAGCCGTGGATTTCACCGACGAACAGTTCGGCGTGCCGACGGTCACCGACATCATCAAAGAGCTGGAAAAGCCGGGCCGCGATCCGCGTCCCGAGTTTAAAACCGCGACCTTTGCTGACGGCGTGGAAACCATGAACGACCTGCTGCCGGGCATGGTGCTGGAAGGCGCAGTTACGAACGTCACCAACTTTGGCGCGTTTGTGGATATCGGCGTGCATCAGGATGGTCTGGTGCATATCTCATCCCTCGCCGACAGGTTCGTGGAAGATCCACATACCGTGGTCAAAGCGGGCGACATCGTGAAGGTGAAGGTGCTGGAAGTGGATCTCCAGCGCAAGCGTATCGCCCTGACCATGCGTCTGGACGAGCAGCCGGGTGAAACCAACGCGCGCCGAGGCGGTAACGGCGGTGGCCGCGAACAGCAGCGTCCGGCAGCGAAGGCCGCGAAGCCGCGTGGACGTGACGCACAGCCGGCCGGCAACAGCGCCATGATGGATGCGCTGGCGGCGGCAATGGGTAAGAAACGCTGACCTCTCCCCTCACCCCGGCCCTCTCCCCAGAGGGGAGAGGGTGTTAAAGTCCCCTCTCCCCTCTGGGGAGAGGGTTAGGGTGAGGGGAATAAATCATCTCGTAATATATGAAACCGATTGCATATCCATATTTAAACCACTACTTATCACTCCGTTAACAAATAAATTTATTATCCCCTTCCGCGTAATTCCGTAAATATTGAGCAAGGTCAATCTGACCGCAAATTAATACGTTTAACAACATCCCGTCACATTTTTATTATTGCTGATAAAAACTATTCTCATTATCATCGCAGTGTAGATTATTTAACCTATCGTGGAATCAGGCGCTATGCAATTCACTCCAGACAGTGCGTGGAAAATTATCGGTTTTACCCGTGAGATAAGCCCGGCCTACCGGCAGAAGCTGCTGTCGCTGGGCATGCTGCCCGGCTCATCGTTCCAGGTGGTGCGCGTGGCGCCGTTGGGCGATCCTGTTCATATCGAAACCCGACGCGTAAATCTGGTTCTACGTAAAAAAGACCTCGCATTAATTGAAGTTGAATCTCTATCCCGTTAACAAGCCAGCGGTTTTGGTGGGTCTAATACAATGAAAAAATTAACTATTGGCTTAATTGGCAATCCTAATTCCGGCAAGACAACATTATTCAATCAATTAACCGGCGCGCGCCAGCGAGTGGGAAACTGGGCAGGCGTAACGGTTGAACGTAAAGAAGGCCAGTTCACGACGACAGACAATCAGGTCACGCTGGTTGATTTACCGGGGACCTATTCACTCACCACGATTTCCTCCCAGACCTCTCTCGATGAGCAGATCGCCTGCCACTATATTCTGAGCGGCGACGCGGATCTGTTAATCAACGTGGTAGATGCCTCCAATCTCGAGCGAAATCTCTATCTCACGCTACAGCTGCTGGAACTGGGCATTCCCTGCATCGTGGCGCTTAACATGCTCGACATCGCAGAGAAGCAAAAGCTGCGCATCGACGTCGATGCCCTCTCCGCCCGTCTGGGCTGCCCGGTGGTTCCGCTGGTTTCTACCCGCGCGCGCGGCATTGACGCCCTGAAGCTGGCAATTGACCGCCACACGGGCAACGCCGACGTTGAGCTGGTGCACTACGCGCAGCCGCTGCTGCGCGAAGCCGGCCAGCTGGCGCAGGCGATGGACAACGCCATGCCTGCCAGACAGCGACTGTGGCTTGGCCTGCAAATGCTGGAAGGGGATATCTACAGCCGCGCCTACGCAGGCGATGCGGCGGACAAGCTGGACGTTGCGCTGGCTCGCCTGAGCGACGAGCTGGACGATCCCGCTCTGCATATTGCGGATGCCCGCTATCAGGCCATCGCCGCGATCTGCGACGTGGTCAGCAACGCGTTAACCGCGGAGCCCAGCCGCTTTACCGCCGCAGTAGATAAAATCGTGCTCAACCGGTTCCTCGGTTTGCCGGTCTTTTTACTGGTGATGTACGTGATGTTCCTGCTCGCCATTAACATCGGCGGTGCACTGCAGCCGATCTTTGATGGCGGCTCTGTTGCTATTTTCGTGCACGGCATTCAGTGGCTGGGCTACACCCTCCACTTCCCGGAATGGCTGACCATTTTCCTTGCCCAGGGGATCGGCGGCGGTATCAACACCGTCCTGCCGCTGGTGCCGCAAATCGGCATGATGTACCTGTTCCTCTCCTTCCTTGAGGATTCCGGCTACATGGCGCGCGCGGCCTTCGTAATGGATCGCCTGATGCAGGCGCTGGGGCTGCCGGGCAAATCCTTCGTGCCGCTGATTGTCGGCTTTGGCTGTAACGTGCCGTCGGTAATGGGCGCCCGTACGCTGGATGCACCGCGTGAACGCCTGATGACCATCATGATGGCACCGTTCATGTCCTGCGGCGCGCGTCTGGCGATCTTCGCGGTCTTTGCCGCGGCGTTCTTTGGTCAGGAAGGGGCGCTGGCCGTCTTCTCCCTGTATGTGCTGGGTATCGTGATGGCTATCCTCACCGGCCTGATGCTGAAGCACACCATCATGCGCGGCGAAGCGTCGCCGTTCGTGATGGAGCTGCCGGTTTACCACGTTCCGCATCTGAAGAGCCTGGTAATTCAGACATGGCAGCGCCTGAAAGGCTTTGTGCTGCGCGCCGGTAAGGTGATTGTGGTGGTCAGCATTTTCCTGAGCGCCCTTAACAGCTTCACCCTGAGCGGCCAGGCGGCAGATAACATTAATGATTCTGCGCTTGCCTCCGTCAGCCGGATTATCACTCCGATCTTCAAACCGATTGGCGTTCAGGAAGACAACTGGCAGGCAACCGTGGGCCTGTTCACCGGCGCGATGGCAAAAGAAGTGGTGGTCGGCACCCTGAACACGCTCTACACCGCTGAGAATATTCAGGACGAGGAGTTTAATCCGGCAGCGTTCCACCTCGGTGATGAACTGCTCGGCGCGGTGGAAGAGACCTGGCAGAGCCTGAAAGACACCTTCAGCCTGAGCGTGCTGGCGAACCCGATTGAAGCCAGCAAGGGCGACGGCGAAATGGCGACCGGGGCAATGGGCGTGATGGGCCAGAAATTCGGCAGCGCGTCGGCGGCCTACAGCTACCTGATCTTCGTCCTGCTCTATATTCCGTGCATCTCGGTGATGGGGGCCATCGCCCGTGAGTCCAGCCGCGGCTGGATGGGCTTCTCCATTCTGTGGGGGCTGAACATTGCCTACTCGCTGGCGACCGTGTTTTACCAGGCCGTTAACTACGGGCAGCATCCGCGCTACAGCCTGATCTGTATCCTGGCGGTGATCCTGTTTAACGTGATGGTGATTGGCCTGCTGCGCCGGGCGCGTAGCCGCGTTGACGTCAACCTGCTGGCGACGCGCAAAACCCCAACCACCTGCTGCAGCAGCCCTGCGGGCGACTGTCACTAAGGGGCAAACGGATGGCAACGTTGATTCAGGTACGTGATCTGCTGGCGCTACAGGGACGAATGGAGGCGAAGCAGCTCAGCCTCAGCCTGCGTACGCCGCAGCCGATGATCGATGCCATGCTGGAAAGGCTGGAGGCGATGGGAAAAGCCGTGCGCATTCAGGAAGAGCCGGACGGTTGTCTGTCCGGCAGTTGTAAAAGTTGTCCGGAAGGTAAAGCCTGCCTCAGGGAGTGGTGGACGCTTCGCCAGTAAAGGCGGACAGCGCCGAACAAAACTCAGCAGGATGAGAGATGAACGGCGCGTGTGCCGCTTTGGCAACCACCAGCGACAGGGTCTCCGGCCACAGCGCGTCCAGCAGCGGAACCACCTTGCGCGGCACCAGCCCATCCAGATAGCCATAAATACGCAGATGCGGTACCGCCAGCGACGCCAGCGGCTCGCGCAGATCGGCCGTCTTCAGGATCTCCAGCCCACCGTTCAGCACGTCAACTTCCGGCATCGGCAGGGAAAGCACCGTCTGTTTCAGCGTCCGCGCGTCCTGTCGGGCGGTCTCCGTCCCCATAGTTTGTAGCGCCAGAAAACGCTCCACCGTCCGCTGGAAATCTTCGCTCAACTGGTGCTGGAATCCGGCCAGCACCTCAGGCTTGATGCCCGGCCACGCCTCGCGGGCGCTGAAGCAAGGTGATGAGGCCACCGTCACCAGCGCCTGAACCCGCTCAGGATGGTTCAGCGCAATCTGGCTTGCCACCAGCCCGCCCAGGCTCCAGCCGAGCCAGACGGCTTTTTGCGGCGCGGCATCCAGAACCTGCTCCGCCATCTCGTCGAGCGTCATCGCGCCGTAGCCGTGGCTGCGGCCATACCCCGGCAGATCGACCAGATGTACCGTAAACTGCGAGGCCAGTTCCTCACTTATGCAACGCCATACTTCGGCGTTCAGTCCCCATCCGTGCAGCAGCACAAGATGACAATTTCCCGTCCCTACGGTCTGCCACCACAGCGTCTTCATCAGTTAACGTTCTCTTTTTTCACATGGAGGTTACGTATGCTAACAGTGCCCGGCTTGTGCTGGCTATGCCGAATGCCGCTTGCGCTAAGCGCGTGGGGCATTTGTTCCGTCTGCACGCGAGCTGTGGGCTGCCTGAAGGGCTGCCCGCAGTGCGGCTTGCCTGCCGTCAGCCAGACGCTCCCCTGTGGACGATGCCTTAAAAAAGCGCCGCCGTGGAGCGTGCTGGTGGCGGTGGATGATTACGTTTTACCGCTGAGCCGTCTGATTCATCAGTTCAAGTTTTCCAGCCAGAGCGCGCTGGCGCAGCCGCTGGCACGCCTCCTGTTACTGGCGGTGCTTCAGGCGCGGCGAACGCGCGGGCTGCCGCAGGTCGACGCGATCGTGAACGTGCCGCTCTTTCAGCGTCGCCACTGGCGGCGCGGCTACAATCAGAGCGACCTGCTGTGCCGTCCGCTCGCCCGCTGGCTGGGATGCCGCTACCCAGCCTCTGCGCTGACGCGCGTCCACGCCACCGCCCTTCAGCACCGGCTCAACGCCCGGTCGCGCAAAAGGAACCTGAAAAACGCCTTTCGCCTTGAATTGCCGGTCAGCGGCCTCCATATCGCGATTGTGGATGATGTCGTCACGACGGGCAGTACCGTTGCTGAACTTTCCCGACTGCTTTTGCAAAGCGGCGCCGCGTCAGTTCAGGTATGGTGTCTGTGCCGTACCTTGTAGCCCTTCTTCAATGGGCGTATGATTATACCCAGGTAATTTAGTCAACTATTAGGCCAAAGCTATGATCCGTATTTCCGATTCTGCACAAGCGCACTTTGCCAAACTGCTGGCAAATCAGGAAGAAGGGACGCAGATCCGCGTGTTTGTGATCAATCCAGGCACTCCGAATGCAGAATGTGGTGTCTCGTATTGTCCTCCGGACGCTGTGGAAGCAACCGACACTGCCCTTAAATTTGAGCAGCTCACCGCTTACGTCGATGAACTGAGCGCGCCGTATCTCGAAGATGCGGAAATCGACTTTGTCACCGACCAGCTGGGTTCTCAGCTGACCCTGAAGGCACCGAACGCGAAAATGCGTAAAGTGTCTGACGATGCGCCGCTAATGGAGCGCGTGGAGTATCTGCTGCAGTCCCAGATTAACCCGCAGCTGGCGGGCCACGGCGGTCGCGTTTCCCTGATGGAAATCACCGAAGACGGTCTGGCTATCCTGCAGTTCGGCGGCGGCTGTAACGGCTGCTCCATGGTCGATGTCACCCTGAAAGAAGGGATCGAGAAGCAGCTGCTGAACGAATTCCCTGAGCTTAAGGGCGTACGCGATCTGACCGAACACCAGCGCGGCGAGCACTCTTACTACTGATTCCGTGCCCGTCCGTATTGCCCGGTGGCGCAACGCTTACCGGGCCGACCCTCCTCCTGCCTCCTGCCTCTATATGTTGACCTGCGTCGCATAATTTAAATTTTGCCATCCTGGGTGATTCTCAACCGCTCTATGTTACCCGTATCATTCCCATGGGCACTCAACACCCTTATAACAGCCGACTAAACTTAACGGTTTCGCAGGCATCAGTATGAGTGCCGTTATCGCTCTGTTCCCAGTTGGGACAACCGGAATTTGTCGTTGAAACAATGACGTTACCCATAACAATTCAAAGGCCAGGTCAATCATGCCATTAGTCATCGTCGCTATCGGTGTTGTGTTATTACTGCTCTTGATGATCCGCTTCAAAATGAACGGATTTATCGCTCTGGTTCTGGTGGCACTTGCAGTCGGTCTGATGCAGGGAATGCCGCTGGTTAAGGTTATCAGCTCCATCAAAGCCGGCGTCGGCGGTACGCTCGGCAGCCTGGCGCTGATAATGGGCTTCGGCGCCATGCTCGGTAAAATGCTGGCGGACTGCGGGGGCGCGCAGCGTATCGCCACCACGCTGATTGAGAAATTTGGTAAGCAGCACATTCAGTGGGCGGTGGTGTTAACCGGCTTTACCGTCGGCTTCGCGCTGTTCTATGAGGTGGGCTTCGTGCTGATGCTGCCGCTGGTATTTACCATCGCCGCCGCCGCCAACATCCCGCTGCTGTTCGTGGGTGTACCAATGGCAGCAGCGCTGTCCGTGACCCACGGCTTCCTGCCGCCGCACCCAGGCCCAACCGCTATCGCCACCATTTTCCATGCCGATATGGGTAAAACCCTGCTGTTCGGTACGATTCTGGCGATCCCAACGGTTATCCTGGCAGGCCCCGTTTATGCCCGCTTCCTGAAAGGCATTGATAAGCCAATCCCGGAAGGGCTGTACAGCGCCAAAACCTTCACCGAAGAAGAGATGCCTGGCTTTGGCGTCAGCGTCTGGACCTCGCTGGTGCCGGTGATCCTGATGGCGATGCGTGCCGTAGCGGAGATGGTTCTGCCAAAAGGCCACGCGTTCCTGGCCGTTGCCGAGTTCCTGGGCGACCCGGTGATGGCAACGCTGATTGCGGTGCTGATCGCCATGTTCACCTTCGGGCTTAACCGCGGTCGCTCCATGGATCAGATCAACGACACGCTGACCTCATCCATCAAAATCATTGCCATGATGCTGCTGATTATCGGCGGTGGCGGTGCGTTCAAGCAGGTGCTGGTCGACAGCGGCGTGGATAAATACATCGCGGCCATGATGCATGAAACCAACGTGTCGCCGCTCCTGATGGCCTGGTCTATCGCCGCGGTTCTGCGTATCGCGCTGGGCTCTGCAACCGTTGCGGCAATCACCGCAGGCGGTATCGTTGCGCCGCTGATCGCTACAACGGGCGTCAGCCCTGAGCTGATGGTTATCGCGGTAGGTTCCGGTAGCGTGATTTTCTCCCACGTGAACGATCCGGGCTTCTGGCTGTTCAAGGAGTACTTCAACCTGACTATCGGTGAAACCATCAAGTCCTGGTCCGCGCTGGAAACCATTATTTCGGTGTGTGGTCTGGTCGGGGTGCTGCTGCTGAATATGGTGGTCTGATGTGAAAAAGCCGGGTGGCGCTGACGCTTACCCGGCTTGATTTTTAGTCATTATCTTTACCAATGCTTTTTCAGAATTTGACTCCTGTTTCAGCCATTTACAGCACCGTCACTTCATGCAACCATCCTGATTTAACCACATTTTAAATCAGGTTTTTGTTATGGATAACCGGCTGACGCTTTTCGACGGACAGACTCGCTATAAACAATTCCCTCCTCATGCCCGACGTGCTGATGAAATACGCCACCCTGCGACAAACGAAGCGGACAATGGCGGCGGCTCCGGTCAACATGCCATTACCCATTCCATTACTTCCCGGTAAGTATCCACCGCTTAACGAAACGTTCTGCATTGAGTACCTCCTCAATACTATCAAAACCAATGATGCTATCGTGCAAGGAGCTTAACTATGGATACGACTGCAATATTTCAGGCATTGCCCGATGATAAGAATGTGCATATTTATTTGCTGTTTGAAGCAGAGGTGCAGCCACTTGACGAGTTTCAGATATTTCGCTCGGAACATGCTGCTTCAATGTATTCTCTGTATCTCCACCCACAACTGAAAGAACTCCAGGAATACGGCCCATGGCTGCTGGAGGTGGATGATCGAACTCATTTGTCCGGTTATCTGGATGTACTTCCGGGCATTGTGGGCATTATTGTTGCTCACCGGCACCTCTCTTCCATCGCGATTCAGCTTTCCAGAGGCTGCACTGTTGTGAAGCCGGATAATCACACTTCACTGTTGCGTTTTTATGCACAGCATGTTCTCAGCATTCTGGCTTTATCAGCAGATAGCGAGTGGCATGCGTTTTTATTTCAGGATATCAGACAGTGGTGGATACCAGGGAAAGAGGCATGGAAACCACTCACCATTCCTGCCTCTGTTGCTTTAAACCCCAAGGATAATATTGTTCGCCTGGATAAGAAGTCCTGGCAACAGATAGCGGATAAACCGGAAGTCAGCAGCGTATTAGCACAATGGCAAAAAATGCCTTCAGTCCAGTATTTTCCTCCCTGCGTTCAGCGTGACATGGTGATTAAGGCACTTGGAAAAGCGAAGGAAGCCGGTTTAACCGAGGGGGCAGAATGCAAAATTTACGCACTTTATTACCTTAATGGCGGAAAAAAAGTCCTTGAATCAGAAGAGATGCAGGTTTCATTACGTAACGTGAGTGATGGAAAAATATCGCTTAAACAAGTACTGGCTAATTTACCGCCTGAAGATGGTACTGAAGGAAAATAAAAAATGGGAATTTTTAAAACTTTCGAAAATATTGATAAGGCCGTAAACCGAGGCTATGCCCGCTGGGGAAAATGGATTTGGGGAACGCTGCTGGCAGTCGTGCTGGCATATGGTGGCTGGTTAATCTGGGCATCTATCTGGGGACCGCCGACCGGAGGCGTGACGTTAATTATTCACAGCGAAATCGACAGACCCATTCTGGGGTTTAGCGTGAATGGTGTGGGGGGTTCGAACGCGTTTGCCCATGGTGGTGGTGGTGCTACCTGTTGCGGCAATATCAGCGGGAAAACGGCGGAAGTTATATGGACATTAAGCACAACCCGCGATCAGTACGATGCAGGTCTTCGTAAAGAAAAACGTCGTGTTGTGATGCCATTGCCGGAAAGGAAGTGGGGAGAGAATGACTTGCATGTCCATTTTTTACCTGGTGATAAAGTATTACTGGGCTGGAGTGATAACGCCTGGTCACCTTATGAAAAACGTCCTGATATATCTGGTAAGACCGCAACGCAGGAGCATAACTGATGGATATCGAAACTATTATTGCTGCCGCCAGCCGCGCACAACAGGCAGATGATGCCGGGTTGGGGAATTGCTCCCGCATCTGGCATGTGGGTTTCTTTTTTGATGGCATTCATCGCAATATTGATCAGGATGCACCAGAGCACCGCCTTAGTAATGTGGCTCGTTTATTCAGGTCCTTTCCTGATCAAAAACAAGAGACCTCCCTAGCTAGTTATTCTAAGTATTATATTTCGGGTCTCGGCACACCATTTAATGAGGAATTAGCTGAGAAACTTCATACCATAATGGATAGCGCACAAACCTCTGTGCAGGGTGATTTGAAAGAACAACCGAAAGAGATGGCGAAAGATGCGGGTCTTGATCTATTGAAAGGTGGCGACTGGTGGGAAATTCTAGAAGACTCAGGGAAAAAACTGATAAACCCCAGTGAGTGGAAAAAACTGGCGGTTGATACCGCGAAAAGCACAGCAAAAAAAGTCAGTATCGAGGCAACGCCCTTGCTACGTGATAACCCCACTATTGCAGATATGTTAGTCACGGGCGTCGATACCCGAATAAATTCGGCTAAATTACGTTTTGAACGTTTCTTTGAACAAAAGAAAAGAAATAGCCCGATTCCCGTCAAACTGATCTCTATTTCGCTATTTGGCTTCGATCTTGGTGCGACGCTCGCCCGTAAATTTATTGATATGCTACTTAGCGATATTTGCCAGAAACAGGATGATAAATATACCTATCAGGGGATCCCCGTAGATATTATTTTTACCGGCTTATTTGATTGCGCACGCCATACACCCGCCAGTAATAATAATGGCGTGGACTGGTTTGTTTCTGCATTGGGTGGCCCCGTAAAAGGCGTGAGCGTTCTGCTGGGCGATAAATCTATTGATCAGCAGTCGGCATTGCCTGATACGGTTAAAAACGCGCTACATCTGGTGGCGGCTCATGAAAACCGACCATGGCGTAGCCTCTATTGCCTGGGCGGGAACAATAATAATCATCAGGAAGAGCTGTTACCCGGCTGCGCAGAAGATGTGGGGGGTGGCCTGAAACCAAATGAGCAAAAACCGAGTGCAGAACTTTGCCGGGTAGCGCTTCACAAAATGTATCGTACGGCGACGATGGCAGGCGTTCCTTTCCTGGATTTACAGACACTTGATCAAACAGATACCGATGTTGCCACCTACTTCGTCATGCAGGATAACGTTAAGAATAAATCCGTCGCACAGTGGACAAAGATTTACCAGCGAGCCGTACCTTTTAAAACCGTCAGTACTGGTGCGCAAAACCAACATCTGGACAGTTATATCGAGTGGCTGGGACGGCAATATTATCAATACCGCAGCGAATGTATGAAATATGAAAAGCAGCGCGGGGATATTTTAACGTCCACCGGTGCATCTGCCGGTATGCTGGGAATATCACCACAGGCCAATGGAACGGCGAGCCAGTTTCAAGATGAAATTGATGTATTAAAGAAAAACTGGGGCTGGCTGGAAGATGTCCATGCCGCCGCAATAAGAATGAAAAACAGCATGGAAAGCAATCCGTCAGACAAGCGCCTCCAGATTGTGCCTGCGGTATACGGTCCAGTTTTAAGAAGAGCAAAAAGATTTCTCGACTATGCGCAGGCTGCCTGGCGTAGCTTGCCACTACCATTACCACTGGATACAGCCCCGCCAGAGATGTATGCCTGGTTTATTCACGATCGGCAAAGTATGGAGAAATGCGGGGGAATATCGCAGGACTTCCTGGTTATTCGTTCTATGGAAAATCCTGAAGCCTAATCCCTGCACCACAGGGCCGGTTAACGGCGCTGTGGTGCTCGTCAAAAAGGATTCACCGCTTCTTGCCCACCGCCCTTCTGCGCTTATCCAGATCCTTAATCAGCCTGTTTACCCCGTCATCGGCAAACATCTTCTCAAGCGTTGTGGACAGCTTGCGGCGCCAGTTCTTGTACTGATAGCTGGTTCCCGGAATGTTCACCGGCTCCGCCATATCAATCCAGTCTTCCGGCTGCAGGCCGAGTAAGGCGCTGTTGCTGTCGGCAATGTAGCGCTGTAAGCCACGGTTAAGCGTTGGGGTCATCGACATCAGCGACGCCTTATGCCCGGCGCGCTTCGGCAGACAGCCATGCTTGTGCAGCGCGTCCAGCAGCCCCTGCTTCGCCAGCTCACGATCCTGATACAGGCCGCGAAGGACCTCTTCATCAGGATAAAGGCCCAGCGTTTTGCCAAGGGTCAGGTCACCGCTTTCCCAATAGCCACGAAGCGTAGGAAGGTCATGCGTCGTCGCGACTGCCATTGACTGCTCAGGGTACGCTTTCGGCGCGCGGAAGGTTTTCTCATGGTCGTTTTCAAAATAGAGCACTTTGTAGGAGTAGACGCCGCTGTCGCGGAGCTTGCTGACAATCTCCACCGGCACGGTACCGAGATCTTCACCGATCACCATGCACTGGTGACGTTTGCTCTCCAGCGCGAGGATCGACAGGAGATCGTCAACCGGATACTGCACGTACGCCCCGTGGTCTGCCGTTTCACCGTACGGGATCCACCACAGACGCAGCACGGACATCACGTGGTCGATACGCAGCGCGCCGCAGTTCTGCATGTTAGCGCGCAGCAGGTCGATAAACGGCTCGTAGGCGCGTGCCGCCATGACGTGCGGATCCATCGGCGGCAGGCCCCAGTTCTGACCGAGCGGGCCAAGGATATCCGGCGGCGCACCGACGGAGGCCTTCAGGCAGTAAAGCTCACGATCGCACCAGGTTTCCGCGCCGCCTTCCGCCACGCCCACGGCCAGATCGCGATACAGCCCGATCGGCATCTTATAGCCCTGGCTCACCTGCCAGCAGGCGGCAAACTGGCTGTACGCCAGCCACTGCAGCCAGAGATAGAAATCCACCTCGTCGGCGTGCGTTTCACAGAACGCCTTCACTTCCGGGGTATCAACGGACTGATACGCTTTCGGCCATACCGGCCAGCCCCAGCGCATCTCGTCCTCCTGCACTTGATAAGCGTGCAGCGCATCAAACGCCGCCTGCCAGTAAAGGCTCTCGCCTTCCTGCATCACAAACTGGCGGAAGGCTGCCATCTGCTCGTCGTCACGCTTCGCAAAGCCCTTCCACGCCAGACGCAGGGCCGCCATTTTCAGGGCGGTAACGGTGGCGTAATCAACCCAGTCCGCGTCGCGAGCCTGTTTCAGCACGTGCTGCGTGGTCTCAAGCTTCCACCAGGCCTGCGCCTCTTTGCTGTTTTTAAAATCCTCTAACGCGTTAACGTCGATGTAAATGACGTTCAGCCAGCGACGGGAAGAGGGGCTGTACGGGCTGGCGCTTTCCGGGTTGGCCGGATAGAGCGCGTGGATCGGGTTAAGGCCGATAAATGCCCCGCCGCGCTCGCCAACGTCCACCAGCATCTTTTTCAGATCGCCGAAATCGCCGATGCCCCAGTTGCTCTCCGAGCGCAGGGTGTAGAGCTGCACGCAGGCACCCCACAGCTTTTTGCCTTCGAGCAGCGCCTGCGGCTCATAGCAGCGCTTTGGCGCCACGATCACCCGGCAGTGAAAACGCTGGTCGTCCCGGGTGAGCGTTAAGGTGTGGTAGCCCTCCGGCAGCTTCGCCGGAAGGTTAAGCGTTTTGCCGCCGGTGGCCTGGCCTTTGTGCTGATGCCCCTCTTCGGTAGTGAGCAGCCAGCTGAACTCGCCGCGCCCTTCCACCGCCAGCGGCATCTTTTTGCCTGCGGTAAATACCTTCACGTTCGGCACCGGCGCAGCCGACGCTTTCGCGTCGGTTTTGTGCATGGCATCCAGCAAACGTCGTTTGGTATCCGCACCAATTGACTGCGGTTTGCCGTGCGCGTTGATGTAACTGAGGCTAATTCCCGCCGCCTGCGCGGCACTGTCCAGACGTTTACTCTCCATCGCGCTTCCTTAGCGTTTTGCCTGCCAGATACGGGCCTGATAATCACGGATTGAGCGGTCAGAGCTGAACATGCCGCAGCGCGCGGTGTTCAGGATGCACGCGCGGGTCCACGCGTCCTGGTCGCGATAGAGCACGTCGACCTGCTTCTGCGCTTCAAGGTAAGCCGTGAAGTCAGCCATGACCAGGTACGGGTCGCCGCCCTGTTTGTCCATGCTGTGCAGCATCTGGTCAAACGCGTGCCTGTCGCCGTCGCTGTACTTACCGCTTTCCAGCTCTTTCAGCACCGCATCCAGCACTTTGTCTTTTTTACGCCATTTCACCGGGTCGTAACCTTTGGCTTTGATGGCTTTCACTTCTTCAACAGTATGGCCGAAGATAAAGATGTTCTCTTCACCGACCTTCTCCGCGATTTCAACGTTCGCGCCGTCCAGCGTGCCGACGGTCAGGGCGCCGTTCAGCGCCAGCTTCATGTTGCCGGTACCGGACGCTTCTTTACCGGCGGTAGAGATCTGCTCAGAGATATCCGCCGCCGGGATCAGCATCTCAGCCGCCGAGACGCAGTAGTCCGGCAGGAACACCACCTTCAGCTTGTCGCCCACCTTCGGGTCGTTGTTGATCGCCGCCGCCACTTTATTAATGGCGAGGATAATGTTTTTCGCCAGGTAATAGCCCGGCGCCGCTTTCGCACCGAACAGGAACACGCGCGGCACGCGGTCGGCCTGCGGGTTCTCACGGATCTCTTTGTACAGCGCGAGGATGTGCAGCAGGTTCAGGTGCTGGCGTTTGTACTCGTGCAGGCGCTTGATCTGGATGTCGAAAATCGCATTCGGGTTGATGACAGTCCCGGTACGCATTTTCACAAACTCCGCGAGGCGAACCTTGTTCTCCCGCTTGATGGCGCGGTACTCCTCGCGGAACGCTGCGTCGTCAGCGTATTTTTCCAGGTTAATCAGCTGGTCCAGATCGTTGGCCCACTCTTTTTTGAGGGTTTTATCCAGCAGACCGGCCAGCAGCGGGTTGCACTGCTTGATCCAGCGACGCGGCGTAATGCCGTTGGTCACGTTGTGGAATTTGGTCGGCCACAGCTGGTGATATTCAGGGAACAGATCCTTCACCACCAGATCCGAGTGCAGCGCGGCCACGCCGTTCACCGCAAACCCGCTCACCACGCACATGTTCGCCATGCGTACCTGCTTGTCGTGCACCACGGCCAGCTTCGCCCAGACGGCCTTATCGCCCGGCCAGGTTTTCTCCACCAGCGTTTTGAACCGATCGTTAATCTTATTGATGATCTGCATATGGCGCGGCAGCAGCGTTTTCACCAGCTTCTCATCCCAGCACTCCAGCGCTTCCGGCATCAGGGTGTGGTTGGTGTAGGCGAAGGTGCGGCTGGTGATTGCCCAGGCGTCGTCCCAGCTCAGCTGATGCTCGTCGATCAGCACGCGCAGCAGTTCCGGAATGGCGATGGTTGGGTGGGTGTCGTTCAGCTGGATGACCTCGAAGTCAGGCAGCTGCGCCAGCGTGCGGCCCGCCAGGTGGTGGCGACGCAGAATGTCCGCCACGGAGCAGGCGCACTGGAAGTACTGCTGCATCAGACGCAGCTTTTTGCCCGCCAGATGGTTGTCGTTCGGGTAGAGCACTTTGGTCAGCTTCTCGGCGTCGATACCCTGCTGCTCGGCGCGCAGGAAATCACCGTCGTTGAATTTGGTCAGGTTGAACGGATGCGCGTGCTTCGCCTGCCACAGGCGCAGCGGCTGCGCCACGCCGTTACGGTAGCCGAGCACCGGCAGATCCCAGGCTTCGCCGGTGAGGGTGAACGCCGGCTCCCAGAGGCCCTGCTTCGTGACTTTACCGCCAATCCCTACCTGCACGTCCAGCTGCGCGTTGTGGCGGAACCACGGATAGGTATTGCGGTGCCAGTCGTCCGGCGCTTCCATCTGGTGACCGTCGGCAAACGACTGGCGGAACAGGCCGTACTGATAGTTCAGGCCATAGCCAATGGCGGACTGGCCTACCGTAGCCATGGAGTCCAGGAAACAGGCTGCCAGACGTCCCAGACCACCGTTGCCCAGCGCCGGGTCAGTCTCTTCTTCGAGCAGATCGGTCAAATTAATGTCGTGTTCTTTCAGCACATCGCCGACGTCCTGATACCAGCCAAGGTTCAGCAGGTTATTGCCCGTCAGGCGACCAATCAGGAACTCCATCGAGATGTAGTTGACGTGGCGCTGGCCTTTAACGGGCTTCGCCACGGGCTGAGCATCCAGCTGCTCTGCGAGCGCCCCGCTCACCGCCTGCCACCACTGGTGCGGCGTCATCTCGCTTGCAGCTTGAAGGCCAAAACGCTGCCACTGACGCGTCAGGGCAGCCTGAAATTGAGCTTTGTTGAAAGTAGGCTGTGACATAGGGAATCGGCATCCTGTAGAGAGAAAACACATTTGGCGCTAGTGTGCCTGGCTCATTGCGCCTCTTCCTCCTCCTGTCGGGGATTAGGCAGGGAGGAGTAGCGGGGATGAGCATAAAAGTGTGATCGAGGCCACTCTGTGAGTGTGCTTTGCGGGAAAAAAGATATCCCGGAAGCGTGTCAAAAAAATGAAATGCGGTTTCGGGGGAAATTAATCCTCCCTGAAATGATTACTTACCTGGAATAATATTTTCGGACGCGGAGGATAATTAAGTACCGCGATGAAGTCCCTGAAACGTTACCCTCACTTTATTAACTTTTCCGTCATTATCTCTTTCTGAAACCAGTTTCAGCGAAGCCTTTCTCCACGCATTCAAACCAGCAGCGGCGCGGCATCCAGCCCTGAATGAGAAAGTTCCAACATTCCGGATAATGTTTTGTGACACAGTGCAAATTCACGGGTACAAAACCCAGACATAACTTGCAATAGTTCCTTTATTGGCCGAACTTATAGGCATTAATTACGAAGCGCAAAAAAAATAATTTCTCTCGTTCCCCACAGTGAAGTGAAAACTATGTTGATTCCGTCCAAATTAAGTCGCCCGGTTCGTCTTGACCATACTGTGGTCCGCGAGCGCCTGCTGGCTAAACTTTCCGGCGCGCATAATTTCCGACTGGCGCTGGTTACGAGTCCTGCAGGTTATGGAAAGACAACGCTCATTTCACAATGGGCGGCAGGCAAGAGCGATCTCGGCTGGTACTCCCTTGACGAGGGGGATAACCAGCAGGAGCGTTTTGCCAGCTATTTAATTGCCGCTATTCAGCAGGCAACCAACGGACACTGCGTCACCAGCGAAGTGATGGTGCAAAAGCGCCAGTACGCCAGCCTGTCCTCCCTTTTCTCGCAGCTGTTTATCGAGCTGGCCGAATGGCACCGTCCGCTGTACGTGGTGATTGATGATTACCATCTGATCACTAACCCGGTTATTCACGAGTCGATGCGTTTCTTCCTGCGCCACCAGCCGGAAAATCTGACGCTGGTCGTGCTGTCGCGTAACCTGCCGCAGCTGGGCATTGCCAACCTGCGCGTGCGCGATCAGCTGCTCGAAATCGGCAGCCAGCAGCTGGCTTTTACCCATCAGGAAGCGAAGCAGTTCTTTGACTGCCGTCTGACCTCTCCGATTGAAGCGTCTGAAAGCAGCCGCCTGTGTGATGATGTTGCTGGCTGGGCCACGGCGCTTCAGCTGATTGCCCTGTCCGCGCGGCAAAACAACAGCCCGACGCACCAGTCCGCGCGTCGCCTGGCGGGAATCAACGCCAGCCACCTGTCGGATTATCTGGTTGACGAGGTACTCGACAGCGTCGATCTCACTACCCGCCACTTCCTCCTGAAAAGCTCCCTGCTGCGCTCCATGAACGATGCGCTGATTGTGCGCGTCACCGGCATTGAAAACGGTCAGCTTCAGCTTGAAGAGATTGAACGTCAGGGCCTGTTCCTGACGCGGATGGACGATCCCGGCGAATGGTTTAGCTACCACCCGCTGTTTGGCAGCTTCCTGCGCCAGCGCTGCCAGTGGGAGCTGGCCGCTGAGCTGCCTGAAATACACCGCGCCGCCGCCGAAAGCTGGATGGCGCAAGGTTTTCCGAGCGAGGCTATCCACCACGCGCTGGCCGCCGGTGATGCCGGTATGCTGCGCGATATTCTGCTCAACCACGCGTGGGGGCTGTTCAACCACAGCGAGCTGACGCTGCTGGAAGAGTCGCTAAAAGCGCTGCCGTGGGAGAGCCTGCTGGAAAACCCGCGCCTGGTGCTGCTCCAGGCCTGGCTGATGCAGAGCCAGCATCGCTACAGCGAAGTGAACACCCTGCTGGCGCGCGCCGAGCAGGAGATGGAAAGCGAGATGGATGCCACCCTGCACGGCGAATTTAACGCCCTGCGTGCGCAGGTGGCGATTAATGACGGCGATCCGGACGAAGCTGAACGGCTGGCCATGGTCGCCCTGGATGAGCTGCCGCTGGCGAACTTCTACAGCCGCATTGTGGCCACCTCGGTGCACGGCGAAGTCCTGCACTGCAAAGGCGACCTCACGCGTTCGCTTTCACTGATGCAGCAAACCGAACAGATGGCGCGCCGCCACGATGTCTGGCACTACGCGCTGTGGAGCCTGATCCAGCAGAGCGAGATTTTGTTTGCTCAGGGGTTCCTGCAGGCCGCCTGGGAAAACCAGGAAAAAGCGTTCCAGCTAATCCGCGACCAGCATCTTGAGCAGCTGCCGATGCATGAGTTCCTGCTGCGCATTCGCGCCCAGCTGCTGTGGGCGTGGTCGCGGCTGGATGAAGCAGAAAGCTGCGCCCGTCAGGGTGTGAACGTGCTTTCCAGCTTCCAGCCGCAGCAGCAATTGCAGTGCCTGGCCCTGCTGGTGCAGTGCTCGCTGGCGCGCGGCGATCTGGATAATGCCCGTAACCATCTTAACCGCCTTGAAAACCTGCTCGGCAACGGTCAGTACCATAGCGATTGGGTATCCAACGCCGATAAGGTCCGGGTGATTTACTGGCAGATGACCGGCGATAAAAAATCCGCCGCCAACTGGCTGCGTCAGACGCCAAAACCGGCGTTTGCCAATAACCACTTCCTGCAAAGCCAGTGGCGCAATATCGCCCGCGTGCAGATCCTGCTGGGCGACTTCGAGCCTGCCGAGATCGTGCTGGAAGAGTTAAACGAAAACGCCCGCAGCCTGCGCCTGATGAGCGATTTGAACCGTAACCTGCTGCTGTTAAACCAGCTTTACTGGCAGGCGGGACGTAAAAGCGACGCCCAGCGCGTGCTGCTGGAAGCGTTGCAGCTGGCGAACCGCACCGGGTTTATCAGCCACTTTGTGATTGAGGGTGAAGTGATGGCGCAGCAGCTGCGCCAGCTGATTCAGCTCAACACGCTGCCGGAACTCGACCAGCATCGCGCCCAGCGCATTCTGCGCGAGATCAACCAGCACCACCGCCACAAGTTTGCGCATTTCGATGAGAACTTTGTTGAACGACTGCTGAAACATCCGGAAGTGCCGGAGCTTATCCGCACCAGCCCGCTCACCCAGCGTGAATGGCAGGTGCTGGGGCTAATCTATTCCGGCTACAGCAACGAGCAGATTGCCGGCGAGCTGGCGGTGGCGGCGACCACCATCAAAACGCACATTCGCAATCTGTATCAGAAGCTGGGCGTGGCGCACCGTCAGGACGCCGTGCAGCATGCGCAGCAGCTGCTGAAGATGATGGGGTACGGGGTCTGATGCCCTCACCCCGGCCCTCTCCCACAGGGAGAGGGAGAATGGCTTCTCAACATAACTCTAACTGCACATTATTATCCTTAATCACCTGCAGCACCCCCGCCGGCGGCATCACGTCGGTGTAAACCGCGTTGACCATGCTGATGCTGCCCATGTTCACCATCGCGTTACGGCCAAACTTGGAATGGTCCACCACCAGCATCACGTGGCGCGAGTTTTCTATAATCGCGCGCTTGGTGCGCACCTCGTGATAATCGAACTCCAGCAGCGAGCCGTCGGTGTCGATGCCGCTGATCCCCAGAATACCGAAATCGAGACGAAACTGAGAAATAAAATCGAGGGTCGCCTCGCCGATAATGCCACCGTCGCGGCTGCGCAGTTCGCCCCCCGCGAGAATGATGCGGAAATCATCTTTCTGCATCAGGGTGTTGGCCACGTTCAGGTTGTTGGTGACCACGCGCAGGTTCTCGTGACTGAGCAGCGCGTGGGCGACCGCTTCCGGCGTGGTGCCAATATCAATAAACAGCGTTGCGCCGTTCGGGATCTGGCTCGCCACTTTGCGGGCGATACGCTCTTTCTCTGCCGTTTGCGTGGCCTTACGGTCGTGCCACGAGGTATTCACCGAGCTGGACGGCAGCGCGGCGCCGCCGTGGTGTCGCAGGATACGGTTCTGATCGGCAAGGTCGTTCAGGTCACGACGGATGGTTTGCGGGCTGACGGCAAACTGCTCCACCAGCTCTTCGGTACTGACGTATCCCTGTTTTTTTACCAGTTCGATAATGGCGTCATGACGTTGTGTTTGTTTCATGAAATATCCCTGGGAATTATGTTCGTTTTCGCGCATGGAGCGTGTCGGCAAGCGCCATCGCCAGCCCGACCGCCAGCCCGGTAACGTGCGCACCGTTGGCGATAGACATACCAAACAGATCGAACCATCCGGCAATAAGCCATATTAACGCAAAGGTTATTAAGCCGCGTTGTAAATAGATGCCGCTATCCGGGTCGCGCTCGCCTCTGAGCCAGGCGTAACCCATCAGGGCGTACACCACGCCGGATAACCCGCCAAACCACGGGCCGCTGAATTTGTGCTGCACGTAGCCGCTCAGCAGGGCGCTAATGATGGTGATTACAATCAGCTTGCCGCTGCCGAGCCGCTTCTCCACCGCGCCGCCGAGATACCACCACCACAGCAGGTTAAAGAGAATATGCATTACCGAGAAGTGCATCAGCGCATGGGAGACGTAGCGCCAGACGTCAAACTCGAGGGAGGGATCGTACGGCCACGCCAGGGCCAGCATCACGCTCTGGTCGCCCACCACGTTCATAATAATGAAAACGAGGATACAGGCCGCCATCAGCAGCAGGGTAAACGGGCCTGCGCGCTCGCGGATCGTGGCAAGGAACGGAAAACGCTGATAATGCAGTCCGCTGCCGGTATGGCCGGACTGCCAGCTTGCCGCCAGATAGCGAGGGTCGCCAGGATTTTCCAGGAAGCGCGCCAGCTCGGCGTTAACGCGATCGGCCTGGCTTTCATCCGCCAGCCAGACGTCCGTTTGCGTATGCTGCTGAATAGTCAGGATAATGCCCTGCGTCGCCATATAGTCGACAAACGCCTGGGCGACGCGCGGGTTGCTAAAAGAGGTGATCATCAACATGGGCAGCGGTCGCTTATTTCCACACAAAAGGGGACAGTATAGCGGGATCAGCGCTCGAACGCGTATTCAACTTCTGCCGGGAAATGACGATGCCAGGCGTCGAAGCCGCCGTCGACGCTGTATACCGCATCGTAGCCCTGCTGGATCAGATACTGGGCCGCGCCTTTACTGCTGTTGCCGTGGTAGCACATGACCATCACCGGGGTTTCGAAGTCGTTATCGCGCATAAACGCCCCCAGCGTGTCGTTGGTCAGATGGAACGCGCCCGGGGTGTGGCCCATCGCAAAGCTCTGCGGATCGCGGATATCCACCAGCACCGCTGTTCCCTGATGCATCTTCTGATGGGCTTCTTCTACGTTAATACATTCAAACTGATCCATGGTGTTCTCTTTCTGTTGTTCAGGTTGGGTGCGCTCTGATGCCCTCACCCCAGCCCTCTCCCACGGGGAGAGGGAGAAAAGTTAGTCGCACTATTTTACCCCGTAGTGTACGTCCTGGCGGCGGGTAAACGCCATTATGTTATCCATATCACTCTAAATTGTTTTTTTGATGTTACCAAAAGCGCGTTCCTTTGCTATTATGAGCGATATCGAACATTTTTGAGCTTTAACGAAAGTGCATGAGGGTGTTATGGAAACCAAAGATCTGATTGTGATAGGCGGTGGCATCAACGGTGCCGGTATTGCGGTCGACGCCGCAGGACGCGGTTTATCCGTGCTGATGCTGGAAGCTAACGATCTCGCCTGCGCGACGTCGTCCGCCAGCTCCAAGCTGATCCACGGTGGCCTGCGCTACCTGGAACACTACGAATTCCGCCTGGTCAGCGAAGCGCTGGCCGAACGCGAAGTGCTGCTGAAGATGGCGCCGCATCTGGCAATCCCGATGCGCTTCCGCCTGCCCCACCGCCCGCACCTGCGTCCGGCGTGGATGATCCGCATTGGCCTGTTTATGTACGATCATCTCGGCAAACGCACCAGCCTGCCGGGTTCGAACGGTTTGCGTTTTGGCTCAGAATCGGTCCTTAAGCCTGAAATCGTGCGCGGTTTCGAATATTCCGACTGCTGGGTTGACGATGCGCGTCTGGTTCTGGCTAACGCGCAGATGGTTGAGAAGAAAGGCGGCGAGGTGAAAACCCGCACCCGCGCGACCGCCGCGCGTCGTGAAAACGGCCTGTGGATCGTGGAAGCGGAAGACGTGGATACCGGCGAGAAGTTCAGCTGGAAAGCGCGCGGCCTGGTGAACGCCACCGGCCCGTGGGTGAAACAGTTCTTCGACGACGGCATGCACCTGCCTTCACCGTACGGCATCCGCCTGATTAAGGGCAGCCACATCGTGGTGCCGCGCGTGCATACCCAGAAGCAGGCCTACATTCTGCAAAACGAAGACAAGCGCATCGTGTTTGTGATCCCGTGGATGGACGAGTTCTCCATCATCGGCACCACCGACGTGGAGTACAAGGGCGATCCGAAAAACGTGGAGATCGACGAGAGCGAGGTCAGCTACCTGCTGAAGGTGTATAACGCGCACTTTAAAAAGCAGCTTGCGCGCGATGACGTGGTCTGGACTTACTCCGGCGTGCGTCCGCTGTGCGATGACGAGTCTGATTCACCGCAGGCGATCACCCGCGACTACACGCTCGATATCCACGACGAAGGCGGTCAGGCGCCGCTGCTGTCAGTCTTTGGCGGCAAACTTACCACTTACCGCAAGCTGGCCGAGCACGCGCTGGAAAAACTGGCGCCGTACTATAAAGGCATTGGCCCGGCGTGGACCAAAGAGGCGGTGCTGCCTGGCGGTGATATCGGCGGAAACCGCGACGATTACGCCGCGAAGCTGCGCCGTCGCTACCCTTTCATCACCGAAGGTATGGCGCGCCACTATGCCCGCACCTACGGCAGCAATACCGAGCTGTTCCTGGGCGACGCGAAAGCGCTTGCCGATCTGGGCGAGCATTTCGGCCACGAGCTGTACGAAGCGGAGCTGCGCTACCTGGTTGAACACGAGTGGGTTCGCCGCCTGGAAGATGCCATCTGGCGCCGTACGAAAGAAGGGATGTGGCTCAACGCCGAGCAGCAGTCTCGCGTGGCGCAGTGGCTGGCGCAGCATGCGGGAAAGCGTGAGCTGTCGTTGGCGTCTTGATGCGATCGGTGCGGGCTGTCCCCCTCACCCTAACCCTCTCCCCTTCGGGGAGAGGTAACAAACGCTTAAATCGGCAACCAGGGTTGCCGCTTTGCTTTTATAGCCGCACCGGATCGATATGCCAGATATTCTCGGCATACTCCTTGATGGTTCTGTCCGACGAGAAGTAACCCATGTTGGCGATGTTATGCATCGCGGCGCTGGTCCACTTCTCCTGATGACGGTACAGCTCGTCCACCTTATCCTGACAATCCACGTAGCTGCGGTAATCCGCCAGCACCTGATAGTGGTCGCCAAAGTTAATCAGCGAATCCACCAGGTCACGGTAGCGGCCGGGCTCCTCAGGATTAAATACCCCGGTAGCGATTTGCGTCAGCACCTGGCGTAACTCCTCATCCTCTTCGTAATACTCGCGCGGCGAGTAGCCCTTCTTGCGAAGCGCCTCCACCTCTTCCGCCGTATTGCCGAAGATAAAGATATTCTCCGCCCCCACGTGGTCCAGCATCTCAACGTTGGCGCCGTCCAGCGTGCCGATGGTCAGCGCGCCGTTCAGGGCAAACTTCATGTTGCTGGTGCCGGACGCTTCCGTTCCCGCCGTGGAAATCTGCTCAGAGAGATCCGCCGCCGGAATAATCAGCTGCGCCAGACTCACGCTGTAGTTCGGGATAAACACCACCTTCAGCCTGTCGCCGATGTCCGGATCGTGGTTGACGACCTTCGCCACATCGTTGATGAGGTGAATGATGTGCTTCGCCATGTAGTAGGCGGACGCCGCCTTGCCGGCAAAGATTTTCACGCGCGGCACCCACTCCGCCGTCGGATCGGCCTTGATGCGGTTGTAGTGGGTAATAACGTGCAGCACGTTCATCAGCTGACGCTTGTACTCGTGGATACGCTTGATCTGCACGTCGAACAGCGCTTTCGGATTGGCGACCACGTTGAGGTGCATCGCCAGCCAGACTGCCAGACGCTTTTTGTTCAGCAGCTTGGCTTCCCGCACGGCTTTGTTCACCGTCGGGAAATCAATGTGCTGCTCAAGCTCGCTCAGCTGGCTCAAATCGGTGCGCCAGGTGCGGCCAATGTTCTCATCCAGCACGTCGGAGAGCGGCTGGTTCGCCAGCGCCAGCCAGCGGCGCGGCGTAACGCCGTTGGTCACGTTGCAGAAACGCGTCGGGAAGATCTTCGCGAAGTCCGCGAACAGCGACTGCACCATCAGGTTCGAGTGCAGCTCTGACACCCCGTTCACCTTGTGGCTGATCACCACCGCCAGCCAGGCCATGCGTACGCGACGGCCGTTGGATTCATCAATGATCGAGGCGCGGCTCAGCAAGCCGGTATCGTTCGGATACTGCTCCTGCAGGGTCTTGAGGAAGTAGTCGTTGATCTCGAAGATGATCTGCAGGTGGCGCGGCAGAATTTTGCCGAGCATGTCCACCGGCCACGTCTCCAGCGCTTCGCTCATCAGCGTGTGGTTGGTGTACGAGAACACCTGACAGGTCACTTCAAACGCGTCATCCCAGCTGAACTTATGCTCGTCAATCAGCAGGCGCATCAGCTCGGGGATCGACAGCACCGGATGGGTGTCGTTGAGGTGAATAGCGGTTTTCTCTGCCAGATTCGCGTAGGTTTTGTGCAGCTGATAGTGACGGCTGAGGATATCCTGAATCGTTGCCGAGACGAGGAAATACTCCTGACGCAGGCGCAGCTCGCGGCCCGAATAGGTCGAGTCATCCGGGTAGAGCACGCGGGAGACGTTCTCGGAGTGGTTTTTATCTTCCACCGCCGCGAAGTAATCGCCCTGGTTAAATTTACCCAGGTTGATCTCGCTACTGGCCTGCGCGTTCCACAGACGCAGCGTATTGGTCGCGTCGGTGTCGTAGCCGGGGATGATCTGGTCATAGGCAACGGCGAGGATCTCTTCGGTTTCCACCCAGCGGGATTTTTTCCCTTCCTGCTGTATGCGCCCGCCAAAACGCACCTTATAGCGCGTATTGTGGCGCTTGAACTCCCACGGGTTACCGTATTCCAGCCAGTAGTCCGGCGACTCTTTCTGACGGCCATCAACGATGTTCTGCTTGAACATGCCGTAGTCGTAGCGAATACCGTACCCGCGTCCCGGCAGCGCCAGCGTCGCCAGCGAATCAAGGAAGCAGGCGGCAAGACGCCCGAGACCGCCGTTACCCAGCCCCGGGTCGTTCTCTTCGTCAATCAGCTCTTCTAAATCCAGCCCCATCTCTTCCAGCGCGTTTTTAACGTCGTCGTAAATACCGAGCGACAGCAGCGCGTTGGAGAGGGTGCGGCCAATCAGAAATTCCATCGACAGGTAGTACACCTGTCGCGTCTCCTGCGACAGCTGGGCGCGGTTGGAGCGCAGCCAGCGTTCGACCATACGGTCCCGCACCGCAAACAGCGTGGCGTTCAGCCATTCGTGCTTGTTGGCAATAACGGGATCTTTTCCGATGGTAAACATCAGCTTATAGGCGATGGAGTGCTTTAACGCCTCAACGCTGAGCGTGGGTGAAGAGTAGCTAAATGGAGCATTCATATCAGTAACTTCGCCTCGTTACATCAAGCGTTGATAAAGGTCGCGGTAGGACTGCGCCGCAACGTGCCAGCCAAAGTCCATGGACATCGCCTGACGCTGCACGTAACGCCAGAGAGATGGACGGGACCACAAGACGAAAGCGCGCCGGATCGCGCGAAGCAGCGACCAGGCATTACTGTCCTCAAAGACGAACCCGCTGGCGATACCGTCCGCCAGGTTCTCCAGAGAACTATCCGACACCGTATCCGCCAGCCCGCCCGTGCGCCGCACCAGCGGCAGCGTGCCGTATTTCAGGCCATAGAGCTGCGTCAGGCCGCAGGGTTCGAATCGGCTCGGTACCAGAATGACGTCCGCGCCGCCCATGATGCGGTGGGAAAACGCTTCGTGATAGCCAATCTGTACGCCCACCTGCCCCGGATGTTCCGCCGCGGCCGCCAGGAAGCCTTCCTGCAACACCGGGTCGCCCGCGCCGAGCAGCGCCAGCTGGCCGCCCTGCTCAAGTAGCCCCGGCAGCGCCTCCAGCACCAGATCCAGCCCTTTCTGGCTGGTCAGGCGGCTGACCACCGCAAACAGCGGCACCTTGTCGTTGACCTTCAGCCCCATCGCAATCTGTAGCTGACGCTTGTTTTCCGCTTTATCTTCCACCGAGTCGCGCCCGTAGCGCGCCGCCAGCAGAAGATCGGTTTCCGGATTCCAGATCTGCTCATCCACGCCGTTCAGGATCCCCGACAGGCGACCTTCACGATGGCGCTGCTGCAGCAGGCCTTCCATGCCGTAGCCAAACTCCGGCTGGGTGATTTCTCGCGCATAGGTGGGGCTTACCGCCGTAATGTGGTCGGCGTAGTACAGCCCCGCCTTCAGGAACGAAATCTGCCCGTTAAACTCCAGCCCGTGCATGTTAAAGAACGACCATGGCAGATCGATGTCATTCATATGATGGGCGTAATACATGCCCTGATACGCCAGGTTGTGCACCGTAAACACCGACCTGGCCGGATGGCCTTTCGCCGCCAGATACGCGGGCGCAAGCCCGGCATGCCAGTCGTGCGCGTGTACCACGTCAGGACGCCAGAACGGATCCAGCCCGACCGCCATCTCTGCGCCCACCCAGCCGAGCAGCGCAAAGCGCAGCACGTTGTCGGTATAGGCGAACAGGTTGGTATCGTGATACGGGCTGCCCGGTCGGTTGTATAAATGCGGCGCATCAATCAGGTAAATCCCTACGCCATTGTAGTGTCCAAACAGCAGGGTGATACGTCCCGCGAAGGTTTCACGGCGGCTAACAACCTTTGCATCAGGAATACCGCGTCGGATATCCGGAAAAGCGGGCAACAACACGCGGGTATCTACCCCTCCGGCAATTTGCGCCGCCGGTAGTGCCCCAAGAACATCCGCCAGTCCGCCCGTTTTTAACAACGGGAACATCTCAGAACATACGTGTAAAACCTGCATCATCGCTCCTGTTTGATTTGCAGCTTCCGCAACATTTCCCGTGTTACTAACACGATCCCCTCTTCCGAACGGTAGAAACGACGCGCATCTTCTTCCGCGTTTTCGCCAATCACCATCCCTTCAGGAATGACGCAGGCACGGTCGATTACGCAACGACGCAGACGACACGAGCGCCCTACCCAGACATCCGGCAGCAGAACGGCCGAATCGATATTACAGAATGAGTTTATACGCACGCGCGGGAACAGCACGGACTGCACCACCACCGAACCGGAAATAATGCACCCGCCAGAAACCAGCGAGTTCAGCGTCATGCCGTGGCTGCCGGAACGGTCCTGCACGAACTTCGCGGGCGGCAGCGATTCCATATGGGTGCGAATCGGCCAGTTCTGGTCGTACATGTCCAGCTCGGGCGTTACGGACGCCAGATCGAGGTTGGCTTTCCAGTACGCTTCCAGGGTTCCCACGTCGCGCCAGTAAGGTTCCGCATTAGGATCGGACTGCACGCAGGACAGCGGGAAAGGGTGTGCATACGCCATGCCAGCTTTGGTGATTTTCGGAATAATGTCTTTGCCGAAATCGTGGCTTGAGTTTTCGTCTTTGTCGTCTTCTTCCAGCAGCTCATAAAGATAATCTGCATCAAAGACATAGATCCCCATGCTGGCGAGCGATTTGGTGTCGTCCCCCGGCATGGTTGGCGGGTTCGACGGCTTTTCGACAAAGTCGATAATCTTGTCGTCCGCATCCACGTGCATCACGCCAAAGGCGGTTGCTTCAGCAACGGGCACGGGCAAACACGCCACGGTGCATCGCGCCCCTTTTTCCACATGGTCGATCAGCATGTGGGAGTAATCCTGCTTGTAGATGTGGTCACCCGCGAGGATCACGATGTATTCCGCGTTGTAGCGGCGAATGATGTCGAGGTTTTGGGTTACGGCATCCGCCGTGCCGCGGTACCAGTTTTCCCCGTGAACGCGCTGCTGAGCGGGAAGCAGATCGACAAACTCGTTCATCTCTTCGCTGAAGAATGACCAGCCGCGCTGAATGTGTTGCACCAGCGTGTGCGACTGATACTGCGTAATGACGCCAATGCGGCGAATGCCTGAGTTCAGGCAGTTGGAGAGTGCAAAATCGATAATACGAAACTTACCACCAAAGTGAACCGCCGGCTTGGCGCGCTTGATGGTCAAATCTTTCAGACGGGTACCGCGCCCGCCCGCGAGTATCAGGGCAACTGTTTTTAATGGTAGCTGGCGTGCCAACATTAACGGATCGTTCTTCTCTAATCTAACCATGACTAACTCCTTTTTTATCATCTTTGGAATACGCACACTCCGTGCGCAGGCCCGTGCCAGACAGCCATAACTACCGGATTATCCGCTCCGGCAAAGGGAGGAACGGCTCGCCATTCCCCGTCAGGTAAAACAATCTCTGCGACGTCATCCGTCGCGTTGAGCGTGACCAGCCAGCGATCCGAAAGCAGGATCTGCAGGCGCGGTACGCCGTGTTGCCACTCTTGCGCGCTTAACGGTTGCGCGTCTTGATTCAGCCAGCGAACGTTGCCGTCGCCTTCTTCCCACCAGCGATCGGCGGTAAGCGCGGGAATGTGCTGGCGAAGATGGATCAGCGCCGCGGTGAAATGGATCAACCCGCTGTTCGCTTCTCCCCAGTCGAGCCAGGTCAGGGTATTGTCCTGGCAATAGGCGTTGTTGTTGCCGTGCTGGCTATGGCCGTGCTCATCGCCCGCCAGCAGCATCGGCGTGCCCTGCGACAGCAAAAGCGTCGTCAGCAGCGCATGAACGCTGGCGCGTCGCCGCTCGATCACGTCCAGACTTCCGCCTAACCCTTCTATACCATGATTGAAGCTATGGTTATTGTTAGTGCCATCGCGATTCTCCTCGCCGTTTGCCTCATTGTGTTTCTGATTGAAACAAACGCAGTCGCGCAGCGTGAAACCGTCGTGCGCCGTCACCAGATTGACGGTGGCCGACGGACGTTTTCCGTCACGCTTAAAGAGATCGCTGGAGCCGGCAAAGCGGCTGGCGAACTCTCCCAGCGACAGATCGCGCGCCAGCCAGAAGCGGCGGACGGCGTCGCGGAAGTGGTCGTTCCACTCGGCAAACAGCGGCGGGAAGTTCCCCACCTGGTAACCGCCCTCGCCGATATCCCACGGCTCCGCGATGAGCTTCACCTGTGAAAGTACCGGGCAGTTTTTTATCGCCTCAAACAGCGGCGCCTGCTGGCTGAATGCCGGAGTTCGCCCCATCACCGGCGCCAGGTCAAAACGAAAGCCGTCCACGTGGAACGTCTCAACCCAGTACTTCAGGCACTCGTACGCGTAATGCGTGACTGCCGGATGGCTAAGGTTGAGGGTGTTACCACAGCCGGTCCAGTTCTCGTAGTCGCCGTCTTCCCTGATCCAATAATAGCTACGGTTATCGATTCCGCGCTGTGAGAGCGTCGGGCCGTCCAGATCGCTTTCCGCGCTGTGGTTTAACACCACGTCGAGAATGACCTCAATTCCCGCCGCGTGAAGCGCCTTCACCGCGTCGCGAAACTCATCCCGCGCCTTCTCCGGATGCACCGCGTAGCGCGGGTCAAGGGCGAACATCGCCAGCGGGTTGTAGCCCCAGTAGTTGCTTAACCCAAGACGCTGAAGGCGCGGCTCGCTGGCGAAATGCGCCACCGGCAGCAGCTCCAGCGCGGTAATGCCCAGCTGCTTCAGGTAGGCGACCATCGTCGGATGCCCAAGCGCCTTATAGGTGCCGCGCATCTCTTTCGGGATCGACGGGTGCAGATACGTCAGCCCTTTGACGTGAGCTTCATAAATGACGGTATTGCCCCACGGCGTGTGCGGTGGGGCATCGTCTTCCCAGTCGTAGAGATCGTGCACCACCACGCTTTTGGGCGCGACGGACGCGCTGTCGCGGTGGTCGGGTTCACCGTAGCCGACGTGGAACAGCGGGTCGTCTTTAAACTCGCCGTCCACGCGGTGGGCACACGGGTCAATCAGCAGCTTCGCCGGGTTAAACCAGTGCCCCTGAGAAGGCGCCCAGGGGCCGTGAACGCGAAAACCGTAGTGCATCCCCGGCCGTCCTCCGGCCAGGTAGCCATGCCAGGTATCTCCCGTGCGCGCCGGTAAATCGTAACGATGCTCGTTACCTTCCCCGTCAAACACACAGAGTTCCACCCGCTCCGCGTGAGCAGAAAAGAGCGTGAAGTTCACCCCCTTTCCGTCAAAACTCGCCCCGAGCGGTTCGGGTTTACCTGCCGTAAGCTGCGTCATTCTCCCTCCCGCACCAGCCAGATGGTGCTAAGCGGCGGCAGCGTCAGGCTGAGGGAGTTCGGACGACCGTGGCTTTCGATGGCGTCGCTCTGCACCAGGCCACCGTTACCGGCGTTGCTGCCGTGGTAGTGCATGGAGTCGGTATTGAGAATTTCGCGCCATTTGCCCGGCTGGTTAATGCCGAAGCGGTAGTGCTCACGCGGCACCGGCGTGAAGTTGCTGGCAACGACGATCTCGTTACCCGCTTTGTCACGACGCACAAAGACGAACACCGAGCGCGCGTGGTCGTCCACCACCAGCCACTCAAAGCCATACGGATCGAAGTCCAGCTCGTGCAGCGCTTTGTGATGCCGGTAGGTCAGGTTCAGATCGCGGACCAGACGCTGCACGCCGTGGTGCCAGTTGTCAGCGCCTTCCAGCAGATGCCAGTCGAGGCTGGAGTCGTGGTTCCACTCGCGCCCCTGGGCAAACTCGTTGCCCATAAACAGCAGCTTTTTGCCCGGGAAGGCAAACATCCAGCCGTAGTAGGCGCGCAGGTTGGCAAACTTCTGCCACGCGTCGCCCGGCATGCGGTCGAGAATGGATTTTTTGCCGTGCACCACTTCATCGTGCGACAGCGGCAGCATGAAGTTTTCGGTGTAGTTGTAGAGCAGCCCGAAGGTGAGCTTGTCGTGATGATACTGACGATAAACCGGGTCGAGCTTCATGTAGTCGAGCGTGTCGTGCATCCAGCCAAGGTTCCACTTGTACCAGAAGCCCAGGCCGCCCGTTGACGGCGGACGCGAAACGCCCGGGAAGTCGGTGGACTCTTCCGCCATGGTCACGGCACCGTCGACCTGCTCGCCGATAATGCGGTTGGTGTTGCGCAGAAACTCAATCGCTTCCAGGTTCTCGCGACCGCCATACTCGTTCGGGATCCACTCGCCCTCTTTGCGGCTATAGTCGCGATAGATCATCGACGCCACCGCATCCACGCGCAGGGCATCAATGCCGAAGCGCTCGATCCAGTAGAGCGCGTTCCCGACCAGGTAGTTCGCTACCTCACGCCGCCCGTAGTTGTAGATCAGCGTATTCCAGTCCTGGTGATAGCCTTCGCGCGGGTCGCTGTGCTCGTACAGCTTCGTGCCGTCGAACTCGGCCAGCGCAAAATCATCCGACGGGAAGTGGCCCGGCACCCAGTCGAGAATGACGTTCAGGCCAGCGGCGTGCGCGGCATCAACGAAATAGCGGAAGTCATCGCGCGTGCCGAAGCGGCGGGTAGGCGCGTACATTCCGGTGGGCTGATAGCCCCAGCTCCCGTCGAAGGGGTGTTCGTTGATCGGCAGCAGCTCCAGATGGGTAAAGCCCATCCATTTGGCGTACGGTACCAGCTGGTCAGCCAGCTCGCGATAGCTCAGCCAGAAGTTGTCATCGGTGTGGCGGCGCCAGGAGCCGAGATGCACCTCATAAACGGAGATTGGCGCGTCGAAGCGGTTAGCCTGCTTGCGCTCCTCCGTCTGGACCACCTTCTCCGGCAGGCCGCAAATAAGAGAGGCGGTATTCGGGCGCAGCTCCGCTTCAAAGGCGTACGGGTCAGATTTAATACGCAGCTTGCCGTTGGCATCGATCATCTCAAACTTGTAGAGCTGACCGTTATGCGCCCCGGGGATAAACAGCTCCCAGATGCCGGTTTCCCGGCGCAGGCGCATGGGGTGGCGGCGGCCGTCCCAGTAGTTGAACTGCCCGACGACGGAGACGCGCCGGGCGTTTGGCGCCCATACGGCAAACCGCGTGCCGGTAATACCATCCATGGTATCCGCATGGGCACCCAGCGTTTCATAAGGCCGCAGATGGGTGCCTTCGGACAGCAGCCAGGCATCCATCTCTTTTAAGAGCGGACCAAAGCTATAGGGGTCGTCAATCAGGTTCTGCTGACCGTGCCAGATGACGGCAAGCTGATAACGAAAGGGGTTTTTACGACGAGGCATGACGCCTGAGAAGAAGCCACGCGAGTCGAGGCATTCCAGATTACCCACCTTGCGGCCGGTTTTGGGTTCGATAACCCATACTTCTGTTGCATCCGGTAACAGCGCGCGAACTTCCAGCCCGGCCTCTGTACGGTGCATCCCTAGCACAGAAAAGGGGTCGGCAAAATGACCCGCAATAAGCGCATTAATCACGTCTCTCGAAATACGATCGGACATGGTATTCATCCTGTTTTTTTATGTCGCCCTTTTTACTCGCTCCGGGACGACTTTTAATGTGACCTAAACGGTGCAGCTCATCCTCTCTGCTCCGTCCTACCCTCAGGTGAGAAATAAATCTTCCTTAAAGCATAGCCAACGACGAGGTTCCTCCTGATAAAAAATAAGACATCTGCGTTTTACTCCATGTAGTACGCACAAAAAGGGGGGCGATAATCACCCCCCATGTTTAACAAAGTATTACGCCAGCTGGCGCAGCATGCGGCGCAGCGGCTCGGCGGCACCCCACAGCAGCTGGTCGCCAACGGTGAACGCGGAGAGGTACTCCGGGCCCATGTTCAGCTTACGCAGACGGCCAACCGGCGTGGTCAGCGTGCCGGTGACGGCTGCCGGAGTCAGCTCGCGCATGGTGATATCACGATCGTTTGGCACCACTTTCGCCCACGGGTTGTGTGCGGCGAGCAGCTCTTCCACGGTCGGAATAGACACATCTTTTTTCAGTTTAATGGTGAAGGCCTGGCTGTGGCAGCGCAGCGCGCCGATACGCACGCACAGGCCGTCAACCGGAATGGTGTTCGCGGTAGCGAGGATTTTGTTGGTCTCAGCCTGGCCCTTCCACTCTTCGCGGGTCTGGCCGTTATCCAGCTGTTTGTCGATCCACGGGATCAGACCGCCGGCCAGCGGTACGCCAAAGTTATCGACCGGCAGCTCGCCGCTGCGGGTCAGCTGGGTGACTTTGCGCTCGATGTCCAGAATCGCGGAAGCCGGGTCGGCCAGCTCGGTCGCGACGCTCTGGTGCAGCTGGCCCATCTGCGTCAGCAGCTCGCGCATATGGCGCGCGCCGCCGCCGGATGCCGCCTGGTAGGTCGCCACGGAAACCCACTCCACCAGATCCTGGGCGAACAGGCCGCCGAGGGACATCAGCATCAGGCTGACGGTGCAGTTACCGCCGACAAAGGTTTTCACGCCGTTATTCAGGCCGTCGGTGATGACGTCCTGGTTAACCGGGTCGAGAATGATGATGGCATCGTCTTTCATGCGAAGCGAAGAGGCCGCGTCAATCCAGTAGCCCTGCCAGCCGCTTTCGCGCAGCTTCGGATAAATATCGTTGGTATAATCGCCGCCCTGGCAGGTCACAATAATGTCGAGTGCCTTCAGCGCTTCCAGATCGTAAGCATCCTGCAACGTGCCTGTGGTACCACCAAAGGACGGTGCAGCCTGGCCGAGCTGTGAAGTAGAGAAGAAGACCGGGCGGATGGCGTCGAAATCGCGCTCTTCAACCATGCGTTGCATGAGTACAGAGCCGACCATACCGCGCCAGCCGATAAAACCAACGTTTTTCATAGCATTTTTTTCCTGCAAGGGGTGTGTGCTGATTGTGCAAGCCAGTATTGAACTGGGATATGCTTCACATTACAAAATGCTGCCAAAGTCGCAAGCGAAATTAATCGATGATTGCCCGGCTATCAGAAAAAGTGCTAATCATCGGAATAACACTACTAAGACTCAGGGATAATTTAAAGATGAGTGAAATCATTTCCGCCGCGGTTTTATTGATCCTGATTATGGATCCACTCGGAAACCTGCCGATCTTCATGTCGGTGCTGAAACACACCGAGCCGAAGCGCCGCCGGGCGATCATGATCCGCGAGCTGCTCATCGCCCTGGTGGTGATGTTCATCTTCCTGTTCGCCGGTGAAAAAATCCTCGCGTTCCTGAACTTGCGCGCTGAAACGGTTTCGATTTCCGGCGGGATTATTCTGTTCCTGATTGCCATTAAGATGATTTTCCCGAGCGCGGAAGGCAGCAGCAGCGGCCTGCCTGCGGGTGAAGAGCCGTTTATCGTGCCGCTGGCGATTCCCCTGGTTGCCGGGCCGACGATTCTGGCCACATTGATGCTGCTGTCGCATCAGTACCCGAATCAGATGAGCCACCTGGTCATTGCCCTGCTGATCGCCTGGGGCGGAACGTTCATTATTCTGCTGCAGTCGTCGCTGTTCCTGCGCCTGCTGGGCGAAAAAGGGGTGAACGCGCTGGAGCGTCTGATGGGGCTGATTCTGGTGATGATGGCGACGCAGATGTTCCTGGACGGGATACGGGCGTGGATGAAGGGCTAGGTAAAAGCAAAACGGCAATCTTCGATTGCCGTTTTTAGTGGTTGCTCCCTCTCCCCGTGGGAGAGGGAGAAAACCGGAGTGACTTTTAGGTCGGGTAAGGCGAAGCCGCCACCCGACAAAATAAGATCTCTGCGGCCTGTTGCCCTCACCCCCACCCCTCTCCCACAGGGCTGAGGGATCCCCAGTAATATGGTCATACCACCATGACCATATTACTGTACTCTTTTCCCAGCTTTTTCATCTCGTTAACTATATTCAGGCGTCTTACTTTCCCGGGCTCATGCCGGATGACTTCTTCTGCCAGACTCAGGTATGACAGAACCCGTCTGTGCCTGATGCTGCTTGCCTGATAGTGCCAGTGTAAACACTGCCTTTCTGCCCTGTAACCTGCCAGCCACATCA